>JBGQKK010000203.1:0-5711 GCA_041499545.1 Gammaproteobacteria bacterium | reverse complement strand
CTGGAGCCGATGGCCGGCTTCGAGTTCGCGTTCGGACTCGATATCGGTGCAAATCCGGCGATGGGTACCGACAAAGAGGCCATGGCGGCAGTGCAGCAATCAGGACGGGATACCGGGAGACTGACCGCTTCCGGACTGCCGATTCGCATCAAGACCGCCACCCGGGAATACGTTGGATTGGGGATGCGCTTGCCGGTATACCGGAACGGGATGCCGGTCGGTACCGTGGAGCAACGGCGAGCCGCGTACCTCGGCTCAGTCGGCGCGGGTTTCAACGTGGAGAACCTGCTGACGAGCGTGCTCGACGAGAAGACGACGCGTTACACGCGATTCAGGGTCTATGGGCCGGCCATCGACCAAGGCGCCCCGGGTCTTCCTGGAAAGGAGCGGCTGCTGTTCGACAGCAGGCAACTGACCCGCGAATCGGCCGAGCCGCCTGCCGCGGAGGATCCGAGCGTCTTGTTCACCCGGGTCAGGCCGATGGAAATCGCCGGTCGTACCTGGGAGATCCATTTCACCGCCCCCAAGGACGCCGTCATCGACCGCGTCGATCGGCTCATGTCGTCGGTCGTGCTGGTCGCGGGACTGCTCTCCAGCCTGCTTCTCTTCGGGGTGCTCTATTCGCTTTCGTCTTCACGCAACCGCGCCCTCGCGCTCGCGGCGCGCATGACGAAAGACCTGCGCGAGTCCGAGGAGCGCTTCCGGCTGATCGCGGAGAACGCCTCGGACCTGATCACCGTGCTCGACCCGCAGGGCCGGCGGGTCTATGCCAATCCGGCCTTCGGGAAGCTGTTCGGGGATATCCGGACGGTGATCGGCGTCGATGCGTTCCAGAACATCCACCCTGAGGACCGGGAGCGGGTGCGGCGGTCGTTCCTCGAGACGGTACACAAGGGACAGAACAGCCATTCCGAGTTCCGTATCCTGGTGCCCAGCGGTGAGATGCGCAATATCGAAACTCACCGCAGCGCCGTGCTCGATACGCGGGGCCGGGTCGAGCGGGTCGTCGCCGTATCGCGTGACGTCACCGAGCGCCGGCGTTTCGAGGAAGTCCTGCGCGCACGCGATGTCCAGCTCCAGGAAGCGCAGATGCTCGCCAATCTGGGCAGCTGGGAGTGGGACCTGCGGACCAACGCGCGCACCTGGTCCGAGCAGCTGTGGCGTATCTTCGGGTTGCGCAGCGAGCAGATGCCCGCGGCCTTCGACGGCTTCTATCCCTTGGTTCATCCCGACGACCGGGAGCGCGCAGCGCAGCTCGCGAGGGACGCGCTGCGCGCCGGGGACAGCTGCGAGAATCAGTTTCGCATCGTGCGTCCCGACGGCGCCGTGCGTACCTTGCACAATCAGGCGCGCATCGACCGGGACGGCTCGGGCAAAGCGGTGCGGGTCATCGGTGTTTGCCAGGACATCACCGAGCGCAAGGCGGCCGAGCAGCAGATGCGCGCTTCGCAGGAGCGCTTTCGCATGATGGTGGAGAACGTGCGCGATTACGCCATCTACCTGCTCGACATGAACGGCTACGTCACCAGCTGGAACCTCGGGGCCGAGCGCATTGAAGGTTTTCTCGCCGACGAAATCATCGGCAAGCACTATTCCCGCTTCTTCCTCCCCGATCACGCCACGCGGGGCGATCCCGGAATGCAGCTTCAGTTCGCCTCGATCCAGGGACGTTACGAGAGCGAGGGCTGGCGCGTGCGCAAGAACGGCTCCGAGTTCTGGGCCCATGTGATCGTGACCCCGCTGCGCGACGAGACGGGGAACCTGCGCGGCTTCTCGGAGATCGTTCACGACATCACCGACCGCAAGCGCGCCGAGGAGGATCTTCACAACTATGCCGACCGCCTCAAGACCACATCCCGGCGGCTGGTCGAAGTGCAGGAGTCCGAGCGGCGCCTCCTCGCCATGGAGCTGCACGACCGGGTCGGACAGAACCTCACCGCCCTGGGCATCAACCTCTCCATCGTCGCGGGCGGCCTGCCGGCCGGGTCGAAACCCGAGCTCGGCGCGCGCCTGGAGGACTGCCGCGCGCTAGTCGAAGGCACAGTCGATGCCATGCGCGACGTGATGGCGGAGCTCAGACCGCATGCGCTCGACGACTATGGACTGCCCGCGGCGCTGCGCTCGCTCGCAACCGGCTTCTCGCGCCGGACCGGGATTCCGGTCGCCTTCGAAAAAGAGGGCCGGGGCGCGGAGCTGCCCAAGCCGGTCGATCTCGCCATGTTCCGCATCGCACAGGAAGCCCTCAACAACGTCGCGAAGCACGCCAACGCCAAGCGCGTGGAGATCGCGATCCGGCGCAGGAACGGCAACGCCGTGCTGTCGGTGAGCGACAACGGCGTGGGCTTCGATCCGCAGAGGATCGAAGGTCCCCGCGCGGAGGCGGGATGGGGGCTGCTCATCATGCGCGAGCGGGCCGAGGCGGTGGGGGCCCAGTTCACGCTGAAAGCCGGCCCCAACAGCGGGGTGCAGGTTCTGGTGGAATACAACGCTTGAAGCAGGAGGCGAAATGCCCGTGTCAGTGATGCTCGCCGACGACCACGCGGTCGTGAGGGACGGACTTCGGGCGCTGCTCGAAGACGGCAACGACTTGCAGGTGGTGGCGGTCGCGGGCAACGGCCGCGAGGCGGTCGCCGAGGCGCTTCGCTTGCGCCCGGACATCGTCATCATGGACATCGCCATGCCCGAGCTGGACGGCGTCGAGGCGACGCGCCGCATCGTCGAGCGCTGTCCCGAGACCCGGGTCCTGATCCTCTCGATGTACCTGAGCGCTGAGCACATCTACCGCGCCTTGCAAGCTGGCGCGCAAGGCTACGTGCTGAAGGAATCCGCGGGCGAGGAAGTCGTGGACGCGATCCGCGCGTTGCGGGCGGGCAAGCGCTATCTCAGCCACCGGATCACCGAGACGGTGATCGACGATTACCTGCGCGAGGGCACCAACGTCAGCCCGCTGGACAGCCTCTCCCTGCGCGAGCGGGACGTCCTCCAGCTGGTCGTCGAGGGACGCACCAACGCGGCGATCGCGCAGGCCCTGTCGCTCTCGCCCAAGACCGTCGAGACCTACCGGGCGCGGATCATGAAGAAGCTCAAGGTCCGCGATACCGTCGAGCTGGTGAAATTCTCGATGAGGCACGGCCTCATCAGCTGATTGGCTCTCCCGCCGCGCGGCGCTAACATCGGGGAATGAGCCGATACCGGGTCCGTCGGTCCCTCGTCCTTGCCCCTTTCCTGCAGCAAACCGGCAGGCTCGCGCTCTCGGTGCTCGCCATCGCGCTCGGCGTCGCGCTCGGCTACGCCGTCCAGCTCATCAACCAGGCGGCGATCAACGAATTCGCAGCGGCGGTTCAGACCCTCTCGGGCGAGGCCGACCTCGCCGTGCGGGGCCCGCGGGCGGGATTCGACGAGTCGCTCTATCCGCGCCTCGCCGCCTTGCGCGAGGTCGCGGTAGCGAGCCCCGTGCTCGAGGTCGAGGTCAAGCTTCCGGGTAGGCGCGAGCCGCTTCAGGTCTTGGGCCTGGATATCTTCCGCGCCGCGCGCATTCAACCGTTCCTCGCGGGCGGAGGGGCGGGCGAGCGGCTGGATTTTCTGCGGCCCGACCGGATCTTTCTCTCCGCCGCCGCCGCCGAGTGGCTGGGGCTCGCGAAGGACGACGCGCTCTCCGTCCAGGTGGGACTGCGCGTGCTCTCGCTGCGGGTCGCCGGGGTGCTAGGGGAAGCCCGCCGCCAGCGTTTCGCGATCGTCGATATCGGGGCCGCGCAGGCGACGTTGGGGAGGTCGGGGTTCCTGAATCGCGTGGATCTGCGCTTGCACCCGGGCGTGGACGCGCAACGCTTCGCGGCGAGCTTGCAGGCCGAGCTGCCCCCGGGAACCGTGGTCGAGCGGCCCGAAGCGGAAGTGGAGCGCAGCGGTGCGCCGTCGCGCGCCTACCGCGTCAACCTCAACGTGCTCGCGCTGGTGGCGCTATTCACCGGCGGGCTGCTGGTTTTTTCCGCGCAGGCGCTCGCCGTGGTGCGGCGTCGCGCGCAGTTCGCCCTGCTTCGCGTTCTCGGCGTCACGCGCCGCGGGCTCATCGGGCTGCTGCTCGCCGAGGCGGCGGGGGTGGGCGTGGCGGGCGCTCTCGCCGGAATCGCCCTGGGGTACGCGGCCGCGGCCTTCGTGCTGCGGCATTTCGGCGCCGAGCTGGGCGGCGGTTATTTCCGGGGCCTCACGCCCGAGCTCGCGATCGACTGGCCGGCGCTCGCGCTGTTCTTCGTTCTAGGGGTTCTCGCCACGGTGATGGGGAGTCTCGCGCCTGCACTCGAGGCCGCGGGCGCAGCGCCGGCGGCCGCGCTCAAGGCGGGAGACGAGGGACGCGCCTTCGAGCCGCTGCAGCGGGCGTGGCCCGGGCTCGCCGCGCTCGCCGCGGGGACGGCCCTCACACAAGTCGGGCCGGTGCACGGCCTGCCGCTCGCCGGCTATCTCGCCATCGCGCTCCTCCTGGTCGGGACGGTGATGCTGATGCCGCGCATCGCCGTCCTCGCTTTCCGCCTCGCGCCCGCCCTCGGTCCGATGTCGGCGCGCCTGGGCCTGCTGCAGCTTCGCGGCGCCCCGGGGCAGGCGGGAGTCAGCCTCGCCGCCATCGTCGCGGCCGTGAGCCTGATGGTTTCCATGGCGATCATGGTCGCTTCGTTCCGGCAGTCGCTGGACGAGTGGCTGGAGCGGGTCCTGCCGGCGGACCTCTACCTCAGGACGGGACCGGGGTCCGACACGGCCTACCTCTCGACTGCGGACCAGCAGGCGATCGCGGGGCTCCCCGGGATGCGCCGCGTCGAATTCCTTCGCGTCCAGCGCCTCGCCGTCGATCCGGACAAGCCGCCCATCACGCTGCTGGCGAGAGCGGTCGAAGCCGAGGGCAGGGTGCCGCCGCTCGTCGGTGCGGCCTACGCGCCGAAGGCGGGCGACCCGCCTCCGGCATGGGTGAGCGAAGTCGCCTCCGACCTGTACCAGTGGCGGCCGGGCCAGGTGATAGAGCTGCCGCTGGGCGGACGGCGCGCGCGCTTCACCGTCGCCGGCGTGTGGCGCGACTACGCGCGCCAGCAGGGCGCGGTGCTGATCGAGCGCTACGAATATCTGCGCTACACCGGCGACGCCTACGCCAACGACGCCGCGGTGTGGCTTGCGCCGGGCGCCGACGCGGCGAGCGTCAGGCGGGATATCGAGGCGCGCCTTGCCGGCGGCGCCAACATCGAGATGAGCGGCCCGGAGGAGATCCGCGAGGTCTCGCTGAAGATCTTCGACCGCACTTTCGCCGTGACCTACGCGCTGGAAGTGGTGGCGGTGGTCATCGGCCTGTTCGGGCTCTCGTCGAGCTTCGGCGCGCTGGTGCTCGCGCGCCGGCGCGAGTTCGGCGTGCTGCGCCACATCGGCATGACGCGGCGCCAGATCGGCGCGCTGCTCGCGGGCGAAGGTCTACTGGTGAGCGGCCTGGGCCTGGCAGTGGGGCTCGCCCTCGGCTGGCTCATCAGCCTGGTGCTCATCAACGTGGTCAATCCCCAGTCGTTCCACTGGGGCATGGAGCTGCACATGCCGTGGCGGCTCCTCGCGGAATTTGTGGCGGTGATGCTGGCGATGGCGACGCTCACGGCGATCGCCAGCGGGCGCCATGCGATGAGCGCGGAGGCGATCCGCGCGGTGAAGGAGGACTGGTGAGAGCGGGGTTCCTCGTCCTGCTCGTG
>JBGQKK010000202.1:0-5728 GCA_041499545.1 Gammaproteobacteria bacterium | reverse complement strand
GCTGGTGCCGGTGGCGTGCTCGAGCATGACGAACGGCATGTGCAGCGCGCCGTAGATCCCGGAGGAGCTGTAGGTGATCTTGTTCGGCCGCTGCTTCGCGTCGGCGACGAATTCCTGGACGGTCTTCCACGGCGCCTCGCTGCGCACGACCAGGACGACGGGGTCGGCGGAGACCAGCGCGATCGGGGCGAACTGGCTCAATTCATAGGGCGGCTTGTGACCTTGAAGACGCTCGGCTTCCGGGATGACGGAAATCGACGACAGCGCCATGAGCAAGGTGTACCCATCGGGCTTCGAATTGGCAACGTAGGCATTCCCCGTCGCCCCGGCGGCGCCGGGCCGATTCTCGATGATGACGCGCTGCTTCAGCACCTTTTCCATCGCGATCGCGGTGGGCCGCCCGGTGAGCTCGGCGACGCCGCCGGGCGGAAAAGCCACGACCATGGCGACCGGGTGGGTCGGATAGCCGTCCTGGGCGAACACGGTCGCAGCCGACAGGCCCAGGGCAAAGGAAATCAGCAAGCGCGACATGTCTCCTCCGGGAAGAGCGTGTTTGAACGAGTAGCCGAATCATGGTTGCAGACGCAGCCTGCGTCAAGCAGGCGCGCGTTCCGCTAGAATTCGGCTGCATGAATCTGCTCGCGATCGATACTTCGACCGATTCCTGCTCGGTGGCGGCGAGCCGAGGCGGCGCGCTCTACTCGCGCAGCGAGCCCTCGGCGCAGCGACAGGCCGAGAGAGTTCTCGGGATGGTGGAGGAAGTCCTCGCCGAGGCTAAGCTCGCGCTTGCGCAGATCGAAGGCATCGCCTACGGCCAGGGCCCGGGCTCCTTCACGGGCTTGCGCATCGCGGCGGGCGTGACCCAGGGGCTCGCGCTCGCGCGTGGGATAGGCGTGGTGGGAGTGGGGAGCCTGCTTGCTCTGGCGGAGGATGCGGCCGAACGCGGGGGAAAGGTTATCGCCTGCATCGACGCGCACATGGGCGAGGTGTACTACGCGGCGTACCGCAAGGCCGGCTCTGGGTGGGAAGAGGTCTCCGCGCCGGGCCTATACAAGCCCGAGGCCGTTCCGGTTCCTTCCGGAAGCGACTGGATGGGATGCGGCGACGGCTTCGCTGCGCATCGCGATCGCCTCGCGTCGCGGCTCGGAAGCTGCATTTCGCAAACCCGTCCCGATATGGCGCCGAGCGCGCGCGCCGTGCTGAAGCTCGCCCTGCCGCGCTTCGCCGCGGGCGAGGCAAGAGACCCGGAAGCGGCGGTGCCGGTGTATCTGCGCGACAAGGTCGCGAAGAAGACGAGCGAGCGCGCATGAGCGCCGTCCTGCGGCCCGCCGCCGAGTTCGAGCCGATGCGCGAGACCGACCTGCGCGCGGTGCTAGAGATCGAGGAGAGCCTCTACGAATTCCCCTGGACGCTCGGAAACTTCCGCGACTCCTTGCGCGCGGGCTACGCATGCTGGGTGATCCGCGAGGGCAGGCGCGTGATCGGCTATGCGGTGCTCATGCTCGCCGCGGGGGAGGCGCACCTCCTGAACCTCACCGTCGCCGCCCGCTCGCAGCGTCGCGGGCACGGGCGCAAGCTGCTCCACAACATCGTGCAGTTCGCGCGCGAGCACAAGGCGAAAGTCCTGTTTCTCGAGGTGCGTCCCACCAACGACGCGGGCCAGCGCCTGTATTCGGGCTGCGGTTTCCGGCAGATCGGCGTGCGGCGCGGCTACTATCCCGCGCGCAAAGGACGCGAGGACGCGCTGGTCCTGGCGCTCGACCTGTGAACCGGTCTTTGGACGCGAAGCGCGAGCGCTATCTGCGGGAGATGGGGCTGGGCCCCGTGTGGAAGCTGCGCGGGAAGGCTCGGGCCACTCCCCCGGCGGAGGCGCCGCCGCGGCCGGCTCCCCGGCGCGTCGCGCCTGCGCGGCCCGCGCCCGTCCCCGGCCTCACGGGCAGCGCCAAGCTCGATCTCGCCGACGAGCGCGCGGCGCGCATCCTGCGCATGGACTGGCCGGAGCTGAAGTCGGCGGTGAAAGCCTGCGAAGCCTGCGGGTTGCGCAAGACCTGCACTCAAACCGTCTTCGGCGTCGGCGACGAGCAGGCCGACTGGCTGCTGGTGGGCGAGGCCCCGGGCGCCGAGGAGGATGCGCGCGGCGAGCCCTTCGTAGGGCAAGCGGGCCGCCTGCTCGACAATATGCTGGCGGCGATCCGCTTGAAGCGCGGCGACAACGTCTACATCTGCAACGTGCTCAAGTGCCGGCCCCCGGGGAACCGCAACCCCGAGCCTTTCGAGGTCGCCCAGTGCGCGCCGCACCTGCTGCGCCAGCTCGAGCTGATCAAGCCCAAGCTCATCCTCGCCATGGGTCGCTTCGCGGTGCAGACGCTGCTCGGCACCGAGTCGAGCATCGCAAGCCTGCGCGGGCGCCTGCATCGCTACCAGGGCGTGCCGCTCATCGTGACCTATCACCCGGCGTACCTGCTGCGCAGCCTGCCCGACAAGGCCAAGGCCTGGGAAGATCTGTGCTTCGCCCGCCGCACCATTGCGGGCTTGTAATCTCCCGCAGCGGTCTCCATTTAGGGGCAGAATCATTCAGGAGGAACCCATGCGCAAACTCTGGGCAGCAGTCCTAGTCCTCGCCGCAACGGCCCTGGCAGGCTGCGGCTACAACGACATCCAGCGCTCCGACGAGCAGGTCAAGTCGGCGTGGTCCGAGGTGCTCAACCAGTACCAGCGGCGCAACGATCTCATTCCCAACCTGGTCAACACGGTCAAGGGGTTCGCCGCGCAGGAGCAGCAGGTGCTGATCGGGGTCACGGAGGCGCGCTCTCGCGTCGGCAGCATTCAGGCAACGCCGGAGCTTCTCAATGACCCGGCCGCGTTCCAAAACTTTCAGCAGGCTCAGGCGGGAATGAGCAGCGCGCTGTCGCGGCTGCTGATCGTCGTGGAAAAGTATCCGGAGCTGAAGTCGGACGCGAATTTCCGGGATCTCCAGGCGCAGCTCGAGGGCACGGAGAACCGCATTTCGGTCGCGCGCAATCGCTTCATCAAGGCGGTGCAGGAGTACAACGTCCTCATCCGCCAGTTCCCGGTCAACCTGACCGCGATGATGTTCAGCTACCAGACCAAGCCCAACTTCGCGGTCGAGGACGAGAAAGCCATCGCCAAGCCGCCGACGGTCGACTTCGGCAAGCCGGCCGCTCCGGCCAAGCAGTAAGCCATGCTCAGGCGCGGGCTCGGCCTCGCCGCGGCCGGCGCCGCTTTGCTCTTCGCGCTCGCGGCGTTCGCCGCGGACGAGGTGGCGGTGCCGCCGCTCAAGTCGCGCGTCACCGATCTCACCGGAACGCTTTCCGCATCGGAGATCCAGAGCCTCGAATCGCGGCTGCGCGATTTCGAACGCGCCAAGGGCAGCCAGATCGCGGTGCTGATGCTGCCTTCGACCCAGCCCGAAACGATCGAGCAATACTCGATCCGCGTCGCCGAGGCCTGGAAGATCGGGCGCGCGCGCGTCGACGATGGCGTGATCCTGATCGTCGCGAAGGACGACCGCGCGTTGCGCATCGAGGTCGGGCGCGGGCTCGAGGGCGCGATCCCCGACGCGCTCGCCAAGCGCATCGTGAGCGAGCTCATCGCCCCGCGATTCAAATCGGGAGACTTCGCGGGCGGAATCGCAGCCGGCAGCGACGCCCTCATGAAGCTGATCGAAGGGGAGGGCCTGCCTGCGCCGCAGCCGCGCCCGGGCGCCGCCCCGCACATCGACTTCCAGACGATTTTCTGGCTGTTCGTTGCGCTCGTGCTCGGGGACGCGATCTTCAAGCGGGTCTTCGGCCGCGTGGCGGGCGCCACCGTTTCCGGGGCGATCGTCGGCGCGATCGTCTGGTTTGCGGCCGGCGTGCTCGTGTTCGCCGTGATCGGCGGCGTGATCGGGTTCTTCGTCACGCTCGCCGCCGGCATGGGGGGCGGCCGCGGCGGATGGACGGGCGGGGGCTGGGGCGGAGGCGGAGGATGGTCGGGCGGCGGCGGGTTCGGCGGCGGGGGGGGCTTCAGCGGCGGCGGCGGGGACTTCGGCGGCGGCGGCGCCTCGGGAAGGTGGTGAGATAAGCATGGACTGGACACGCCTCCTTCGGCATCTGCTCACCGACCATCACACGGTGAGGCGCGCCTTTCCGCCGGCGGCTATGCAGGCGATCGAAAAAGCGATCGGCGAAGAGGAACGGCGCCACGGCGGCCAGCTGCGCTTCGCGGTGGAAGGTTCGCTCCCGCTTACCGATCTGTTGCACGGAGTCCAATCCCGCGAGCGCGCGGTCGGTTGGTTCGGGCGCCTGCGGGTGTGGGACACCCATCACAATTCCGGGGTATTGATCTATCTGCTGCTCGCCGACCGGCGCGTCGAGCTGGTCGCCGACCGGGGAGTCCATTCCAAGGTGGGGACCGCGGCCTGGGAAGCGATCTGCGGAGAGATGCAGCAGGAATTCGCCCGCGGACAGTTCGAGCGCGGCGCGGTGATCGGCGTGCGCGCGATCAGCGATCTGCTGGCCGAGCACTTCCCGCCTTCCGGCGAGCCCCGCAACGAGCTTCCCGACAAGCCGGTCGTGCTCTGACCGTTCCCTAGCGCGCGGGCGTTTCGGCGGCCTGGATCGGCAACTCGAGCTTCTGCGCGCGGCGCAATACCGTCACCGCGGTACGCTTTCCGATCCGATCGCCGGTGAGTATCCGTTGCAGGTCGTCGATCCCCGCAACGCTTTCTCCGTCGTAGCCGATGATGACGTCGCCGGGCTCGATGCCCGCCCGCGTCGCTTCGCCGCCCGGTTCCACCGATTCGACGCGCACGCCGGATTCCGCTTCGAGCTCGTGGAACCGCACCGCACGGCGCGAGATCGGGATGGTCGCCCCGGCCACGCCGATGTAGGCCCGGCGAACGCGTCCGAAGCGCAGGAGTTGCTCGAACACCCACTTGGCCGTGTCGATGGCGGTGGCGAAGCAGATCCCCTGGGCGAAGGGGATGATCGCGGTGTTCACGCCGATCACCTCGCCCCTGGAATTCACCAGCGGTCCCCCCGAGTTTCCCGGATTGAGCGCCGCGTCGGTCTGGATTACGTCGTCGATCAGCCTGCCGGTCATCGAGCGCAGGCTGCGGCCGAGAGCGCTCACCACGCCCGCGGTGACCGTGTGCTGAAAGCCGTAGGGATTGCCGATGGCGATCGCGAGCTGCCTGACCTGAAGCGCGCGCGAGCTGCCGAGGGCGGCCGCGGGCAGCTGGTGCCCGGCGGCTCGGATCACCGCGACGTCGGTGTCCGGATCGTCGCCGACGAGGTCGGCATCCTGGACGTTCCCGTCGGCGAAGCTCACGCGGATGAGCCGCGCGCCGTGCACCACGTGGCTGTTGGTGAGAATGAGCCCGTCGGGCGTGAACACGAATCCCGAGCCGGTGCCGCGGCGCGGTTCAGCGCCTCCATTTTGCGGAGCTTGCGCGACTTCGACGTGCACCACCGCCGGGCCGACGCGCTCGGAGGCCGCCACGACCGCCGCCGAGTAAGCGTCGAGCAGGACCTCGTCGCGCGGAACAAAGCCGGGATTTGCGCCCATGATCGCAGCAACTTGGGGGCGCGCCCGGGGAAATCAAGGATGGTGGCGCCGGCGGCTGGTCTTCATGCCGATCAGGTGAGTCGAGTCGCCGTGCGCTTGGTTGTAGCGGTGGCGCACCATCACGGTGAACATCGTGACGACGACGAAGACGCCGAAGCTG
>JBGQKK010000201.1:0-5737 GCA_041499545.1 Gammaproteobacteria bacterium | reverse complement strand
CTCCAGGGTCTGGACGAGGCCCGCCGCGAGCGCAAGCAGCGTCTTGCCGGTTCCCGCCTGACCGAGCAGGGTCACGAAATCGATCTCCGGATTTATCAGCAGATTGAGCGCGAAATTCTGCTCGCGGTTTCGGGCAGTGATGCCCCAGACGTTGTTCTTCACGTGCGTGAAGTCGCGCACCGTCTCGAGCACGGCGGTGCGCCCGGTAATCTCCCTCACGCTCGCGAGCAGGGGGCGCTCGCCTTCCTGGTAGACGAACTCGTTCAGCAGGAGCTCCTCGCACAGCGGCCCGGCGATGCGGTAATAGGCGCGGCCGTCCCGCTTCCAGGATTCGACGTCCCGGCCGTGCTCCTCCCAAAAATCCGGCGGCAGTTCTCGCACTCCGGTATAGAGGAGGTCGGTATCCTCGAGCACCTTGTCGTTGTAGTAGTCCTCGGCCAGCAGACCGAGCGCATGCGCCTTGATGCGCATGTTGATGTCCTTGGACACCAGGATCACCTGGCGGCTCGGGTCGCGCTTCTGCAGGAAGATGACCACGCCGATGATGTGATTGTCGGTCTTTCCAAGCGGCAGGCTCGCCGGCAAGTGACCGTTGATCGCCTCGGTCTGGAGGTAGAGGCGCCCCGTGGCGATGTCGGCGTCGTGGCGCTTGAGGGAAATTCCCTTCGAGATCGGCCCTGTTGCGTGGCTGACGATGTCGTCCAGGAAGCGGCTCGCCTGGCGCGCGTTGCGCGCGATCTCGGAAATGCCGCTCTTGTGGTTGTCGAGCTCCTCGAGCGTCATGATCGGCAGGAATACGTCGTGCTCCTCGAACCTGAACAGGCTCGTGGGATCGTGCATCAGGACGTTCGTATCCAGGACGAACAGCTTGGTGCTGGAGTGCTGGGTCTTCGGGCGGCTTCGGCGGGACGGCACGGGCTTCGACGCAGATGCGCGCGCGGCGGCGCGCTCGGAATCGAGCCGCCGTTCAGTTGGCTTCAACAAAATCAAGCACCTCCTGGGCGTGGCCCGGGACCTTGACTCCGCGCCACTCGCGCTGGATGACGCGATCGCGGTCGAGAACGAAAGTGCTGCGCTCGATGCCGCGCACCTTCTTGCCGTACATGTTCTTCATCTTCAAGACGCCGAACTGATTGCAGACTTTCTCGTCTTCGTCGGACAGCAACTCGAAAGGAAATCCCATCTTGGCCTTGAAATTCTCGTGCGATTTGAGACTGTCGCGTGAAACACCGTACACCGCGCACCCGGCTTTCTGGAATCGGGCATGCAGATCGCGGAATTGCGCGCCTTCGGTAGTGCACCCCGGGGTGTTGTCCTTCGGGTAGAAGTACAGAACCACCAGCTTGGACTTGAGCGCCGAGAGCCGGAATTCGCCGCCGCCGGTTGCGGGCAATGCGAAGTCGCCTACCGCTTTGTCGGCCATCCGGATATTTTACGGCTTATACGAAGAACCGGGTGAGCTCGCTCAAGCATTCCGCGGGCGCTTCTTCGGGGATGTAATGACCGCAGTCCAGCGTGCGCCCCTGCACGCTCTCGGCCCGCTCCGCCCAGTCCTCGAGCGGCTTGAAGCAGCGCGCTATGGTGCCGTGCTTGCCCCACAGGACGAGCAGCGGGCAGGCGAGCTTGCGAGCAATGTCGGACTCGTCGTGCTCGAGGTCGATCGATTCGGCGGCGCGGTAATCCTCGCAGCTCGCGTGAATCGCCGCCGGGTCGCGAAAGCAACGGCGGTATTCGGCGAGCGCCTCGGGGGCGAAGGCCTTGAGGCCGGCGTGGCGCGTTCCCATGTGGCTCTCCAGATAGAAATCCGGATTCGCGCCGATCAGCGTCTCGGGAATGGGCTCCGGGCGAAGCAGGAAGAACCAGTGGTAGTAGGCCTTGGCGAACTCGCGCGACACGCGCGAGTACATGGTGCGCGTCGGCACGATGTCGAGCACGGCGAGCTTCGACACCTGCCGCGGGTGGTCGAGCGCCATGCGATGCGCGACGCGGGCTCCGCGATCGTGACCCGCCACGAAGAATTCCTCGTGCCCGAGCGCGCGCATGACTTCCACTTGGTCCTGCGCCATCGCGCGCTTGGAATAGTTCGAATGGTCGGGCAGCCCGTGCGGCTTCTCGCTGT
Organism: Gammaproteobacteria bacterium; assembly: GCA_041499545.1. Taxonomy (GTDB): domain Bacteria; phylum Pseudomonadota; class Gammaproteobacteria; order Burkholderiales; family SG8-39; genus VBDM01. The sequence goes on along the minus strand of JBGQKK010000201.1, from coordinate 3,618 downwards.
CGCCGTAGCCGCGCAGATCTGAGGCGACGACGCTATAGTGCTTCGCCAGCTCGGGCGCGACCTTGTGCCAGATCGTGTGGGTCTGCGGATAGCCGTGCAGCAGGAGCAGCGGCGGACCCACGCCGCCGTGGACGAGGTTGATCGCGGCGCCGCTGGTCCTGATGCGCCTCTGCTTGAATCCGGGGAAGAGCCCGTTCACGAGAGAAATTCCTTGCCCTGGAGCGTCAGTGAGCCCGAGCGCCCGGCGACCGGGCCGAGCGCGATTTCGTTGCGCGGAAGATTTTTCAGATCGAGATCCTCGGCGAGGGCGCGCAGGGGGACGAGCTCGTAGCCCTGGCTCTTCCAGCCGGCGAGCATCGCCTCGAATGCGCCCGCGAGCTTTCCGCCCTCGATCTCGGCGTGGAGCGTATAGACATGCCCCGCGGGCGGCGCTTCTCGCGTGAGGCCGAGCATGTGCTCGGCGACGTTCTTCGCGGTCAGGCCGTTCGTGCCGATCAGCTCGTCGAGCGTCGGCAAGGTCGTCGGCAACTGCGGGCAGGCGACGATCTCGGCGCGCCACACCGGGATGAAGGGGCGGGTCCCGCGCGTGTCCGAGGCGTAGTCGAAGCCCAGGCGCTGGGTCAGGCGCAGCGCGTGCAGGTTCGTCTGCCAGCCCGCGGCGCCGTGCGCGCGGGCGGGCTCGCCGAAGATGTCCTCGAAGCGCTCGCGCGCCAGGCGCATTTGTCGCTCGGTCCAGCCCGCGTCGGCCTCACCCACGCCGTCCTGCCACTTGACGTGATCCCAGGAATGGATGCCGACTTCGAATCCCGCGTCGCGCACCGAGCGCATGACGGCGCCGCAGCGCCGGCCGATGTCGGGCCCGGGAAGGAGCGTGCCGTAGAGCAGGGTCCGCAGGCCGTAGTGGGAAAGGACCGAGGTGCGCGACACCTTTGCGAGAAATCCGCGGCGGAACGCGCGCTTGATGGCGCGCCCGGTGTGATCCGGGCCGAGGCTGAAGAGGAAGGTCGCGCCCGCGCCGAGCTTCTTCAGCAGGTCGACCAGGCGCGGCACCCCCTTGCGGGTGCCGTGGTAGGTATCGACGTCGACCTTGAGGGCGAGCTTCATTCCACCAGCCCTCATTCCACTAGACCAGCTGCTTCCTGGATCTGCGTCCGGTAAGCGTCGAAGATGTGCCTCAGCGCCTGGCGCATGCCGACCTGCGGTTTCCACCCGAGGTCTTTGGTCGTGCCCGTGATCTTGGGTACGCGGTTCTGCACGTCCTGGTAGCCCTTGCCGTAGTACTGTGCCGCGGTGGTGTTCACCAGCCGTACCTTCTTCGCGTTGTCGCGGTACTCGGGGTACTCGAGCGCGAGCTTCAGCATCATGCCGGCCAGCTCCTTCACCGAGTAATTATTCTTGGGATTGCCGATGTTGTAGATCTTCCCGGTAGCGACTCGCCGCGGGTTGTCGATGATCTTCACCAGCGCATCGATGCCGTCGTCGATGTAGGTGAAGGCGCGCTTCTGCCGCCCGCCGTCCACCAGCTTGATCGGCTCGCCCCGGACGATGTGTCCGAGGAACTGGGTGATGACGCGCGAGCTTCCTTCCTTGGCGGCGTTCAGGTTGTCCAGACCCGAGCCGATCCAGTTGAACGGCCGGAACAGCGTGTAGTCGAGCCCTTCCATCATGCCGTAGGCGTGGATGACGCGGTCCATGAGCTGCTTCGCGCAGGCGTAGATCCAGCGCGGCTTGTTGATCGGCCCATAGACGAGCGGCGAGCTGTCGGGGTCGAATTCGCGGTCCGGGGACATGCCGTAGACCTCCGAGGTGGACGGAAACAACAGGCGCTTGCCGTGCCTCACGCATCCGCGCACGATCGGCAGGTTCGCCTCGAAATCGAGCTCGAACACCTTGAGCGGCTGCTTGACGTAGGTCGCCGGGGTCGCGATCGCCACCAGCGGCAGCACCGTGTCGCACTTGCGCACGTGGTACTCGATCCACTCGCGGTTGATGGTGATGTCGCCCTCGAAGAAGTGGAAGCGCTCGTGATCGAGGAGATCCTCGACGCGGTCGGTCTGCATGTCCATGCCATAGACCTCCCAGTCGGTCGTCTCGACGATGCGCTTGGAGAGGTGGTGGCCGATGAAGCCGTTTACGCCGAGGATCAGGATTCGTTTCATTGGGATTCCTTAGTGCATCGCGACCCTGCGGGTACCGATGCGATTGGCGAATTCTTGCGCGGAGATCGGCTTGCCGTCCAGTTCCGCCTCGAGGACCTCGAGTACGCCGCCATCGGCGCAGGCGGCCAGGCAGCGCCCGGCCTCCGCGTGGAGAAACGCCGAGGCGCGCGCGGGGTTCTGCCGCGGGAGCAGGCGCGTTCGCAGCAGGCGCAGCCGTTTGCCCTCGGCTTCGGTGAAAGCTCCGGGGTAGGGCGGGGCGACCGCGCGCACCAGGTCGTGTATGCGCTTGGCGGGCTGGCTCCAGTCGATGCGGCCGTCCTCGGCCTTGCGCCCGCCGAAATAGCTGCCTTTCGACAGATCCTGGGCGCGCAGCACGGCGCTGCCGTCGAGGAGCCCCGGCAGGCTCCGCGCGAGCACACGCTCGGCCGCTCCGGTCACCTTTCCGAACACGTCGACCGCGAGCTCGTCCGGGAGAATCGGGACGGCCTCCTGGTCGACGATGCGGCCGGCATCCGGTTTTACGACCATCTCGTGCAGCGTGGCGCCGGTCTGCGTCTCCCCGTGGAGCACGGCCCAGTTGACCGGGGCGCGGCCGCGGTACTTGGGAAGGAGCGAGCCGTGCATGTTGTAGGCCCCGCGAGCGGGGATCGCAAGAAGCGCGCGCCCGAGCATCGACCGATAGTAGAACGAGAAAAGAATATCCGGCGCGAGACCGCGCACCTTTGCGACGAACTCCGCGGCGTTGGGGTCGCCGGGAGTGACGGTCTCGATGCCCCGGGCGCGCGCGAGCGCCGCGACGCTACCGAACCAGAGATTTTCCTTGGGGTCGTCGGCGTGGGTGACCACCAGGGGCACCTCGACTTTGCGGTCGAGCAGGACGCCGAGGCAGCGACAGCCGACGTCGTGATACGCGAATACGACGGCACGGGTCACTCTTTTTGCTCGAGTATCGCCTGGATCACGTAGCGGGGGCGCTCGCGCACCTGCTCGTAGATTCGCCCGATGTACTCCCCGAGGAGGCCGATGCCGAAGAGCGTCACGCCGATGAGGAAAAAGGCGATGCCGAACAGCGTGAACAGGCCCTCGGCCTCCGGCCCGATCATGAGGCGCCGCACCGCGAGGATCAGCACGAACCCGATCGACAGCAGCGAGATGACGATGCCCGACAGCGAAAACAGCTGCAGCGGCATCACCGAGAACCCGGTGACCAGGTCGAAGTTGAGCCGGACGAGCTTGTAGAGGGAATACTTCGAATCTCCCGCCGCGCGCTCCTCGTGCGCGACTTCGATCTCCGTCGGGCGCTCGGCGAAGGTATACGCGAGGGCGGGGATGAAGGTGTTGATCTCGCGGCAGGTGTTGACGGTGTCGACGATGGCGCGGCTGTAGGCGCGCAGCATGCAGCCCTGGTCGGTCATTTTTATGCGCGTGGTGCGCTCGCGCAACGCGTTCATCAGCCGCG
>JBGQKK010000200.1:0-5750 GCA_041499545.1 Gammaproteobacteria bacterium | reverse complement strand
GCGTTTTCGTACCACACCGTGAAGTACAGCGTGGGCGGCGTCGTTTCGTTGAGGACGGGGGTGAGCGGGCAGCCGGCCACGGCGGCCGAAAGCGCCAATACGAGAAGCCGGCAGTCAGACTTCAGCATTGCTCCACTCGTCATTCTGCAGAACGATGCGGTACCCGTCCCGGTCTTCGTACGTGCGTCCGCGAACGTCCCAGTACGGATTGAACGCCGCGACCGGTCTGAACCCGGCGGCCTGCATGTCGGCGCAGGCGCTTCGCCACTCGGCGGGCTTCGGAATGTAGAAGACCACCAGGTCCTCGGCGGTGGGCGTGGGCGCGACCGGATGCCTCCGGGAGCGCGTAAACTCGAAATGATAGCCCGATCCGGCGACACCGAGCATCACGCCGTCGAATCCCTCGTGGTCCTCGAAGCGCCCGATGACGCGAAGCCCGAGGCCGCGACAGTACATGGCCTGCGTCACCGCCAGGTCGGTCACCGGCCGGGCGATCCGAAGCTGGGGTCTTCTCATGCGATCGGAAACGCGGGCCCCGAATCGCCTTCGCCCGAGACGGCGCTGGCCAGGGCCGCAAGCATGCTCCGGATCTGCAGCGCCACCTCGGCGGAAGAAAGCATGGCTTCTTCGGTCGTGCACGAGCCGAGGAGCGGGAGCGTTACCGACGCCTCGGAAAGAATGCGGGCCGACATGGTCCGCAGGACCTCCCGCAGGGCGTCGTCGGCGTGGCTGGCGCGAGCGGAGGTGTTGACGACGGCGACGGGCTTGTCGATGAACCCCTCGAAGCTGACCAGCCAGTCGAGCGCGTTCTTCATGACGCCGGAGATGCCGTGGGCGTACTCGGGGCTCGCGATGATGAGCGCGCGGGCTTCGGCGACGGACGCGCGGAACTCTTGAACCGCCCTGGGCGGATTTGCTTCCAGATCGGGATTGAAGAGCGGAAGGGCGCGAAGCCCTTCGAACACCGAGAGCTGCAGCGGGGATGGGGCGAGGCGCGCGGCAGCGCGGCAGAACGCCGCGTTAATCGACGCTGCGCGGAGACTGCCTGGAATCGCAAGCACTTTCATGACGTCTTAGCCCCGCATGTACCCGACGAGCGCGCAAAAGCTCCGAATGAACCGTCGGATCGGGTACGCCGAACCTTACGACCGGGGACCCGGCACGGCGGGTTTCACGGATTCCACTGCCTGAGCTCGATAGGGTAGCCGTTCGGGTCGCGGATTTCCGCGCGCGCGTATTTCTCGCGGAACACCGGGCCCCACACGGGATCGACGCCCTTGCCCTTCAGGTACTCGAGCGTGCGCTTCATGTCGTCGACCTCGAGCGCCATCATGCGGTAGCCGAGCTGCAACTTCTGCGGCGCCGGCTCGGCCGGCATGCCCCCGTAGGTGAGCAGCTCGATCGCCGTGCCGCCCAGGTCGAGGTACACGATGTCGAGGGCGCCGTCCCCGCCGGGCAGCGGCACGCTGTCGCGGAACTTCAGCTTGAAGCCCAGAACGCCGGTGTAGAACGCGACGCTGCGCTCGGGCTCGTTGGTGACGATTTCGACGTGATCGATTTTCTTGAACACGGGGTCTCCTCGAGAGTGCTGCCGTTCAAGCTAGCTGCAGCAGCGCCGCCACATCCTGCGCAGCGGTCACCATTGCGTCGTGTCCCGTCCGCAGCTCGCGGTAATCGGCTATGCCCTCCGCCTGCACGGTCCTCGGCTGCCCCGGCGGCTTGTCGCCGATGCAGTTGATATAGCGGCGCGGCACCGCAGCCGGGTCCGAGCGCAGCTGCACCGCCTCCCGGAAGGTGCGGATCGGGTGCGGCGTGAGCCTCGGCATCACCCAGCGCAGGTCGTCCTCGCGCGTCAGGCCGAGGAACTGCGCGCTCGCTGCGGTGACGGGGACGCGCCAGCCTTCGCCGCCGGTCCTTGCGTGCTCCTCGAAATGCGCCTTGACCTGCGCCGGCGCGCGGTCGTACAGGCACTGGCCATGGCGAGGGACCACGGCATCGAGATAGACCAGGCGCGCGATCCTCGCGCTAGCGCGGTCCGCGACCGCGGTGACCACCATCCCGGCGTAGCTGTGGCCGGCGAGGACGACGCCGCTGAGGTCCTCCGCCTCCAGCACCCCGAGCACGTCGGCGACGTGCGTCTCCAGGCCGACCTCGCGCGAGGCGAGATGCGCCCGCTCGCCCAGCCCGGTGAGCGTCGGCGTGTAGACCTCGGCGCCGGACTCCTTCAGCGCGCGGGCGACCCGGCTCCAGCACCAGCCGCCGTGCCACGCGCCATGAACCAGAACGTAGGTCGTCATGCGCTCCTCGCGTTCACGGACAACATTTGTTAATGCGGCCCCGCGAAGCAAGCAGTTTAATGCGCGCACGATCGAACACAAAGACTCCCGCACGCTATGAGCTTCACGTTTCTCTTCCTCGCCCTGCTGGCGATCTGGTCCGTCTTCCGGCAGCCCGAATCCGGCTCAGATGCACCGGCGTGATCCCCAAGTAGGAGGCCACCACGTGCCGCGGCAAGCGCCCGTCCAGGTCCGGATCTTCTTCGGCGAACCGGCGATAGCGCTCCGCGGCCGGCAGAGCGAGCATCTCGAACTCACGTCGCATCTTGCGGACGTACAGCCCTTCGGCGTAACGGCGCAGGAGCTTCATCAGCGAGGGGTGCCGCTCGGAGAGAGCATCGATCCCCGCCCATTCGAGTTCGACGATTTCGCCGGGATCGAGCACCTCGATCGATACCGAGGCCGTGCCGCGGGCGATCAGATCGGCCAGCGACCCGGAGAACCCGCCCTCCTTGCAGAAGGTCCGCGTCGATTCCCGCCCCGCGCCGTCGACGTAATATTCGCGCAGCAAGCCCCGCTTGACGAAGAAGGCACGGCTTGCGCGCTCCCCGGCCCGCAGAAGATGCTGCCCCGCGGCCACGGAGCGGACCGAGGCCAGCGCCTCGATCGCCGTCCAGGCTTCGTGCGTCAGCGGGTTGATGCGGTCGAGCGCCTGGCGCAGCGCATTCAGGTCCGTGGTCGTCACAGGAAGGCAGAGGGGTTCTGAATGAATGCTACTACCGTTGCGGTCGTGCTGGCCTAGGACCTGTCCCTGTGCCGCCGCGAATCATCGCCCGACAGCTTTCCCACCCCAAGGGCCTTCTGGGCCGCCTCGTGGGACATCTGATGAACCGGCACAACGCCGCGATGAACGCATTCGCGGTTCGACAGCTGGACCCGGGGCCCTCGGATCGCATTCTCGAAATCGGGTTCGGCGGCGGCGCCACCCTTGCGTCCCTGATCGGCACCGCCGCGTTCGTCGCGGGCCTCGATCGGTCCTCCGACGCGGTCGAATGGGCGAAAGCCCGCTTTTCGGCCGCTGTCGCGACCGGCCGCGCGGATTTTCGCGTGGGCAATGTCGAGGCGATCCCGTTCGAGACAGGTTCGTTCGGCAAGGCGTGCACGGTCAACACGGTCTACTTCTGGCGCTCGCTCGCCGCGGGTTTCGCGGAAATCCACCGCGTTCTCTCGCCGGGGGGCCGCGTGGTCGTCGGCTTCCTCCCGAAGGAGCGGATGGACCGGATGAAGTTCCCCGTGGACATCTTCACCTCGCGCGCACCCGAGGACGTGGTCGCCGCGCTGACCGACAGCGGCTTCAAGCAGGCGCGAGTCGAAAGACCCGATCCGAAGACGCCCTGGAACGTCGTCGTCGCGACGCGTTGAGGAGACACGACGTGGCGACGACGCGGGCGGTGATGCTGACGAGGAAAGGCGGCCCCGAAGCGCTCGAAACGGTCGAGCTGCCCCTGCCCGAACCCGGCCCTGCTTCGCGAGCTACAGCTGCCGCCAGCCGAGCTTGCGATCGAGCGAATACGCGCCGCCGCCGCGCAGCGCCACCGCGAACATGATCAGGCCCCACATCAGGGGGTACTCGTAGCCGGGATTGGTCCATCCGAACTTGGGCAGATGGTGATACACGATCACCGCCATTTCGATGGTGATGGCCGCGGCGAAAAAGCGAGTGAACAGGCCCAGCGCCACGCACAACCCGCCGACGGTTTCCAGGATGATGAGAACCACGGCCAGGGGCTCGGCCGGCGCAATGCCCCGCTTCACCAGGGCCATCTGCGCCGTCGCGCCCACGCCCATCATCAGCTTGGGCCAGCCGTGCGGAATGATCATCAGGCCGACGGTCAGGCGGATCAGCGGCCAGGTGAGCGGCTCGGCCCAATCGTAGAACGGCTTGAGCTTGGGAAACAGCAGTCTCGGTTCGTTGGCAGCATCCATAGCGGCAAGTCCTCCTCTTCGTTGTTGTGCTTCAGCCGGATGTTCCGGCACGCAAACGCTCGCGTGCGCGCGCTATTTTCGCACCATGCCGGCGAATCCGTCCCTGCTTCCCGGTACGTCCTGTCTAGGCGCCGCTTTCGACGAAACGAACGTCCGCGATCCAGTTGCGCTTTCTTCGCGCGAGCCGGGAATCCTTCCCTTCGCCGTCGAAACTCGCGGGCGCGCGGCGCAGGAGCGATGGATCGACGCCTTCGAACGCGTTGACGCTGACCACCGCGTAGAGACGGTCGTCGATCCGGCTGGTGACGACGGGGACTATGCCGCACCGGGCGCACACATGGAACTCAGCGGTCCGCGTGCCGAATGCGTACGTGTATGCGAGCGAGCGATCCCGGACCACGACTTCGAGCGCGCCCTTCGGATAAGAGGTCCACACCCCGCCATGCTTGGTGCAGAACGAGCAGTCGCAGGCGCGCGCCGGAATTTCAGCGGGGCTCGGCTCCCACGCGAGGGAGAAGGAGATGTTCCCGCAATGACACCTGCCGCGGATCAGCACGGTGCGGCCTCGCGCTTAGCGGACCAACCCCTGCTTCGCCAACCACTCCTGGATCAGGGCGGCGACCTGGAGGTTGTTCTTGTCCATCATCAGCATGTGCGAGTTGCCGCGCATGCCCGCGTTGGGCAGATCGAGCACATCGACCTTGCCGCCGGCTTTGGTGATCTCGGCGAAGAAATTGTCGTCGTTCTTCCTCATCTGCGGCCAGCGCGAGTCGAGCGCGATGTTGTCGCCGAAGACGGCGAGCATCGGGATGCCTTTCAGCGCCGCAGCCTGCTTCGGGTCGCCGACTCCCGCGGGCTCGACCGCGATCAGCGCCTTGATTTTGTCGGGCCGCGCCTGCGCCACCTTGAAGCCGAACTGCCCGGCCTGCGAGTGAAACAGGATCACGCACGGACACACGCGATCGACGAGCGCGATATACGCGCGGATGATCGCGTCGTCGGTCGTCGTCCAGCGCGGCACGGCTTGCTTCACGAAATTGTCGTAGGCCTCGACCGGGAACTGCACGTTCGGCATCGTCTTCCGCTGCGCCGGGTCGGGGCTCCAGGAGCCGACGCTCTGCCCGATGCGGAAACGCTCCCAGGGATTCGCCTTGGCGAGAAACAGCGGCTCGCCTTTGAAAATGTCCGGCGACATCGCCCAGCCCGCCCGCCCGCGCTCCACCGCATCCGAGTTGTACGTGTCCCAGCCCTGCTTGACGAAATAATTCAGCCAGCCCTCGCGCCCGTCGGGCGTCGTCTCGTACGACACCCCCGTAAGCCCACCGCCGTGCCACATCAAGAGCGGCACCGAGCCGCGGCGATTCGCCGGCAGAAAATACTGCATGTACATCGACTCCACCGCGTACGTGCCGTTCAAATCCACCTTCGCCGGCACCCCGCCCGGCGTGAACACCACCTCCTTCACCGGCTTCCCGGAAATCTCCACAT
>JBGQKK010000199.1:0-5786 GCA_041499545.1 Gammaproteobacteria bacterium | reverse complement strand
CTTGCGCATCTGCTCGTAGGAATTCGCCATCGCCGTGCTGCCGCCCGTGCCCTGCATCGGGCCCATGAAGAGGTTGTTGTAGCGGCTCGCATCCGCGGGTGCGCCTTCGACCCGGATCTGGCCCCAATCGGCGTCGAGCTCCTCGGCGACGAGCGTCGGCAGGCCGGTGTAGGTGCCCTGGCCCATTTCCAGGTGCTTCACGATCACGGTCACGGTGTTGTCCGTGCCGATGCGCACGAAGGCGTTGGGTTCGAATGCGCCCGAGGCGACGACGCCTGCGCCGCCCTGTCCCGGCCCGGCCTGCTGTGCGAGCGCGCCGGGCAGCGCGATGCCCAGCGTGAGCCCGGCGCCCGCCTTGAGGAAATCGCGCCGGCTGAGGTTGAGGATTTGAATGCCGTCCATGCAATTGCTCCTAACTTGTCATAGTGTCCAATGACGCGTCACTTCAGGCTCCGCGACGCCTGCCTTATCGCGAGACGGATGCGGTTGTAGGTGCCGCAGCGGCACACGTTCCCGCTCATCGCCTCGTCGATCTCGGCGTCGGTGGGGCGCTTGACCTTGGCGAGCAGCGCCGCGGCGCTCATGACCTGCCCCGATTGGCAGTAGCCGCACTGCGGCACGTCGTTGGCGACCCAGGCATCCTGAACCGCCTTGCCTTCCTTGGTCTGGGCGATCGCCTCGATGGTGGTGATGCGCTTGCCGACCACCGAGCTCAGGAGCGTCGAGCAGGAGCGCGTCGCCTGGCCGTTCACGTGCACCGTGCACGCGCCGCACAGGGCCATGCCGCAACCGTACTTGGTCCCGGTCATGTTGAGGTGGTCGCGCAACACCCACAGCAGAGGCGTGTCGGGATCGGCGTCCACCGGCATCTTCTTGCCGTTGACTGTCAGGGTCACCATGGAGAAAGTCTCGGAGAGGTCCGCCTGGTATTTTCTGCCGAAGAGGCGGTTTTGTGTAGAGGCCGCGGGCGCCCGGGCGGGCGCTTGCGGCCGTTCCGCCCGCGCGAGGCAAGCTCGCTCGGGCGGATTCGCGGCTCAGTGGTTCGTGGCGGTGCTCGTCGTGCTGCTATAAGCGGTTACTGCGGCGACCGCGGCGATTCCCGCCGCGATCACGGCGACCACCCCGGCGGTGGCGCCCGCCGACGTCGCGGGAAGGGCGCCCTGCGAGGCGCCCCCGGGGGAACCCCCGGCCTGCGCGACCTGTACCGGGCTCTCCGCCGGGCCCGGCGCCGGTGTCTGGGCAAGACCGTTTGCCGCGAAGGCGAGTAAAACGAGCAACACTGGTAGGTTCTTCACCTGAGCTCCTGATTGCGGGGGTCGAGGACCCGACTTGCGGATTATAGGCCCGCCGTCATCGGCCCGCGAGCGCCGGATAGAGCGATTGCGCCGTGCGGGAGAAGATCCAGTCGCGATCCGGCTCGGAGAGCGTCGCGAGGGCCGCGCGCGCGTCGGCGAGGAGGCCGGCGAGCGTGCCTTCGGAGGCCGGATAGTTCGATCCCCAGGCGATGCGCGAGGCGCCGAATTCCGCGACCACGCGCCCGAAGAAACTCTCCGGCGTCGCCTTTCCCTTCCGCGCTTCGCGCAGGTTGTGGGTGGTCAGCTTGAGAAAGAGGTTGGGGTAGCGCGCCAGCGCAAACAGGCTTTCCGCCTGCGCGTACGGCGGCCCGTCCTCGATCGCCGGCCGCGCCATGTGATCGAGGAGGACGCGCACGCGGGGAAAGCGCTCGAGCATGGCCTCGAGCTGTGGAATTCCCGCGGCGCGCAGCTGCACGCTCACCGTGATGCCCAGCTCGCCCGCGAGATCCCAGGCCGGATGAGAGCGCGGGTCGTCAAGGCGCGCGTCCTTCGAGGCCATGGTGTGGCCGGCGATGAAGATGCGCAGGCCCGCGAGCCCCTTTCCCATCCAGTGGGCGATCCGTTCCCTCGCGTCGGGCCGGAATACGTCCACCGAGAACACGCCGGCGAAGCGCCCGGGGAAGCGGGCGACGGCGTCGGCGAGGTAACTGTTGTCGTAGCCGTAGCAGGTCGCGGCCTGGACCAGGACGGATCGCGACACGCGCGCCTCGTCCATCGCCGCGATCATCGCTTCCGCGCTCACCGGGCGCTCGCGCGACCAGTCCGACTGGCTGCCGCCGAGCGGCTCGCGCGGGTAGCGCGCAAGGTCGCTCGAAATGACGTGCGGGTGGACGTCGATCACGGCGCTCATTCGATGCTCCCCACGGCCTTGACCACCTTGGCGGTTTCCTCGTAGTCCTCGCGGATCAGCCGCTCGAACGCCTCCGGGCTCAAAGGGCGCGGCACCACGCCCTGTCTCGCGAGGCGCGCGAGGATCACCGGGTCGCGCAGCAGCTTTCCCACCTCCGTGTTGATGCGCTCGATCACCGCCCGGGGCGTGCGCGCGGGCGCGAGCAGGCCGAACCAGGAATCGAACTCGTAACCGGGAAGGCTCTCGGCGACGGGCGGCGCCGCGGGGAGGAAGGGCGAGCGCTTGAGCGAAGTCACGCCGAGGATGCGCACGCGCGCGTCCCTGGCGAAGGGGATCGCGCCGACGTTCGGCACGATCAGGGCGTGCGAGCGCGCCGCGAGCACGTCGTTGGTCGCGTCCTGCGTCGACTTGAACGGGATGTGCACCATCGACAGGCCCGCGAGGTGAGCGAAGTAGGCCATCGCCAGGTGGCTCGAGCTGCCGTGGCCCGCGGAGGCGTAGTTCAGGGAGCCGGGGCGGGCGCGCGCATAGCGCAGGAAAGCGCCGACCGAGTCGGCGGGGACCTCCGAGCTCACCATCAGCGCGTAGCTCTGCATGCCGATGTTGGCGACCGCGGCGAAATCGCGGATCGGATCGTAGGGCGGATTCGCGCCGAGGAGCGCCGTGACGTTGTGGCTCGAGGCCGCGAAGATCAGCGTCTGGCCGTCGGGCGCCGCCTTCGCGACGCTCGCCGTGCCGATCGCGCCGCCCGCACCGGGCCGGTTGTCGATGATGACGGTTTCCCCCAGCGCCGCGCCGAGCTCGCTGTAGAACGTGCGCGCCAGCACCTCGCGCGCGCCGCCCGCGGCAAACGGCACGACGATGCGCATCACCGTGCCGCCCGCTTGCGCCACCGCGAGAGAAGGGAACGCGGCGAGGGTGTAAAGAAGAATCGTACGGATCATGGCAGGACTTTAGCAGGACTATACTTACCGCGAATGCTGCGCTTCCTGTTCACTCTCGCGCTCGTCGCCGCTGCCAGTGCGGGGCATGCCCAGAGCTACCCCAGCCGGCCGATCAAGTTCATCGCGCCCTTCCCCCCGGGCGGATCGAGCGACGTGCTGTGCCGCCTGCTGGGGGCGAAGCTCGCCGAGGGCCTCGGCCAGCCGGTTGCGGTGGAAAACCGGCCCGGCGCGGCCGCGAACATCGGCCACGAGTACGCCGCCAAGCAGCCCCCCGACGGCTACACTATCGTGATCTCGAGCTCGAGCACACTGGTCAACAACCGCTACTTGTACAAGCACCTGGCGTTCGACGCGACCACCGACTTCTCGCCGATCTCGATGGTGGCGAGTGCCGGGCAGGTGCTGGTGGTGCATCCGCAGGTGCCCGCGAAGAGCGTAAGCGAGCTGATCGTGCTCGCCCGCTCGCAGCCGGGGAAGCTCAACTTCGGCTCCGGCGGCAAGGGCATCCAGTCGCACATCTCGGGCGAAATGTTCAAGTCCGCCACCGGGATCGATATCGTCCACGTGCCCTACAAGGGCACGGTGCAGGCGGTGGGCGATCTGGTCGCCGGACAGGTGCAGATGGTCTTCTCCGACATGGTGCCCGCGATGCCGCACATCCGCGCGGGCAGGCTGCGCGCGCTCGCCGTCACCACGCGCGGGCGCGCGACCGTGCTGCCCGAGGTGCCGACCATGATCGAAGCCGGCGTTCCGGACTACGAGTCCGGCGTGTGGTGGGCGGTCCTGTCGCCCAAGGGAACGCCCGAGGCGATCGTCGGGCGCCTCAACGCGGAGCTCGGTCGCATCGTAAAGCTCCCCGACGTGCAGGAAAAATACGCAAACCTCGGCGTGTCCACCGAGCACAGCACGCCCGCCTACGTGCTCGAGCGGATGAGGTTGGAGGCGCCGCGCATCGCCGCAGTGCTGAAGGCGGCGGGCATCGAGCCGGAGTAGCGTGCGTTTTTTCCTCGCCCTGATTCTTGCGGCCGCCGCGCTCGACGCGCTGGCGCAGGCGTATCCCTCGCGCCCGGTGCGCGTCATGGTCGGGTTCGCGCCGGGCGGCCCGAACGACATCATCGCGCGCGCCTACGCCGCGCGGCTCGCAGACGCCTTCAGCCAGCCCTTCCTGGTCGAGAACCGCGCCGGCGCGGCGGGCAACCTCGCGGCGGAGGCGGTGGCGCGCGCCGCGCCCGACGGCCACACGCTGATGCTCGGCTCGACCGGCACCAATGCGGTCAACCCATCGCTCTATGCGAATCTCGCTTTCGATCCGGTGCGCGACCTGACGCCGGTCTCGATCATCGCCACCAGCCCGAGCGCGCTCGCCGTGAATCCGCGCGTGGCGGCGCAGAACGTGCGCGAGCTGATCGCGCTCGCCCGCGCCCAGCCCGGGAAGCTCAGCTACGCCTCGGCGGGCAGCGGCTCGTCGCAGCACCTTTCGGCGGAGCTCTTCAAGCAGGCGGCGGGCGTGGACATCGTCCACGTGCCCTACAAGGGCGCCGCGCCGGGAATCACCGACCTGCTCGCCGGGCAGGTCGACATGAGCTTCGCGCCGGTGGCGAACGTCGTGCCGCACGCCAAGGCGGGAAAGCTGCGGCTCCTCGCGCTTACCGGCGCGGCGCGCTCCGCGTTCGCGCCGGGCACGCCGACCATCGCGGAGAGCGGCGTGCCGGGGTTCGACGTGACCACCTGGTACGCGGTTTTCGCGACCGCCGGGACACGGGCGGAGATCATCGACCGGCTCAACGCCGAGCTGCGGAAGATTGCAGCGATCCCGCAGCTCAGGGAGCAGCTCGCGAGCCTGGGCATCGACGCCACGGCGAGCGCCTCGCCCGCCGAGGCGCGTGCCTACCGCGACGCCGAAGCCGAGAAGTGGGGAAAGCTGGTGCGCTCGCTCGGCGTCAAGGCCGAGTAGGGCCCCGCCTCAGGCTCGCGCCTTCAGCAGGTCGCGGATCTCGGCGAGCAGCGTTTCCTCCTTCGACGGAGGGGGCGGGGCCGCAGGCGGGGTCTCCTTCGCCTTCATCACGAAGCCGAGGAACTTCACGATGAAGAGATACAGCGCGAACGCGACGATCACGAAGTTCACCAGCTCGCCGATGAACAAGCCGTAGGGCACTTCCTTCGCGCCCACCGCGATCTTCCAGCCGAGGTAGCCCTGGTCGCCGGGAAGGAGCAGGCCGACGAACGGCATGATGATGTGCTTGACCAGCGAATCGACGATCTTGCCGAACGCCGCGCCGATGATCACGCCGACGGCGAGGTCGATGACGTTGCCCTTCAGGGCGAAGTTCTTGAATTCCTCGAGCAGCGACAGCGCGTGGCGCTTCGGATCGATTGAACCGAGCGATTTGAGCGGGGCCATGAGTTTTCTCCGGATTGACCGAGAACGTCTTATACCGCAAATGGAGTAGGATTCGCATCACGGATTTTTCGAACCACGCCCCAGGGAGGTACCCATGCGTAAGGTCATCTCGCTTCTTGCTGCGGCGGCCTTGTTCGCCGCAGTCGCCGCTCCCGCCGCCGGGCAGGCTGCGGCGCAAGCCGCCCTTAGCGGAACCGTCTCCTCCGCCGAGGAAGGCGCGATGGAAGGCGTTCTCG
>JBGQKK010000198.1:0-5833 GCA_041499545.1 Gammaproteobacteria bacterium | reverse complement strand
GATTCAAGCGAACGTGATCGAGCGCAAGCGCTTCGAGGTTCTGTATCAGCAATGCGCCACCGAGGTACTGGAGCGCATGCCCGATGACTGGTCGGCGTTTGCGAGTCACAACCCCGGATGGCGCAAGGACCGGTTCGACGCTGCGGAGTATCTCCGGACGTCTTCGGTACGGTATTGGCGGGCCTATGGCATCCTCGCCGCGACCGGCGCGCACCACGTGCTCGATGTGGGCGGATTCCTTGCCGCATTTCCTCTTGCCCTTGCGCGTATGGGGTTCGAAGTAACGATCGCCGAGCGCTACGATTATTATGGCAGCTCCATCGACGCGATCGCGGCGCACGTGCGCGCGAACGGCGTTCGAGTCATCGACGCGGATTTCTCGGCAGCGGTGGCCGATCGCGCGTCGATTCGCGAGGGCTTCGACGCCGTGACTTGCATGGCGGTCGCGGAGCATCTTGCGCATTCGCCGCGAATCCTGTTGGAGAACATCCACGCGTCGCTTCGACCCGGAGGTTCGCTCGTCTTCGAGGTGCCCAATTTGGCATTTTGGCCCAAGCGCTACGCGTTCTTCTTCCGGGGGGCAAGCGTGCTCGCGCCGATCTCCGACGTGTATCACTCCGAAGTCCCGTTTACGGGCCACCACCGCGAGTACACGATCTCGGAGGCCCGCTACGTCGCCGGCGAGGCGGGCCTGGAAGTGGTCCGGGAGGAAACGTTCAACTACGGATTCGACACACGGCGCATCTGGAATCGGCTGAAATATGCACCGGCATTCCTCTTCAAGGAATGGGCAGAAGTCATACTACTGCACTGCCGAAAGCCCGCTGACCAAGCGCGTTGACACGAGGCAGATGCGGTCCTTTCGCTCCATTCTCGTGTACGCGCTCACACGGCCGCCGCGCACCGTGGCCTCCAGGATCTGGAACGAGTTGGCGCGCATAGCCCGCGACCGGCGCCGGCGCCTGGCAGACGAGAGTTCCCCGACCTACCTGCTCGACGCCGAACCGCCGCCGCTCGCCCGCCTCGTTCGTGTTCCCAGCCGCTCGTCCCTCGCCCCGCACGCCGAGACGCTACGCATTCTCGCCCGCCGCGCGCTCGCGCACGAATTCGATTTGCTCGGCTCAGGACCGGTGGTGGTGCGTCACGGCATGCGCTGCCGCGGCCTCACGCAGTACCGGTTTCCCCCGGGTCCGGAAGTGCGTGCGGCAAGGGAAGGCGCGTGGCTCGATTCCCTGGTGAACCAGGCGAATCTTCGCGAATCGCGGCGCATCGGCTCGCTCATCGACGAGGCTTACACGCCGATCGACTGGCAGATAGACTTCAAGTCCGGCTTTCGATGGTCGGCGCAAACCTGGTACCGGGACGTCGCGGTCTACGGCAACCCTCCGGGGGCGGACATCAAGCTCCCCTGGGAGCTTGCGCGCTGCCAGCACCTGCCGCAGCTTGCGCTCGCCTATTCGATTGCACGCGAAGACGACTCGCGATCCGCGCAAGCCTGGGCACGGGAGTTCCGCAATCAGATTCTCGATTTCGTGGCGGCAAATCCGCCGCGCTACGGCGTGAACTGGGCGTGCACCATGGATGTCGCGATCCGGGCGGCGAGCTGGGTGGTCGCATACGATCTGTTCCGCGCCGCAGGAGCGAGCTTCGATTCGGAGTTCGACGTCCTCATCGCGCGCAGCGTTCGCGAGCACGCGCAGCACGTCGCGACCAACCTGGAGTGGAACGCCGGACTTCGCGGCAATCATTATCTCGGCGACATTTGCGGCTTGCTGTTTGCCGCCGCCTACCTTCCTTCGGACGACGGCGCCGACGCCTGGCTGGCCCTCGCCCTGCAGGAGCTGCTGCGGGAAATCGGCTCCCAGTTCCATCAGGAGGGTTCGAACGTGGAAGCCTCGACGAGCTATCACCGGCTCTCCGGAGAAATGGTGGTCTATTCGCTCGCGCTCGCGCTGGGACTGGCGCCGGAGAGGCTTGCCGGGTTGCGCCAAGCAAGGCGCCGCAGCTTTCCCAACGGCGTCGCGCTCGATGGGCCGCCGCCGCTGTCCGAGGAGAGCATTGTCCTGCCCGAGGGCGTAGGCGAGCGAATCGCCCGGATGGCGGAGTTTACGCGCGACATCACTCTGCCGACCGGCCTGATCGTGCAGGTCGGCGACAATGACAGCGGCCGCTTCCTCAAGCTGCCCGGAACCTACCGGCGGCTCGACGCGGGCGGTGCCGGCCGCTACCGAGTCCCGAGCCTGGCCGGTGTGAAAGCCGACCATCTCGACGAGGAAGTTCTCGACCATCGCCATTTTGTCGCGGCGGCCAAACGGGCTTCTCGGCCGCGACGATCCGGACGGGTTCACTCGGGGCCGCGAGATCGATTCGGAGATCGTCCGCCTGCTCTCGCGCGGTCGCATCGCCGCCGCGCCCGCCCGCTCAGCCCCCGGCTCCGCGGCCGGATCGGAGGATGCCTTTGAGGACGTCGTGCGGCGGATTCGCAGCCTTCCGGAGAAATGCCGCCAGTCCTACGAGTTCGCAGGCCGCGGAGGCGACTTGCGCGACGGACTGAGGACGGTTTCCTATCCCGAGTTCGGGCTCTATGTCGCCCGATCGGACCGGGTGTATGTCGCAGTGCGCTGCGGCCGCCTTCACGCGCTCGGCTGGGGCGCTCACGCCCACAACGACCAGCTCGCGATCGAGCTGTGGATCGAGGGCAAGACGCTCGTCACCGATCCTGGAACTTGGATCTACACGGCACTCCCGGAGGAACGCAACCGCTACCGCTCGGCCGCGGCGCACTTCGCGCCGCGCGTCGCCGGACACGAACCGTCGCGGCTGGACGGTGGCCTGTTCGTCCTGCGCGACTCCGCGCTCGCGCGTTGCCTGTATTTCGGTCCGCGGGGTTTTGCAGGAGAGCACGGCGGATTCGGCGCCCCGGTACTGAGGGCGATCACGCTCGAGGCCGACCGTGTCCTCGTCGAAGACGGATCGCTCGGCGAGTCCCTTGCTCGCCTCGATGCAACACCGCTTCCGGTCTCGAACAAATACGGTTGCCAGCTCGCATGAGCCCCAGCGGTCGCGCGCCCGAGAAGGTGATCGTCGTAAGCTACCTGTATTGGCCGGCATTGACCGCACGCGCGTTTCGCTGGACTGCACTCGCCGAGAGTTGGGCGCGCGAGGGATGCGAGGTACACGTGGTGTGCGCGAGAACGCCCGACCGCCCCGCCTTCGAATCGGTAAACGGCGTGCAGGTGCACCGAGTCGGCAGCGCTTCGATCGAGCGCCTGCGCGCATCGACGGCGCCGGAATCCGGCCCCCGGGCGGCCGCCCGGGGAAACGGAATCCGCCGGACGGCGGTGGCGGCCGTCCGCTCGATCTGGCACGCGATCTACTGGCCCGACACGAGCTGCCTCTGGTTCTTCGCCGCGCGAAAGAAAGCGGGGGAGCTCGTCGCCGCCATCGATCCCGATGCGATCGTGTCGGTCTCGCCGACCTTCACCGCGGTTGCCGTCGGGCGCTCGGTTGCGCGGCGCAGGCCCCGCCGATTGCGCTGGCTGATCGACCTCGGCGACCCATTCTCCTTCGCCGAAGAGGCCCCGCAGAACAATTTCCGCCTCTATCGGGGGCTGAATATCCGCTTCGAGCGCGGCTGCTTTGCCGAAGCCGACGCAGTTTCTGTGACCACGCCCGAAACCCGCGATCGCTATGCCGCCCTCTTCCCCGAGAGCGCGCGCAAGATCGCGGTGATACCGCCGCTTCTCGCACTGCCCGAAACGATCGGGGAGCCCGCGGAACGACCGGATCGGCGCCGGCTCGTTTTTCTGGGCCGGCTGTATCCCTCGATCCGGCGGCCGGATTTTCTTCTGGCCCTGTTCGCCGCTCTCAAGGACTGCGAGGCGGCCGAGCGCTGCGAGCTTCATTTCTACGGCAATACTTGGGAATGCGAGGCGAGCTTCGCGCCGTACCGGCATCGGCTCGGCCGTGACATCCATGTGCATGGACCTGTGCCGCGCGAGCAGGCGATCTCCGCCATGCGCTCGGCCGACGTGCTCGTCAACATCGGCAACGACACGCACTACCAGCTTCCGAGCAAGATCGTGGAGTACGCGATAACCGGCAAGCCCATTCTCAACCTCGCCGCGCATGCGGACGACAGCTCGGCGCGGTTCCTCGCCGACTATCCTTCTCAGCTCACGCTGGTCGCGCGCGCGGAGGGTCCGACTCCCGGCGACGTCGAAAACCTGAAGGCGTTCCTCGGGCGCCCTTCCCCCGAGATCGCGCCCGAGGCCTTGCGTGCGTGGCTGGCTCCGTACACGCTTGCCGAGATCTCGGCGCGCTACCGCGCGCTTCTCTCGGGAGCGGCCTGATGAGCGTTGAAGAAGTGAATGCGAAACGGATCGCGGGATCGCCCGCTCCGGTGAGCGTGATCGTCCCCTGCTATCGCTGCAAGGGGACGATCCGGCGAGCGATAGAGTCGGTGGCGCGGCAGACGACGGTGCCCGCCGAGGTGATCCTGATCGACGACGCGAGCGGCGACGGGACGCTCGAGCTCCTCGTGGATTTGAGGCGCGAGCTCGGCGAGACCTGGGTGAAGCTCATCGCCCTGGAAAGGAACTCCGGAGCGGCGAGCGCACGCAACGCCGGCTGGGACGCCGCTTCCGAAAGGTACATCGCTCTGCTGGATGCGGACGATGCCTGGCATCCGCGCAAGGTGGAAATTCAGTGCGCTTTCCTGGAAGCGCACCCGGAGGTGTCGGTCTGCGGACACGCGTATCGCCGCCTGAACGAAGGTGAAAGGGGAGACGAGCATGCGCTCGACCCGCCGGGTTTCGGGACCGTCAGTATCGGCATGCTGCTCCTGTCCAATCGCTTCGTTACCCCTTCGGTCATGATTAGGCGCGATGTTCCGTTTCGCTTCCTCGAAGGGAGGCGATACATGGAAGACCATTTACTCTGGCTCGAAATCGCATCGAGCGGACGGCGCCTGGCGTACCTCAAGCAGGCGCTCGCTTTCACCCACAAGGCGGCGACCGGCGCTTCGGGCCTTTCGGCGCGCACCTGGGAGATGAGAAAGGCCGAGCTCGCCAACCTCTGGCGCCTGCGGCGCCTGGGAAGAATCAACCTCGTCGCCGCGGTCGCTTTGAGCGGCTACTCCCTCGCCAAGCATTGCGCCCGCGCGGCCCTGATGGCCGCAGGCCGGGGTCAATGAGCGACCCCAGCGTCAGCATTTCGGTGGTGAGCCACGGGCAGGGCGCGCTCGTCGGGACGCTGCTCGCCGATCTTGCGGCCTGCGTGAGCACGCCGCTCGAAGTCATCGTGACCGTGAACGTGCCCGAGACCCTCGCCCTCGATCGCGCGCGCTTCGATTTTCCGATCCGCGTCGTAGAGAACCCGGCGCCCAAGGGATTTGCGGCGAATCACAATGCGGCTTTTCACGGCAGCCGGGGCGGCGCCTTTTGCGTGCTCAACCCGGACATCCGGATAGAACGCGATCCCTTTCCCGATCTTCTCGCATGCTTGCACGACCCCGCAGTCGGCGTCGCGGCGCCGCTCATCAAGAACCCCATGGGCGACATCGAGGACAGCGCGCGGCGCTTTCCGACGCCCTTTTCCATCCTGCGAAAGGCATGGCATCGACGCATCGAAGTCGACTATCCGATCGGAAGCGAACCGATCCACCCCGATTGGGTGGCAGGCATGTTCATGCTTTTCCCGCGCGAGGCGTTCGCCTCGCTACGGGGATTCGACGAGCGCTACTTCCTGTACTACGAAGACGTCGATCTCTGCGCCCGCATGCGTCTCGCCGGCAGGCGCGTCGTTCTGTGCCCGTCCGCGATCGCGATCCACG
>JBGQKK010000197.1:0-5855 GCA_041499545.1 Gammaproteobacteria bacterium | reverse complement strand
TCCTGTACGCCGACGTGTTCCGTCCCGACAACGACGCTGCGGGAGGGGAAGAACGCTTCCCCGCCATCATGAACATCGGCGTCTATCAGAAGGACAAGCTGTGGGTGCCGCCGGCCGACCTCGAGGAGGGACCCAATCCCTACATGAATTGGGAAACCGCGAATCCGCTGTGGTGGTGCCTGCGCGGCTATGCGCTGGTGCGGGTCGATGCGCGCGGCTCGGGCAAGTCCCCGGGGCAGTCCGAGCCCAGTTCCCATCAGGAAGCGCTGGATTTCTACGACGCCATCGAATGGATCGCCAAGCGGCCCTGGTGCTCCGGAAAAATCGGCACGCTCGGCATTTCCTACCATGCCAGCTCCCAGTGGCGCGTCGCCAACCTGCAGCCGCCCTCGCTCAAGGCGATATTTCCCTGGGAGGGGCGCGCCGACCAGTACCGCGACCAGGCCTATCACGGCGGCATCTTCGCGATCGGGTTTCTGTCCACCTGGCACACGACGCAGACCGCGAACCACCTGCTCGGCCGCCCGCGCGCCTACAACCCCGATGCTTTCCATAACGACCTCCTGTGGCAGTACATGCGGAACGACCTCGATTCCGAGTACTGGCGCGCGTGCAGCGCGCGCTGGGACAAGATCACGGTGCCCCTCTACAGCGCCGGCAACTGGGGCGGATACGCGATGCACCTGCGCGGCAATACCGAAGCTTTTCTTTGCGCCGCGTCGAAGCACAAGAAGTTGCGCGTGCACGTCGGCACGCACTTTCACCCGTTCCACTCCGAGGAAGGCAGGGCGGAACAACTGCGCTGGTTCGACCACTGGCTGAAGGGCATCGACACCGGGATCATGGACGAGCCGCCGGTGAAGCTCGCGATCCGCACGGGCGGCGGCGCGTTCTTCTGGCGCACCGAAAACGAATGGCCCATCGCGCGGACCCGGTGGACGAAGCTCTATCTGAGCCCCGAGCGCGAGCCCTCCTCCGACCCGGCGGCGATCGAGGGACGGCTGCTCCCTGTTCCTCCACGGGACACTTCGTCGCTCAGCTACGCCGCGAGCGGCACGACCAAGGCGGGGGTGACCTCCGCCTCGGCCCTCGCGCTGGCGCACGGCAGCACCGGCCGCACCGGGATTTCCTTCGCTACCGAACCCATGGCGCAGGACACGGAAATCACCGGTCCGATCGTGCTGGCGGCCTGGGTCTCCAGCACGTCCGAAGACATGGACATCATGGTGACGCTCCGAAACATCGGACCCGACGGCAGGGACATCTTCGAGATCGGCCAGCACGGCCAGCCGGTGCCGCTCACCATGGGCTGGCTGCGCGCCTCCCACCGCAAGCTCGATCCCCGGCGCTCCCTGCCCTATCGGCCCTACCACGCGCACGACGAGCGGCTCTGGCTGAAAGCGGGAGAGCCCGTCGAATGCCAGGTCGAGATCTGGCCGACCTCGATCGTCCTGAAGAAGGGGAACCGCCTGCGCCTCGACATCCAGCCGCGCGACGGCCTGAACGCCGCGCCCTACACGCACTACCACGCGGACTACAACGCCGGCGCGGAGAACACGATCTACGCCGGGGGGGACATGGCGTCCTACCTTCTCGTCCCCGTCATTCCGGGGTAGTCCCCGGGGGTGGCGCGGAGCGAGCCCGCGCGCGCGCCACGGCGATGATCTCTCTCGCCATCGCTTGCGCGACCTGGGTGAGCGGCGTACCGGTGCGGGTAAACAGGCCCACGCTGAACGAGGGCAGCGGCTCGCTCACGCGGATCTCCCGCAGAAAATCGCCCAGGATCGAGTCGGCGAGCAGCTGGCGCGCCAGGAAGCCCAGCATGTCGGTCTTCGCGATCAAGCCGATCGCGGTGTTGTAGGACTCGCACTGGATCACCTGCTTCGGTACGGACAATCCGGCCGCAGAAAACGCGCTGTCGAACGGGCTGTCGCCGGCGTCCGCCGGAAGTAGCGAGATCCAGCTCGCGTCGACCAGCTGTGCGAGCGAGCGCGCGTCCTCCAGCGGGTGGTCCCGTCTGACCACCACCGCGAAGTCGTTGCGCAGCAAAGGACGAAACGCGAGGCCCGAGTCGAGCTTGACCAGGGCGCGCCGGCAGATCGCGAACTCGAGCGTCTGGTCGCGCACCATCGGGATCAGCGCCTGAGGAAGGCCCTCGGCGATCCGGATTCGCGTCTCCGGAAACTGCTGCCTGAAGCGCGCGATGGCCTCGGGCACCATCATCGCCGAGGTGGGGGAGACGCCGAAGGCGACCGAGCCCGCCGCATGACCCAGGGGATCGATTTCCTCCTCGGCCTTGCGCAGCTCTGCCTGCGCCGCCCGGGCGCGGGCGACGAAGGCGCGCCCGGAGTCGGTCGGAACCGCGCCGGTCGGAGTCCTCTGGAGAAGCCGCACGTGGAGCTCGGCCTCCAGGCCCCGCACGCTTCGGGTGACCGCAGGCTGCGACACGCCCAATTTGCGCGCTGCCGCACGAATGCCGCCGGACTCCACGACTGCCAAAAAATCCCGGATCTGGCTCAGCCGCATGGGTGATAACCCTTCCGTATCGCGCTCATAACCCCGTCATCTTACGTATGGCGAGTATGCCATGGTCGAATCCGTTCCGGCCGGGCGTCAAATTTTTCCTGCGCGGGGCAAAAAAATCATGCGCGAAGCGACCCGTGTGGCGCCCGCATTTCACTTTGCTGGTTAGGAGGAAATAACCATGAAGAGCAAGTGGATGGTATCGGTGTGCCTGGCGGGCTCGGTCGCCGCCTTGTTCCTGTCTCAAATCGAAATGGCCTCTTCGCAATGGGGTGGCGGCTCGACCTTCAACGCGAGTGACCCCGGTGTGCGCGGCGGTGCCGCGGGCGCCGGCGGGCAGCTCGCGGGATTGAGCACGAACCAGGCCGCCTTCTTCGCCTCCGGTGCGGCCGACTTCGCTTCGGCTGAAGAAGTCGATGAAGGTCTCGGACCGAGAATGAACCTCGACAGCTGCGGCGGGTGCCACATTCAGCCCGCGTTGGGCGGCACCAGCCCGTTCACCAATCCGCAGGTCGCCTTCGCGGGCAAGAACGGCGGAACCGACAAGGTGCCCTCGTTCATCTCCTCGAACGGCCCGGTGCGCGAGGCTCGGTTCGTGAAGAACCCGGACGGAACGGCCGACGGCGGGGTGCACGCCCTCTTCACCATCACGGGCCGGACCGGCGCAAACGTCTCCCCCGGTCCTTGCATACTCGCGCAGCCTGACTTCGCCACGCAGCTCACGAACCACAACGTGATCTTCCGCATTCCCACCCCGACCTTCGGGGCGGGGCTCATGGAAATGATTCCGGATGCGGCGCTCGCTGCGAACCAGGCGAGCAACCAGTCTCAGAAGCAGGCGCTGGGGATCAAGGGCAAGGCGAACTTCCAGCTCGCCGGGCGCACCATCACGGGCATGACGAACAACAACGGCAACGACGGGACGATCGCGCGCTTCGGCTGGAAGGCGCAGAACAAATCGCTGCTCTTGTTCTCGGGCGAGGCCTACAACGTCGAGATGGGCATCACCAACGAGCTGTTCCAGACCGAGCGGGACGAAACCGCGTCCTGCCAGTTCGCGACGGTTCCAAACGGCGTGAACAACCTCGATGCCACCACGCCGATCGGGCTGCTGAGCGCAATCGAGAATTTCTCGAACTTCATGCGCTTTCTCGACGCACCGCAGCCCTCTACGGACAGCCCCGGAGGAGCGACGTCGATCGCCAACGGCAAGCAGAAGTTCATCGACGTCGGCTGCGCGCTGTGCCATACGCCTTCGTTCACCACGAGCAAGTCGACGGTCGCGGCGCTCAGCGAAAAGCCCGTGAACCTGTTCTCCGACCTGCTGGTGCACGACATGGGCGACGGCCTGGCCGATGGAGTGAGCCAGGGCGAGGCCGGTCCGAGGGAATTCCGCACGGCTCCGCTGTGGGGTCTCGGACAAAGGATCTTCTTCCTGCACGACGGGCGGACCTCGAACCTGGAGCGCGTCATTCGCGAGCATTCGAGCAACGGCTCCGAAGCGAACGGCGTCATCAACAACTACAACAACCTCTCGGAGTACAGGAAGCAGGACCTGCTCAACTTCCTACGTTCCCTGTAGCGCTCAGCCCGAGCGGCCCGCGCCGAGAGGATCGGCGCGGGTTTTTTGCGTCTTGGACGGATTATTTCTTCCCGCCGTCGAGCTCGAAAGCGTCGTGCGACTCGGTGTGCACGTGCACCCCGGTGCCCGCCGACTGCACGTCGCCGCTCACCATGTGCAGGCGGTTGCCGACCACCGCCCCAGCGAGTCCGTGGCGCCCTACCGGCATGTTGGGTAGGACGACCCAGCTGTTTGCCGCCGGGTCGTACACTTCGAGCGCGCGGAAGGCGTACATGTTGACGTAGTCCTGCCCCTCGCCGCCGGTCACGTATATTTTTCCGCCCCAGGTGCCCGAGGACATCGCGCTGCGCGAGCTCGGCATGCGCGCGCGAGGCGCCCCCCAGGCGTCGGCGGCCGGGTCGTATTCCTCGACGATGCCGACGTTGGAGGAGCCGCTCGAGACGAAGGCGCCGCCCACGCGCCCGCCGATCACGTAGATCTTCCCGTTCACCACGCCGGCCGTGGCGTGGTTGCGCGGCGTCGGGATCGGCGCGCGCGAGCGCCAGGTGTTGGTGGCCGGATCGTATTCCTCGACCGCTCCGACAGAGTAATGCGGCCGCGCCGGGTGCACCGCGGTCGAGCCCGGAAGCATGGTCGCGCCGCCGATGACGACCATCTTGTCCCCGACGGTCACCGCGACGGGCGAGCCG
Organism: Gammaproteobacteria bacterium; assembly: GCA_041499545.1. Lineage (GTDB taxonomy): Bacteria > Pseudomonadota > Gammaproteobacteria > Burkholderiales > SG8-39 > VBDM01. Next base: position 1,061 of record JBGQKK010000197.1, on the reverse strand, counting down.
CGCTTGGTCGGCAGCGGCGCGAGCGCCTTCCAGTTGTCCGTCGCCGGGTCGTATTCCCAGGCGTTGTCGATCGGCACCCACGCGGGCGGCTGCCCCTTGGGCGGCAGCACGAACCCGCCGAAGGCGTAGATCTTTCCCTTGTGCTCGGTGAAGGAGACGTGGTGCGAGGCGAGCGGCATCGGCTTTTTCTTCGTCCACTTGTCGGTCGCTGGATCGTATTCGTACACCATGCCGATCGGGTTCCAGCCCGGAGCGAGGCCGCAGAAGACGTACATCTTTCCGCCTGCCGAAGCGCCGAGCAGCTCCTCGGCGGGTTCCAGAAACGGAGCGAGTTTAGTCCACTTGCCCTGCGCCAGGGCGGAACCCGCGAAAAGCGGCGTGATGATCAGGGCAACTGCGAGGGTGCGAACGAACGACATGTTCTCCTCCTTTGAGTCTGACTACAACCCCGCGCGGTTCTTGCCCTTCACCGCGCGGTTGACGACGTTCACCGGCCATTCTCCAGACAGCACGCGGCGCACTTCGCCGGGCGCGCCGGCCTGCAATCCCGCCATCGCCTGCTCGCTATACCACGCGGCATGCGGCACGACGATGACGTTCTCGCGGCCGCGCAGCGGGTGCGGGTCGGGCAGCGGCTCGGGGTCGGTGGTGTCGAGCGCGCAACCGGCGATCTTCTTCGCGTCGAGCGCACGCACCAGAGCCTCGGTATCGACCACCGGACCCCGGGAGCAGTTGACCAGGAATGCCGAGGGCTTCATGAGCGAGAACGCCCGGTCGTTCATCATCTTGCGGGTGTCGGGGGTGAGCGGCGGATGCAGCGACACGAAATCGGCCTCGCGCAGCAGCGCGTCGAGCTCGACCCTTTTTCCCGGCGAGCCGAACTGCCCTTCCTTCACGAACGGATCTGCATAGAGGACGCGCATGCCGAAAGCCGCGGCGCGCACGGCGACCTCGCGCGCGATATTCCCGAAACCCACGAGGCCGAGGGTTCCGCCGACCAGGCGGAAAATCGGCTTCCCCGGCGGCACCTCCCACCTTCCCGAGCGCACCAGGCGGTCGTA
>JBGQKK010000196.1:0-5879 GCA_041499545.1 Gammaproteobacteria bacterium | reverse complement strand
CTCGGCGCCTTCCAGTATCTCGTCAAGCCCGCGGACGCCGACGCGGTCGAGACCGCGCTGCGGCGCATGAACGGCGAGCACGGAATCGGTCCGGGCGAAACGCTCCTCTCGGTTCACCGGCTCGAATGGGAGCACATCCAGCGCGTGCTCACCGAGTACGGGGGAAATATTTCCGCTACCGCACGCGCGCTGCGCATGCACCGCAGGACCCTGCAGCGAAAGCTCAACAAGCACCCCGCGCCGGGCTGACTCGCGTCGCCCCGGGCTCGGCCCGCCCCGCACGGGCTCAGGCCTGGTACACGATCTTCCCGCCGACCAGGGTGTAGCGCACGCGGCCGGGCAGCTCGTAGCCGATGAAGGGCGTGTTCTTGCCCTGACTCTTGAGGAAATCGGGCGTGATCTTCACGTGCGCGTCCGCATCGAATACGCACAGGTCCGCGTCGCGACCCAGCGCGAGGTCTCCCGCCGGCACACCCAGGATCGCGGCGGGCCGGGAAGTCACCGTGGCGAGCGCCTCGGGCAGCGCGACGCGCGTCTCCTGCGCCCACTTGAGGGCGAGCGGCAGGAGGAGCTCGAGCCCCGTGGCTCCCGGTTCCGATTCGGCGAAGGGAATCTGCTTCGCGTCCTCGTCGACGGGCGCGTGGTCCGAGCACAGCGCGTCGATCGTGCCTTCGGCGAGCCCCGCCCGCAGCGCGTCGCGGTCGCGCAGGCTGCGGAACGGCGGCAAGACGTGGCAGTGCGAATCGAAGTAACCGAGATCGATCTCGGAGAGATGCGCGTGATGGGCGCTCACGTCGCAGCTGATGGGCAGTCCCTCGCTTTTCGCCGCGCGTACCATCGCCACCCCCTCGGCGGTGGACAGCCTGCACAAGTGAACGCGCGCGCGCGTCGAGCGCACCAAGTGCAGGATGGTAGACAGTGCGATGGTCTCGGCGAACGCGGGAATGCCCTGCAGCCCCAGGCGCGTCGCCACCTCGCCGTCGTGCGCGACGCCGCCGCGCTCCAGATAGCCGTCCTGGGGCCGCAGCCAGACCGCGATGCCGAACGTCGCCGCGTACTGCAGCGCCCGCCACAGCATCTGAGTATCGGGAATCGGGATGTCGGCGTGCGAAAACGCCACGCAGCCGGCGTCACGCAACAGCACCATTTCGGTGAGCCGCTCGCCGCCGAGCTTCCAGGTAAGCGCCCCCAGCGGATAAACATGTACGAGGTTGAGGTTCCTGGCGCGGTACTTGAGCATCTCGACCAGACCCGGCTCGTCGAGGGGCGGGTCGGTATCGGGCGGGCAGGCGAGGCTGGTCACGCCGCCCGCAACCGCAGCCTGCATCTCCGATTCGAGCGTCGCCTTGTATTCGAAGCCGGGCTCGCGCAGCCGTGCCGAAAGATCGATCAGGCCCGGGCAGACGACGAGGTTCGACGCGTCGATGACGCGCTCGGCGCGGAACCCGGAGGGCGCCCTTCCGAGCGCGGCGATTTTTCCATCCGAAACGAAGACGTCCTGCCTGGCGTCGACGCGGTTCTTCGGGTCGATCAGCCTCCCCCCCTGGATGTGGACGTTGCTCACTTGAAGGGGCTGCCGTCCTTGCGGGTGAAGACCCATTTGCCGTCGATCATGCGAACCGCCAAATCGACGTCGGGGTAGCTCGCGCTGTCGTCGGGCGTGCGATCGCCGATCTCGAGATAGAGCACGGGCTTGTCGGTCTCGTTGACGAGCTGGTGCCCGTCCGCCTTGCCGGCGGGGAACCCGGCCGCCATCCCGGGCCCGAGCTTCTGGCGCCCCGCATCGGTGACGAGAGTCGCCTCGCCCTCGAGCACGTAGATGAACTCGTCCTGCTTCACGTGCCAGTGGCGCATCGAGGACTCGGCGCCGGGATCGAGGCGCGTGAGATTCACGCCGAAATTCTTGAGCCCTGCTGCGTCGCCCAGCCGCCTTCGGCGCCGGCCCGCTACGCGGCTCTTATAGGGCTCGGGGTAGCCGGTGCTCGAGGTCTCGGGCAGCTCTTTCGGGTCGAACGCGGGTGCTTTGAGTTTTCCCATAGGTCAGTTCCCGGCGAGGATGCTCATCACCGCCATGCGCACGGCGATGCCGAAGGTGACCTGCGGCAGGATCACCGAGCGCGGGCCGTCGGCGACCGCGGAGTCGATCTCGACGCCCCGGTTCATCGGCCCCGGATGCATGACGATCGCGTCGGGCTTGGCCAGCGCGAGCTTCGCGGGCGTAAGGCCGTAGGACTTGAAGAATTCCTGCGCCGAGGGCAGGAGCGGCCCCTTCATGCGCTCGTTCTGGAGCCTCAGCATCATCACCACGTCGCAGCCCGCGAGGCCCTTGAGCATATCGTGGTGCACCGAGACGCCCAGCTGCTCCACTCCGGTGGGCAGGAGCGTCCGCGGCCCGATCACGCGCACGTCGGGCGCGCCGAGCGTGGTGAGGGCGTGGATGAGCGAGCGCGCCACCCGCGAGTGAAGCACGTCGCCGACGATCGCGACCGACAGCCCGGCGAAGTCCTTCTTGTAGTGGCGGATCGTATAGATGTCGAGCAGGCCCTGGGTCGGGTGCGCGTGGCGCCCGTCGCCGGCGTTGATCACATGCACGTGCGGGGCGACGTGGCTCGCGATGAGATGCGCGGCGCCGCTCGAAGAGTGCCGCACCACGAACATGTCGGCGTACATCGCGGAAAGATTGTCCACCGTGTCGAGCAGAGTCTCTCCCTTGGTCGAGGACGACGCGGCGATGTTCAGGTTGATGACGTCGGCGGAGAGCCGCTTGGCGGCGATCTCGAAAGTGGTGCGGGTACGGGTCGAAGGTTCGAAGAACAGGTTGAAGATCGACTTCCCGCGCAGCAGCGGCACCTTCTTCACCTCGCGCTCGGTCACGCCCATGAACGAGGCGGCCGTGTCGAGGATGTGCACAAGGATCTCGCGCGGCAGCCCCTCTATAGTGAGCAAGTGCCTGAGGGTTCCGTCGCCGTTAAGCTGCGGGTTTCGCATCCGAGAGTCGCAGGGTGAATTTGCCGCGCTCGTCGCGCGCCAGGCGCAGGAGCTTTCCCGCGGGCACCGACAGCGTGGCGCCCACGTACTGCGCGGCGATCGGCAGCTGCCGCTCGCCGCGATCGACTAGCGCAGCGAGCTCGATCTTCCCCGGGCGCCCGTAGTCGAAAAGCTCGTTCATCGCGGCGCGGACCGTGCGGCCGGTGTAGAGCACGTCGTCGACCACCACGATGTGCCGGCCGTTCACGTCGAAGGGGATCTGGGACGGCTTCACCTGGTGGCGCAACCCGGCCGAGTCGAAATCGTCGCGGTAGAACGAAATGTCGAGCGTTCCCAAGGGCGTCGCCAGGCCCAGCTCCCGGTGCAGCCGCTCGGCGAGCCAGGCGCCTCCGGTGCGGATGCCCACGAGGCCGGTGGATTCCGAAACGCCGGAGCGGAGCTTATCGGCGAGCACCCGGCAGAGCGCCTCAGCGTCGGGGAGATTCATCGAGGTAGCTCTGGAGAATGATTTTCGCGGAAAGGGCGTGGACGTCCCGCTTGTGCTCGCGCCCGCCCCTGCCGCGCTCGCGGAGGGTTTCTCTAGCCGAGGCTGAAGTGAGCCGCTCGTCCGCGAGCTTCACCGGCAGACGAAAGCGCGACTCAAGCTGCCGTGCGAACCGTCGCGCCTGCCGCGTCATGTCGTGCTCGGTTCCGTCCATCGACAGGGGCAAACCGACGACGAGGTGCGCCGGCCGCCATTCGCGCACGAGCGCTTCGATTTCCTCCATGCGCTGCTCGCCCCCGACCGCCTGGAACACGCCGACGGGATTGGCGAGCCGCGTTTCGGTATCGCCGACGGCGACGCCGATCCAGCGGGCGCCGAAATCAAAAGCGAGTATCGTGTGGCCTGAGACCTTCGACGGAGCCACGGCCGCCTCGCTCACGCGTGCCCTGCCTCCTCCGAGAGCTTCGCGAAATCGACCCCGAGCAGCTTCATCGCCGCGGGCAAGCGCTCTTCGGCCGGCGTGTCGAAGATGATCCCGTCCTTGGCTTCGACGGTGAGCCAGGCGTTTTGCTTGATCTCGTTCTCGAGCTGCCCCGCGGCCCAGCCGGAGTAGCCGAGAGTGACCAGCATCTTGCGCGGCCCGCTGCCCTGGCCCACCGCCTCCAGGATGTCCTTGGAGGTCGTCAGGCCCATCTTGTCGTGCACCGAGAGCGTGGACTGCCATTTGCCGGGCGGCTCGTGCAGCACGAAGCCGCGATCGGTCTGCACCGGACCGCCGAAGTAGACCGGCTCGTTCACCAGAATTTCGGAATTCAGCCGCAGACTCAAGCGCTCGAACAGCGCCCCGAGGGTCATCTCGATGGGCCGATTCACGACCACGCCGAGCGCCCCCTGATCGCTGTGCTCGCAGATGAGAGTCAGCGTGCGGGCGAAATACGGATCGACCATGTTGGGCATGGCGATCAGGAAGTGATTGGTGAGATTGACCTGAGCCATGGAGGAAAGGCTATTCTAAACCTCCGTGTGCCGGCGCACAATTTTCGCGGCCCTGCCCTCCCGCGCGAGGCCGCGCGATCTCAGGCCGCGGCCCTGCGGTCCCTCAAGAATCCGGAGATCTTCTCCAGCAGATCGTCTTCCTGGTAGGGCTTGCCGAGGAAGTGGCTCACGCCGATTTCCTTCGCGTAGTTCTGGTGCTTGTCGGCCGTGCGCGAGGTGATCATGATGATCGGCACCCGGGCGAGGCGCGCGTCGGCGCGAACATTCCGCGTGAGGTCGAAGCCATCCATGCGCGGCATTTCGATGTCGACGAGCATCACGTCGGGCACCACTTCCAGCAGCTTCTCCATCGCCTCCACGCCGTCGCGCGCCGTGACCACCAGATAGCCCTGGCGCTCGAGCAGGCGCCCGGTGACCTTGCGCACGGTGAGCGAGTCGTCCACCACCATGATCGTGGGCTGCGTGGCCGCGGCCTGCGGTTTGGGCGCCTCGTGGACGGTCGCGGGGCGCGCTGCGACTTCTTTCAGAGCGAGCTGCACCGGGTTCAAGATGAGCACGATCTCGCCCGTGCCGAGCACGGTCGCGCCGGTGATCCCGGCGATGCGCTGCAGCTGCGGACCGATCGTCTTCACCACGATTTCCTGGTTGCTGCCGACCATGTCGTCCACGTGCAGGGCGATCGAATTGGTGCCGCTGCGCAGATACAAGGTCGGGGAGAAGCGCTTCTGCTCGGCGACCGCCTCGGATGTCCCCAGAAGGTGCGGAAGATAGTGGAACGGGTAGTGCCGGTCCTGCCACTGCGTCTGGCGCGACGCATACGCCGCCACGAGTTGCTCTTGCCTCAGCTGCAGCACCTGCTCGACCATCACCGAGGGAATCGCGTAGGTCCTGTTGCCGGCCCGCACCAGCACCGCCTGGGTCACCGCCAGAGTCAGTGGCAGATAGATGGCGAAGCGGGTCCCCTGCCCGCGCGTGAAGCGCATCTCTACGCGCCCGCCCAGAGCGGCGACTTCGCTGCGCACCACGTCCATGCCGACGCCGCGTCCGGCCACCTGCGAAAGCTCGTCCGCCGTGGAGAAACCCGCGTTGAATATGAAATCGGCGATTTCCGACTCGGAGAGCTCCGAGTTTGTGTCCATGAGTCCTTTTTCGATCGCCTTCTCGCGGATGCGGTCGATGTCCAGCCCCGCTCCGTCGTCCGACAAAGCGAGCTGCACCTCGTTGCCCTCTTGCTTCAGCTCCAGGCGAATCTCGCCGATGTCGGGTTTGCCCGCGGCGCGGCGCTTGGCCGGGCTCTCGATTCCGTGGGTGACGGCGTTGCGCAGCAAGTGCTCGAAGGGCGCGGTGATGCGCTCGAGCACCGAGCGGTCGAGCTCGACCTGGGTGCCCTTGATGTCGAGGTTGGCGCGCT
>JBGQKK010000195.1:0-5900 GCA_041499545.1 Gammaproteobacteria bacterium | reverse complement strand
GTCACCTGAACCTCCGTGAAGGAGTGCTGCTGGCCAAGCCTCCTTCCCCCGAAACGCTCGCCGACCTGCGGGGCAGCGATCCGGCCAGGATGGAGGCCGCACTCCGGCTCGTCCAGCGCATCGACCTGAAGAACCGCAGCCTTCGCCGGGCGGATTTCTCGAACGCACTGTTGCCCAAGGCAGACCTGCGCGGTGCACAGCTGCAGGGTGCACGTGTCGTCAACGCGCACTTGGAGGGCGCGGATTTAACGGGCGCGCAGCTCCAGCGGACCATCTTCTACGGAGGCTCGGAACTTGAGCAGGCGCCCGGCGAACGCGTAGATAGCGTGCACTTAGAGCGTGCGGTTTTCACGGGTGCGCAGCTGCAAGGCGCGGTCTTTGTCGGCGCCAGGCTGAACGGCGCCAACCTGGAAGGAGTGGACCTGCAACGCGCGAAGTTCGTGGAAGTGTGGCTGGAGAGTGCCAACCTGAAAGGGGCGAAGATGCAGGGCACGATGTTGGACGAGGTGCTATTGCAGGGTGCGAATCTGTCGGGAGCGAATCTGCGGGGCACCAATCTGTCGGCCTCGGCCTTGCAGGAAGCGGATTTGACGGGGGCACAGCTGCAGGGCGCGACCTTTAGGGGCCGGTTGCTGGAGGGTGCGAAGTTCGCGAAGGCGCAGCTGCAGGGAGCAAATTTGCAAGGAGCGTGGTTGCACGGCGCGGATTTGTCGGAAGCGCAGTTGCAGGGGACGAATTTATCGGGGGCGCAGTTGCAGGGGGCCGACTTGTCGGGAGCAGAAATGCGGGGCACCGATCTGCGCGGCGCGGTGCTCTACACGGAGGCAATGCCTCATGATCCGTATCCCGATCTGGTCGATGCGCGAGGCCTGAAATGGCATCCGCTCAGCGCAGAGGAAGTCCGGTCGCTCCGAGAGTCCAAACTGCGATTGCCGTGGTTGAGCAAGGAAAGCCAGAGTCGTTACGACGCGGCGATTGAGAAGGCAGCCGTGCCCGGCCTGAAACCTCCACGATTCCGGTCGTGCCTTCGGGAAAGCGGAACACAGGTGACGTGCGTCGACGATCTGCCGCTCGAAAAATTCCAGGCGTTGCTGCTGGAGGAAATGGAAAGACAGGCCTGCCAGTCGCCGGATACCGCGCGCGGTGTTCTCAGCCGTCTCGAATCAATCGATGGCCTTGCGCTGCGCCTGCAGAACGCGGCCAAGACTGCCGACGCCGGGTCCTGCCCGGGTCTGGTGAACCTATCTGCGGCGGATCAGGCGCGTCTCTCCGCGCTCGCGGCGAAACAGGCGAGCAGCGGACCCGCGAAGGCGAGTCCCCCGACCACCGCTGCTCCAAAGCGCTGACCGAGCGCGACCTTCGATCGACTCACAGCACTCACGGGAGACGGATCAGCGCCGGACACCGCCGCCGTCCCGGCCGAGATACAGCGTGAACCCGCTCGACACCGCGGCGAATCCCCAGAATAGGAAGAACCCGATCGAATACACCGCGGTGCGCGACAGCTCTAGGTGTTGAGAGAAGAGGGTCAATTCGCCGGGGTCGAACAGCGCGAAGAACACGGTCTCCGCCGCGGCGGCGACGAGGAACGAGGGCCAGAGTATCCAGATCGCTTTTTGCAGCACGGCTGTCGCCTCCTTATCGCTCCGCTCTCAGCTCGGCCGTCCCGTCGCGGCCGTTCCACGAGCCGGTGAGGCGCCAGGTGGCCGCCGCGTCCTCGAGCACGAGCAGCCGCGGCTCGCCGTTTGCCGAAGTCATGCTCCCCTGGTACACGCCTTCGGCGGCGCGCAGCGGCACCGCCTGGTCGCGGCCCGAGCGCGTCGGATGGACGAGCCGCAGCCGCAGCCCGGGGAGCGTCTCCGTCGTTCCGCGCAGCGCGACACTTACCTCGGCTCCGGCGAGGCTCGCGCTCGCCGAGAGACCCAGCTCGCGCGCCCGCGCCTCGCGCCGCAACACCTGGTTCACCGCGAGACCCTGCTTGTAGTAGTCGTCGGCGACGAGCCCGTCGTCGGTGGCGAGGGCGATCACCAGCGTGGCGACGCCGGCGACGATCGCGATCGCGGGCAGTGACATCAGGAACCAGGGCCAGGGCTCGCGGTACCAGGGCCGCACGAGGGATGAAAGGCGTTCGTCGCGCATCGGCCTATCTCACCAGGAACGCCGAGCGTTCGCGCACCGCCACGCCCGGCTCCCCGACCGCTGCAACTTCGAATTCGATGCGATGCGACCCCGCCCGCGCCGCGTCTCCGTCGATGCGCAGCCTCACCGGCACCATACGCGTCTCGGCGCCTCCGACCGCGAAGTCGCTTTCGCCCGCCACCTGCAGCGTCGGCAGGCCCGAGGCCTGGATGTGGAATACGCGCGGCGCCTCGCTCGCGTTCATGATCTGAAGGCGAAAGACGTTCTCCACCATTCCGCCTCCGACCTCGCGCGAGAGGCTGCCCCGGTCGCGTATCACGTCGACCTTCAGGGGCACGCGCAGCCACAAGGCCGCCGCTGCGCCGAGGATGACGGTCCAGAGTATCGCCGTATACACGATCACGCGCGGCCGCAGCGCGCGCTTGAGCAACTGCGCGAATCGCCACCCGTGGCGCAGTGCGTTCTCGGTCGAGTAGCGGATCAGCCCCGGAGGATAGCCCATCTTCTGCATCACCTGGTTGCAGCCGTCGATGCACGCCGCGCAGCCGATGCATTCGTACTGCAGGCCGTTCCTGATGTCGATCCCGGTCGGACAGACCTGGACGCAGATGCCGCAATCGACGCAATCGCCGAGCCCCGCCGCCTTGGGGTCGGCCGAGCGCGAGCGCCCGCCGCGCGGCTCGCCGCGCGCGCGGTCGTAGGTGATGATCATCGTGTCGGAGTCGAACATCGCGCTCTGGAAGCGCGCGTAGGGGCACATGTGCAGGCACACCTGCTCGCGCATCCATCCGGCGTTGCCGTAGGTGGCAAAGCCGTAAAACAGCACCCAGAAGCTCTCCCATGGACCCAAGGCCAGCGTCGCCACCTCGTGCGAGAGCTCGCGGATCGGTGTGAAGTAGCCGACGAAAGTGAACCCGGTCCACAGCGACAGGGCGATCCAGATCGCGTGCTTGGCCGTCTTGAGCCCCAGCTTCTCCGCGCTGAGCGGCCCGCCGTCGCGCCGGATGCGGCGCTGGCGGTCGCCTTCGATCCTGCGCTCGATCCACAGGAAGATTTCCGTGTAGACGGTCTGCGGGCAGGCGTAGCCGCACCACAGGCGCCCGGCTACCGCGGTGAACAGGAACAGCGACAGCGCCGAGATCACCAGGAGCAGCGTGAGGTAGATGAAGTCCTGCGGCCACAGCACCAGCCCGAAGACATAGAACTTGCGCGCGCCGAGGTCGAAGAGCACCGCCTGCCGCCCGTTCCACTCGAGCCAGGGTGTTCCGTAGTACACGAGTTGCGTGGCGAGCACCAGGGCGACTCGCCAGCGCGCGAACCAGCCGCCCACGCTCCGCGGGTAGATCTTTCGGCGGACCTCGTAGAGCGATTCCTCGACCAGGTCGCGGCGCGGGAAAACCTCGACGTTCTTCAGCGTGTCGTTCACTGTTCCTCGAGACGCCCGCGGGCGGAGCGCGCCGCCGGCGCCTACGCGGACTTCACTTGGCGACAGACCCGGCCGGCTGCGGGTTGGACAGACTGTATACGTAGGCGGCGAGGATGTGTACCTTCGCCTCGCCGAGTGAATCCTTGTGCGCCGGCATCGAGCTCGTCCCCGGCGTCAGGGCGTTGATGCCGCGCCCCTTGGTGATCGTCTCGACGATGTCGGCCGGCGAGCCCCCGTACTCCCATATGTTGTCGGTCAGGTTCGGAGCGCCCAGCGCCTGGTTCCCCTTGCCCTCGGCGCCATGGCAGCCGGCGCAGACCGTCGCGAAAGTCTGCTTGCCGCGCGCCGCCCTCGCGGCGTCGTGCTTTGCGCCCGAGACTGAGAGCACGTAGTTCGCCGCGTCCAGCGTTCCCGATTCGCCGAGCGTGGGACCGAGAGCCGGCATGACGCCGTTGCGGCCGTTCATGATGCTCGTCTTGATCGTCTCCGGATCGCCCCCGTAGAGCCAGTCGCCGTCGGTGAGGTTGGGGAAGCCCTTGCCGCCCGCGGCGTCCGAGCCGTGGCACTGGGCGCAGTGATTGAGGAAGAGCTTCTGCCCGATCGCGCGGGCTTCGGGATTCGCCGCGACCTGCCTCAGGTCCTGCGATGCGAACTTCTGATAGAGCGGGCCGTAGAGCTCGTCCGCCTGCTTCATCTCGGCCTGGTACTCCCCCGCCGACGTCCATTTGAAGGAGCCCGCATAGCTCCCCAGGCCCGGATAGAGGACGAGATAGACGAGGCTGAACACGATGGTGATGTAGAAGAGCCAGATCCACCAGCTCGGCAGGGGATGGTTGTACTCGCCGAGGTCCTCGTCCCAGGTATGGCCGGTCGTCTCCGCTTCACCCGACACGCGGCGCGTGCTCATCGACTTCAGGAGCACCGCGCAGGCGAGGATGCTCACGACGGTGATGACGCCGACATACAGCTCCCAGAAGCCGCTCGTGAAATCGCTCATCGACGATTCTCCCCGTCCTCCTCGAAAGGCAGCTGCGCGGCCTCGTCGAACCCGCGCCGCGAGCGGCCGTTATAGGCCCAGAGCACGATGCCGACGAAGGTCACGAACGCGAGCACGGTCATGAGAGAGCGGAGCGCGTCGATGTCCACGTCTACCTCGTCTTGAGCGCCGTGCCCAGGCCCTGCAGATAGGCGATCAGCGCGTCCTGCTCGGTCTTGCCGGCGAGCTCCTTGCGGGCGCCGGCGATGTCCGCGTCGCTGTAGGGATGTCCGAGCTTGCGCAGCACCTTGAGCTTCGCCTCGATGTCGTCCGCGCCGGCCGGCGTCTTCGCGAGCCAGGAGTACGGCGGCATGTTCGACTCGGGCACGACGTCGCGCGGTCTGTCGAGATGGACGCGGTGCCACTCGTCGCTGTAGCGCCCGCCGACCCTCGCGAGGTCGGGTCCGGTGCGCTTGCTGCCCCACTGGAACGGCCTGTCGTAGACGAACTCGCCGGCCACCGAGTAATGCCCGTAGCGCTCGGTCTCGGCGCGGAACGGGCGGATCATCTGCGAATGGCAGTTATAGCAGCCCTCGCGCACGTAGATGTCGCGGCCGACGAGCTGCAGCGGCGGATAGGGCTTGAGGCCGGCGACGGGCTCGGTGGTGGACTTCTGGAAATACAGCGGCACGATCTCGACCAGCCCCCCTACCGCGACGACGAGGACGATAAGGACGATGAGCAGCGCGCTGTTCTTCTCCAGGGTTTGGTGGCTGAAGCTCACGGCGGCCGTCCTAGGCGTGAACCGCGGCCGGGATCGCCGCGTTCTCGGGCTTGCCCGCGGCGATGGTTTTCCACACGTTCCACGCCATGATCACCATGCCGGCGAAGTAAAGCAGTCCCCCGAGGAGGCGGATGGTGTAGAAGGGATAGGTCGCCTTCACGCCCTCGACGAAGGTATACGTGAGCGTGCCGTCCGCGCTCACCGCGCGCCACATCAGGCCCTGCATCACGCCCGCGATCCACATCGCCGCGATGTACAGCACGATGCCGACCGTGGCCACCCAGAAATGCACGTTGATGAGCCGCACGCTCGCCATCTCGGCCTGGCCGAAGAGGCGCGGAACGAGGTAATAGACGCTGCCCATGCTCACCAGGCCCACCCAGCCGAGCGCGCCCGAGTGCACGTGCCCGATCGTCCAGTCGGTGTAGTGCGAGAGCGCGTTGACCGTCTTGATCGACATCATCGGCCCCTCGAACGTGGACATGCCGTAGAACGACAGTGACACGATGAGGAACTTGAGAATGGGATCGGTGCGCAGCTTGTGCCAGGCCCCCGACAGGGTCATGATGCCGTTG
>JBGQKK010000194.1:0-5916 GCA_041499545.1 Gammaproteobacteria bacterium | reverse complement strand
GTCGGCCGCATAGAAATAGCGCCGTGCGTTCTCGTCCTGCGACAGGAAGCGGTCGGCCGAGACGAGGGCGTGCAGCCGCGGCGAGATCGGAAAGCCGTTTTCGGCCAGCCTGATCGCCGGATCGAACAGCTCCCGCCAGGGGAGCTTGCCGTGCCTTCGGTGCGCCAGCTCGAGCAGCGCGAGCAGGCCGGGCACGCCGACCGATTTCCCGCTGATGACCGCGTCGGGCCAATCGAGCGGCTTGCCGCTCGCTCCGAGGAAGCGCTCGGGCCTCGCGGCCGCGGGCGCGGTTTCCCTCCCGTCGTAGGCCTGCAGACCGCCGTCACGGGCGGAGTAATGCAGCAGGAACCCGCCTCCGCCTATGCCTGAGGACTGGGGCTCGACCAGGTTGAGCACCAGCTCGGTGGCGATCGCGGCGTCGACCGCGCTGCCGCCGCGCGCGAGCACCTCGTAGCCGGCGCGCGCCGCGAGCGGGTGGGCCGCGACCACCATGAAGCGCTTCGCGGCGACGAGGCGCTTCGCCGCGGACGGCGTCGAAGGCTCGGGCTCGGGTCCGTATACGGGCTGCGCACGGCCCGGCGCGCAAAGGAGAAGGAGCGCCGCGAGCGCAAGCGACCTGGCAATCCGGAGACGCACCCGGCAAAGCGTATCACGCCCCTCAGTGCTGCTGCCCGCTCAGGACCTCGCGCGCGGGAATCGACTTGAGATAGCGCCGCTCGATCTCCTCGGCGGCGACCGGGGGACTGAACAGGTAGCCTTGATACTCGTCGCAGTGCAGCTTGCGCAGGATGTCGAGCTGATCCTGCGTCTCCACGCCCTCGGCGATGACCCGGATGCCCAGACCGCGGCACATGGTGATGACCGCGCGAACGATCGCCAGGTCCTGCGAAGCATCGGTGATACCGCTCAGGAAGGAGCGATCGATCTTGAGCGCGTTGACGTTGTAATGCCTGATGTAACCCAGCGAAGAATAACCCGTGCCGAAATCGTCTATGGTCACGTTTGCGCCGAGCCGCGAGAGCCCCCCGAGGATGTCGCCCACCTCCTCGGCGTTCTGCATGAACAGGCTCTCGGTGATTTCGAGCTCGAGCAGCCCCGGATTCACGCCGAACTTGTTCATCGCCATGGAAATCTCGCCCACCAACGCGGGGGTGAATTGCCGGACCGACAGGTTGACCGCTACCGGCCGCAGCGACAGGCCGTGCTCGCGCCACTCGCGCAGCTGCCGGCAGGCCTCGTCGAGCACCCAGCGGCCGATCTCGACGATCAGTCCGGTGTCCTCGGCCACCGAAATGAAGCGCTGCGGGAGCACCAGCCCCCACTCGGGATGCCGCCAGCGCAGCAGCGCCTCCAGCCCCGTGACCGCTCCGCTCGCGATATCGACCTTCGGCTGGTAGACGAGCTCGAACTGCCGGGCAGCGATCGCCTTTCGCAGGCCGATCTCGAGCTGCAGCCGGTCCTGCATGCGGGTGTTCATCTCCGCCGAGAAATACCGGTACGCGCCCCGCCCGCTTTCCTTGACGTGATACATGGCGGTGTCGGCGTCGCGAATCAGCATCTGAGGAGTCACGGCGTCCGAGGGGAACACGCTGATGCCGATGCTGCATGAGCAGCTCAAGGTGTGGCCTTCCACCGTAAACGGCTCGGCAAAGGAGTTGAGTATCTTGCGCGCCACCTGGCCCGCCGCGTCCTCCATGGGGACGATATTCTCCAGGAGCACCACGAACTCGTCGCCCCCGATTCGCGCCAAGGTGTCACCCTGTCGCATGATTCCGGACAGGCGCTCGGCGACGCTCTTCAAGAAGACGTCGCCGATCACGTGCCCGAGCGAGTCGTTGATGTACTTGAACCGGTCCAGATCGACGAACAGCAGCGCAAGGCTGCCGCCGCGCCGCTGCGCCTGGCTGATGCTGAGCGTGAGGCGGTCGTTCAGCAGCAGGCGGTTGGGCAAACCGGTCAGAGCGTCGCGCGTCGCGAGCTGCTGGATGCGCTCCTCGGCGCGTTTGCGGTCGGTGACGTCCATGATGGGCACGATGAGGTGCGCCTCCCCGTCGATGTCGATCACCTCGGCGGAGACCACCGTATCGATGATCGCCCCGGACTTCTTGCGGAAACGCGTCTCGAAGTCCCGCACGGCCCCGCGCTCGCGGGCCTCCGCCACGAAGCGGGGCCGCTCCGCGGGATCGACCCACACGCCCAGATCGAACGCGGTGCGCCCGACGGCTTCCTCGCGCCGGTAGCCGAACAGCTCCAGCCAGCGCTGGTTCACCTCGAGATAGCGGCCGTCGGAGAGGCGGCTGATGACGATCGCGTCCGGGCTCGCCTGGAAGATCTTCGCGAACCGCTCCTCGGATCGCCGCAGCAGCTCTTCCGCGCGCCGCACCTCGGTGATGTCCACCGCCGACATCAGCATCTGCTTTTGCTGGTCGAACTCGACCCAGGCTGCGGAAACCAGCATGTCGCGCCGCTCGCCCGACTTGTTCCGCACGGCGACCGGACGCAGATAGATGCGCTCGCCCGCCCGCATCGACGCCATGAGCCTGGCGCGGTCCTCCGGATCCGGCCACAGCCCGAGCGACAGCGCGGTCTGCCCGATCACCTCCTCGCGGCTGCGCCCGAACGCCTCGAGCGCCGCCTGGTTGGCTTCGATAAACGTTCCGTCCTCGTAGCGCGTGATCGTAGTCGCCGCAGGCGTCGCATCGATCATCTTGGCGAAGCGCTCCTCCTGCTTGCGCGTGTCGCGCACGCTTCTCACCACGTTGTCCATGAGAAAGCGGACCCCGACCGCCATCAGGACGAAGGAGATGCCTACGCCGGTCAGGTATCGATAATCGGTAAACGGGCTCAAGCGGTTGGGCAGGATTCCGCTCAATTCGCCGTACCCGATCGCGTAGAAGCCCGCCACCGTCGCGAGGGTGAAGGCGAGCAGCGGGCGCCATCTCATCAGGGTCCCGGCCAGGGCGAGCGTGCCGCACATGGCGACGACCGCCGAGTCGTGCACGCCGTCGCGCGCGAGCAGCCCGCCGACCAGGAACGTCATGAGGAGCAGCGGAAGGAGAGCGCTGGAAAGGCGCAGATGGCCCCGGCGTGCTCCGGCCATGAGGACGATGATCGCGAACATGGCCGCGAGCACCTCCACCGGAAAACCGCCTTTCCCGGCGAAGAGGTTGTTGACGAACGCGACGCTCAGGCCCCCGAGAACCACCAGCGCCGAGAAGGTAAACAGCCGCGACTGGACGCTGAGCTCGGCGTCAGGATATTCGGGCGCAATCAGGAGCTTGCGTAGCCAGACAGCCAATTTCTCTCCCATTCCGCGGTCCCCCGTGCCCGCGGCTGCAGAAGTTTCGAGCTCCTCTCTTTTTCGTGCAGTCTAGCACCAAGGGGCGCTCTAGCGCCCCGGGACGATGATGTGCCCGCCCTCGCCCGCCATCTCGAGCATCAGCTCGTTCATGCGGCGCACGAAGCCCGCGGGGTCGTCGAGCTGACCGCCCTCGGCGAGCAGCGCCTGGTCGAAGAGGAGGTTGCTCCAGTCGGCAAAGCGCGCGCTTTCCTGGTCGAGCCGCTTGACCATGGGATGCGCGGGGTTGATCTCGAGGATCGGCTTGGCCTCCGGACCTTTCTGCCCCACCGCCTTGAGGATGCGCGCGAGGTTGCCGCCCATGTCGTGCTCGTCGGCGACCAGGCACGAGGGCGACTCGGTGAGGCGCGAGCTGACGCGCACCTCCTTGACCTTGTCGCCGAGCGCGTCTTTCAGCCTCGCGACCAGCGCCCGGTGCTCGCCCGCCTGTTTGGCTTCCTCCTTCTTCTCCTCGTCGGTCTGGAGCTTGGACAGATCGAGCGCGCCTTTCGCGACCGAGGCGAGTTGCTTGCCCTCGTACTCGGTGAGATTCGCGACCAGCCACTCGTCGACGCGCTCGGACAGCAGCAGCACCTCGATCCCGCGCTTCCTGAAGATCTCCAGGTGCGGACTGTTCTTCGCGGCGAGGAAGGTCTCCGCGGTCACGTAGTAGATCCTGTCCTGCCCCTCCTTCATCCGTGCGAGATAGTCGGCGAGCGACGCGCTCTGCTCCTCGCGGTCGGTGTGCGTCGTCGAGAAGCGCAGCAGCTTCGCGATGCGCTCGCGGTTGGCCAAGTCCTCGCCCACGCCTTCCTTCAGCACCCGGCCGAATTCCTTCCAGAAGACCGCGTACTTTTCCGGATTGTCCTTGGCGAGGTCCTCGAGGAGCGAGAGCACGCGCTTGGTGCACCCGGCGCGGATCGCCTCGATGTCGCGGCTCTCCTGCAGGATCTCGCGCGAGATGTTGAGCGGCAGGTCGTTCGAGTCGACCACACCGCGCACGAAGCGCAGATACGCCGGCAAGAGCTGCTCGGCGTCGTCCATGATGAACACGCGCCGCACGTAGAGCTTCAGGCCGCGGCGCTCGCGCCGGTCCCACAGGTCGAAGGGGGCCCGCCCCGGAATATAGAGGAGCTGCACGTACTCCTGCCGGCCCTCGACGCGGTTGTGGGTATACGCGAGCGGAGCGTCGCCGTCGTGCGCGATGTGCTTGTAGAACTCCTGGTATTGCTCCTCGGTGATTTCGGATTTCGGCCGCGCCCACAGGGCGCTCGCCTGGTTGACGGTCTCGTCCTCGTCGGTCGCGAGCTCCTGCGACTTGTCCTTGTCCCACTTGATCTTCTTCATCACGATGGGGATCGCGATGTGGTCGGAGTACTTGTGAACGATGCCTTTCAGCTTCCACTCGGACAAGAGCTCGTCCTCGCTATTGCGCAGGTGCAGGATCACGTCGGTGCCCCGCCCCGCCTTTTCCGCGGCCTCGACGGTGAACTCTCCGCCGCCGTCGGATTCCCAGCGCACGCCCTCTTCCGCCGGGAGCCCGGCGCGGCGCGTGAGCAGGGTCACCCGGTCGGCGACGATGAACGAGGAATAGAATCCGACGCCGAACTGGCCGATCAGGCGAGCGTCCTTCGCCTGGTCGCCGGTGAGGGACTGGAAGAACTCGTGCGTCCCGGACTTGGCGATGGTGCCGATGTTCCGGACCACCTCGTCGCGGGACATGCCGATGCCGTTGTCCGACACGGTGAGCGTGCGCGCCTGCTTGTCGAACGAGATCCGGATCCTGAGCTCGGCGTCGCCCCCGTACAGGGTGTTGTTCGAGAGCGCCTCGAAGCGCAGCTTGTCGGCCGCGTCGGAGGCGTTCGAGACCAGCTCTCGAAGGAAGATCTCCTTGTTGCCGTAGAGGGAGTGGACCATCAGGTGAAGCAGCTGCTTCACCTCCGCCTGGAAGCCCAGGGTTTCCTTCGTGACTGCTGCCGGCATGGTGGCTCCGACTGTATACGAGACAAGAACAATGCAGGGGCCGCAGCCCGAGCGAAGAATGAGGCCCTGGCGAGCGGAATTCAAGCCCGCCCCGGGATACAATTGAACTTGCCCGACCGCCGCCGGTCAAGACCGAAGCGTGCAATCCCGATGATCTTCCTCCGCCTTCTCGTTGCGCTGATCCTGTTCCTGCCCGGGCTCGCCTCCGCCCAGCCGGCGGCTGCGACCCTGCCCCCCGGGGTCGAGCGCGTCACCTCCGTCGAAGGCGTCACCGAGTACCGCCTGCCGAACGGGCTCAAGGTCCTGCTCATCCCCGATCGCTCGATCGATACCATCACCGTCAATATCACCTACCTGGTCGGCTCGCGCCACGAAGGCTACGGCGAGAGCGGAATGGCGCACCTGCTCGAGCACCTGATGTTCCGCGGGACCAAGCGCTTTCCGGCGATCAAGGCCGGTTTCCAGCAGCGCGGAGTCCGCTACAACGGCAGCACCTCGTTCGACCGCACCAACTACTTCGGCACCTTTCCGGCGAGCGAAAAAACCCTCGACTACGTGCTCGACGCGGAAGCCGACCGCATGGTCCACGCGTCCAT
>JBGQKK010000193.1:0-5922 GCA_041499545.1 Gammaproteobacteria bacterium | reverse complement strand
GCGGGCGAGGCCTGGCCGGGTGGGCCCGTGATCCTCTCGTGGGAGGACGTCGGCATGGCCGAGCGCGGCTACAACGTCGTCATCCATGAATTCGCCCACAAGATCCACATGGACGGCGCGGGCGACGCGAATTTTCCGGCGGCGCGCGAGGGCATGGACGCGGCGAAGTGGCGCAAGACTCTCGACGAATCTTACGAGCGCTTCTGCGCGGAGGTGGACTCGGGCGAGCCGACTTTCATCGATCCCTACGCCGCCGAGCACCCGGCCGAATTCTTCGCCGTGATGAGCGAGGCCTTCTTTACCGAATCGGCCGTGCTCGCGCGCGACTGGCCGGAGCTGTACGCCCAGCTCGCGCTGTTCTACAGACAGGATCCGGCGGCTACCAGTATGTAATACTACGCGCGCTGTTCTTGAAAAGGAGGCCCCAATGACGGCACTGTCCTCGCTCTGGCTCCCGATCCTCGTCTCTGCCGTGCTCGTCTTCATCGCGAGCACGGTGATCCACATGCTCCTTCCGTGGCACCGCAACGACTATCCCAAGATGCCGAACGAGGACAAGGCGATGGACGCGCTGCGCCCGCTCGGCATCCCGCCGGGCGATTACATGGTTCCTCACTGCAGCGGCCCGGAGGAGATGAAGTCGGCCGCGTTCAAGGACAAGATGAACAAGGGGCCAGTGATGATCGTCACCGTGCGGCCGAGCGGCATGCCCGGGATGGGACAGTATCTGGCGAAATGGTTCATCTTCTGCGTGGTGATCGGGTTTTTCGCCGCGTACGTCGGCTCGCGCGCGCTGCCTTCGGGCGCCCCCTATCTCCGCGTCTTCCAGCTGGTCGGCGCCTCGGCTTTCATGGCCTACGCCGCCGCGATCTGGCCGCTGTCGATCTGGTACGGCCGCTCGTGGAACATCACGATCAAGTCGACGATCGACGGTCTGGTCTATGCGCTCGTGACCGCCGGTACCTTCGGCTGGCTGTGGCCGCGCTAGCGACGGTATCTGACGACGTGCTCACCGTGGTGTGCACCTCCATTCCTTAGAGCAAGACGCTGATGGCGTGTTGACCGGAACAGTAGGTCTTGTCGCGGGCGACAAGGTCGAGCGTCCTAACGCCGGTGAGAAACCAAGTTCGCGAGGTCACCGCATTCAACTTGTTCAGGACCCCGTCGGGTACCGCGGCGCCGTTCCGCAGCAACTCCACGGTGACCGCGCCCGCCGGCGGAATGGGGTTAACGATGGTAACGGTGAGCACGATCGTCTCCTCTTTCCCCGAATAGATCCGTTCCTTCGTGTGTTTCTGCGCAGGAGAGAGACTCCACAATATTTCGTCCTGAGTATGCGTCGTTGGCGTCATGTTGTTCTCCTCTGTGGGTTAACGATAGGAAAGTCCAATCGCCGCCACTTCCACGGCGGCACTGTCTTATGATCTGCCCATGACCCCCGCCGGGACAAGCGGGGCATCGCTTTCTGCGCATGAGCAGGCCGCCCGTTCCCCTGGGAAACGGTGGAGAGAATAGCTCCCACTAGCGCGTTTTCGTGTAAGGTTTTCCCGCCTTTCGGTACCAGAAATGCGCGGGTAGGATTCGCATGACGTAAGAGCAGCGCCCGAGTTAGCCGCTTGCGCTCACGGGCATTCTCGCGCCGCACCTACGACCCATCGAATCTCTGTAGAGGTATGGCTTGGGGGTAACCTTGCAAGGTTTAGGTACCTTACACGGTCCGGACATATTACGTTAGACGGCAGCATTGACACCTGATGTATTTTCAAGTCATCGGAGACATCACGCTTGTTGAGACCTTTGCCGCGGGGTCTTCCATCCGAGAGCTTGCCCGCTTGCGGAAATTCTATGGCCGGGGCCGATGGAGAAAGCGTAAGGGCATAGCCCGCGTCCGACTGGAGGGCGGCGAAATACGGCTGGCCGAGGTACACTGGTACGAAGCTCACGGAATTGGACGTAAAGAATTCAAGATCAAGCGCTATATTGACTGATGCCAATGCGATCAACTACGAAGCAATTTGTCGTCTGTCTCAAGAACAAGGGCTACGAGGTTTCCTTGGAGCGCCGAAAGATCTATCAGGTTCTCCCAGACCCTGAGGCAGCGAAGCACAGGCAAGTTCGAGTCGTCGACGAGTCAGGCGAAGATTATCTTTACCCACAAGGCTTCTTCGCGCCGATTGAACTCCCACAGCCCATTCGCCAAGCCGTCCTGGCTGCCCTCTAACAGCACGCCAATCTTCCGCGCTCGCGCGTGGGCGCGAACGTTAGAACCCGCGACTACCACGCTGCCAGATGCAACGGCTCGTCGTCCTCGTTATCGTTGCCGCTCTCGGGTGGTATGGTTACAGCAAGTACCAAAGCTATGCCCTCCGCGCAGGTGCTAGTCCGACCCAACCGCGAGTCAATGAACCCGCGGCCAATCGGAGTGCGCGAACCGAAGCTCCTTCAACAACCTCGTTCCGCTGCGACGGTAGAATCTATTGCTCGCAAATGACCTCGTGCGCAGAGGCCACGTATTTTCTCAACAACTGTCCAGGTGTAAAGATGGACGGAAACAACGACGGCATTCCTTGCGAGCGGCAATGGTGCAAGTAGTTTCGTTTCGCGTCGTGCCCGAGCCGTTGGTGGCGGGTTTTAACCCGTCGCTCCGAGTAGGCCCTCGTGACACGGAGTGCAACAGCCTGAAACGCCCTCCGGTGTGGCCGCGCTAGTCAGTAGTCGCCGTAGGCGAACCCGAAGCCGATGGTGTTCTGCCTGAAGTTGTAGTCGATCAGGCTCTCGCCGTACCCCGAGGTCGCCTGAATGTAGACGCGCGCCGCCCCGACCAGCTTCCGGCTGGTCCAGTCGACTTGCACGAATCCCCGGCTGGTGCTGAAGGAGCGCCGCAGCAGCAGCGACATCGACCGGTCGTTGTCGAAGCCCCAGCGCAGCACGAGGTCGCCGTGGCCGAGATAGTCCTGGATGTCCGGGTTGTCGTCCTTGTCCGCGCTTTCCGGAATCCGCCACCAGGCGCGCCCGAGCACCGAGAGCCGTCCCCATTCCCAGCCGCCCTGGCCGTAGAGGCGGTTCCAGCTGCGCGACTGGGGCAGCGAGCGGCCGTTCGACTGGTGCACTAACCCGAAGTTGAGCAGCTTCCAGCCGTCGTCCTGATTGCCGGTGCCGAAAGTGAGGATCAGCTCGGGCTCGTAGTTGGTTTCGCGGAAAGGTCGCGACAGGCGGGGCGTATACAGCTGCCAGAAGGACTGTTGCGTATACGCGAACCACAGGCGCAAGTCGCTCAGGCCGAGGAATTTCTGATCGAACTCGTGCCGTGACACCAGCTCGGACTTGAAGCTCAGCTGAAACGACAGCTCGTCGTCGTTCCACGGAATGGGCGCCGGCACCGTATGCCCAGCCGCCGGGCTGGACGGCTCGGTGTTGGCGTGATTGGTCCACTTGCCGAGCAGCACGTAGGTAGGGCGGTGGGGCTGGACGTCGTCGATGTCGATGCGCCTGTCTGCGAGCTTCCAGTGGCGCTCGAGATAGCTCGGCGGCGGACCGGCGCTCGACCGGTCGACGGCATCGAAGCACGTGAGCCGCGCCTTGTCGTCCGGGATGTCCCGGCATTTCGCGTACTCGGCGTCGCCCGCGGCGAGCAGCGTCCGCGGCAGCAGCACCGCGAGCAGCACGATGCCGCAAGCGCCGATTCGCCCGTCCATCAGGCGGCCAGCAGAAAATCCCGCACGATCGCGATCTGGTCCGCGTGGATCAGCGTCGGCGCGTGCCCGACGCCGGGAATTTCGATCGCCTTTGCCCGCGGGCCGCGCACCGCCATCTGCGCGACGGTGTCGCGCGTGAGCAGGTCCGACTGCTCCCCGCGCAGTACCAGCGTCGGGCAGCGGATGGCGTCGTAGAAGCTCCACAGCTCGATGTCCTTGTGCGGCAGCTCGGCGTTGAAGGGCACGGCGAGCGCCGGGTCGTAGTGCAGGCGCAGCGATCCGTCGGCGTTCCTGCGCACGACGTTCTCGGTGAGGAAGCGCCACTCGGCGTCGGTGTGCGGACCGAAAGGGGCGCTGGTCGCGCGCACCAGCTGCTCGGCCGCCTCGATGGTCGGCAGCGGCGGCACCTTGCCGAGGTAGGAGGCGATGCGCTCGAGCGAGACGGCGGTGAGCACCGGCCCGACGTCGTTCAGCACCATCCTGCCGATGGGCGGATCGTTCATCGCCGCGATCGTCATTCCGATCAGGCCGCCGAGCGAGGTGCCGACCCAGTGCACCGACTCCACGTCCAGGCGCGCGATCAGCGTCACCATGTCGAAGGCGTAGGTCGGCATCGCGTACTCCATCGGAATCTTCAGCCAGTCCGAGTCGCCTCGTCCGGCGACGTCGGGGCACACCACCCTGTAGCCGTGCCGCGCCATTTCGGGAGCGAGAAAATCGAAGTCGCGCGAGCAGCGCGTGAGCCCGTGGACGCAGACGAGCGTCTTGTCGCTGTCCGGGTCGCCCCATTCCAGGTAGGCCATGCGATGCAGGCCGCTCGCACCCGCGCACTGAACCTTGCGGCGGCGGAAAGGCTCGCTCATTTCGCTGGGCTCATTCCCGTTCGCAGCCAGCAGCGCCGCAGCAGCTCGGGAATCCAGCGGGCGTCTTCCCCGAAGGACCCGAACGCAAGGTCGCCGTCTTCCGGACGCAGCACATTGCGCAGCTTCTCCGCGCGGAGGTTCGCCACCCGCACCGGATAGCCGTAGGCCGCGAAGCGCGCTCGCTCGACCGCGGTTTCCTCCGGCGGACTCTCCTCGAACCAGATCCACTCCCGCGAGAACTCCTGCGCCAGCCGGTCGAGCTCGCGCAGCTCGTCCTCGGCGATCGGCTCGCGCGGCGCAAGCTCGGCGTACGTCGCGTCGTTCCCCGAGACCTTCCAGCGTTCCGCCCACTCGGGGTCGATGCCGTCGGAAGCAGAGAGCTCGCACGCCCCGGCCGAGCCCGCGATGCGGAAGAAGGCGTGCTCGCCCGCGTCGATGACGTAGCCGTGCCAGAACTCGCGCCAGCGCCCGCAGCTCACCGCGAGCCGCAACTCGCCGTCCGCGCCCGCATGCACCTCGCTCAAGGCGCCCTCCGGCGCATGGGATTGCGCCGCCTGCTCGGCGAGCACACCGTTGCGGATGACCGCGCGACCGCTCCTTCCCAGAGCGGCTTCACGCCACTCGACTTCGACGGTCAGATCGGGAAAGGCCTCCGAGGCCGACACGAACGGCGGAAAGGGAATGCCTCCGTGAAGCTTGAATTCGTACTCGAGGCGCTCCGGAGTATGCAGCTCGCGATAGGCATCGCCTCCCTCTTCATCGAGAAGGCGATTGACTTGACCGCGGTACTCCCGCAAGAGCTGCGGGTCGCCGCTGACCCTGATCGTCGCAACGAGACTCAAGCCGGGCTTCTCCGCCCCGGAGTATAGCCGCTGGAGGACTCGTGCCAATAGCGGCGAGAGCGCTCGCGCTGCAATTCGATCCGCGAAGATCCGGGCGCGAAGCGCATCTCGATCGCGCCGGCCGTGTCGGTGCGATACAGAGTGCTTCCCGCATCCCGGTAGCGCTCGAGGACTTCCTCGCGAGGATGGCCGAAGCGATTGCGGTAACCGACGGCGAACACCGCGTAGCGCGGCGCGACCTTCTTCACGAACTCGGGACTCGAGGAGCTGGCGCTGCCGTGGTGAGGCACGAGCAGGGCGTCCACCGGCAGGAGCCCGGGGGCGCGCTCGAGCAGCTCGCGCTCCGCGGCGCGCTCGATGTCCCCCGTGAGCAGCACCCGGCCTCCGGGCGCCGCGATCCTCAGCACGCAACTGCGGTTGTTTGCCCGCGCGCCCCGGCCCCAAGCGGCGTCCGCGCCGGGGTGGAGAAACTCGAAAGCGACGCCGTCCCATTCCCAGCGGCGCCCCGCCGCACAGGGCTCG
>JBGQKK010000192.1:0-5953 GCA_041499545.1 Gammaproteobacteria bacterium | reverse complement strand
GCCTGATCGTCCCGGCGCCCGCCGGCGGTCCCACGGACGTCCCGGGACGTCTCATCGCGGACGGCCTGTCGAATCTCATGGGCCAGCGATTCGTGATCGAGAACCGCGTGGGCGCGGGCGGCCTGGTCGCCGGAGAATTCGTCTCCCGGTCCGCGCCCGACGGCTACACGCTGCTCTATGCCAATACCAGCGTGCTCGCGGTGAACCCTGCGCTCCAGGGCGCCAATATGCCCTACGATCCGGCCAAGGCCTTCGCCCCGATCGGCTTTGTTTCGAATTCCCCTCAGTTGCTGGTCGCCAATCCCAAGCTTCCCTATCGAACGGTGCAGGAGCTGGTCGCCTGGGCGAAGAGCAATCCGGGCAAGCTCAATTTCGCCACCGCCGGCGTGGGCACGCTGCCGCATCTGACCTACGAGCTGTTCAAGATGGAAGCGGGCATCGACGCGCTCAACGTTCCCTACTCGGGCGGGGCGCCCGCGCTCACCGCGGTCATCGCGGGGCAGGCCGACGTTCTCTTCGACCTGGTCCGCACCCGGGTGAAGAGCGGCGAGCTGCGGGCCATCGCCATCACCGGGGCCGCGCGCGATCCCGACCTGCCCGATATCCCGACGCTCGCCGAGAGCGGTTACGCGGCCGTGACTTCGACCTCGGGAACGGGGATCGTCGCCCCCGCGGGGATTCCCAAGGAAATCGTCGTCGCACTCAACGCGAAGCTGAACGAGCTGATCGAGCTCCCGGAGACCCAGGCAAAAATGAAATCCTTCGGCTTGGTGCCGAGGAGCGGCAGCCCCGAGGACTTCGGCGCATGGGCATCGCTCGAAAGGCAGCGGTGGACCCGCGTGGTGAAGCAGTCGGGCGCGAAGGCGCAGTAAAGCATGGCGCGACTCTCGGCGGCCTTCGGCTCCTCCCACAGCGTGATGCTCGCGGCGGAGCTTTCGGACTGGCTGCGCGGATTCCGCCAGAGCGACCTGCGCATGAAGTACTACGACCGCGAGGGCCGGCCGCGCTCCTACACGGAGGTGCTCGCTCAAGCGCCCGCGAACATCGCCGAGCTGGTCGCCGACGACGCCATCACGGCGCGCTACCACCAGGTGCAGGAGGCGATGAAGCGCATGCGTGCGGAGATCGCGCAGGCGAGACTCGATGCGCTGCTGGTCGTCGGGGACGACCAGCACGAGCTGTTCCAGGACCAGCACATGCCTTCGATCGGCGTCTACTACGGCGAGAGCATCCGCAACGCCGCGCGCGCCAACGCCAAGCGCTTCAGCTGGCCCGAGGAGTGGTACAACCGCGCGCAGATGCGCCGCTACGAAGACGAGTCCGACGCCGACTATCCCTGCCACAGGGCGCTCGCGCTGAAGCTCATCGAGGGCCTGATCGAGCGCGAATTCGACGTCGCCGCGGTGGCGGGCCTGGGCGGCGCGCAGAGCGAGGGCCATGCGTATTCCTTCGTTCACCGCTGGTATTTGAAGGGGGAGGGGGCGCACATGCTGCCGGTCGTCCCGATTTTTCTCAATACCTACAATCCCCCCAACCCGCCGCTGCCCAGGCGCTGCGTGAAGTTCGGAAAGGCCCTCAGGGATCTCATCGAGTCGTTCCCCGAAGATATCCGCGTCGGCGTTCTTGCCTCAGGGGGCTTGAGCCACTTCGTCGTCGAGGAAGAGCTGGACCACGCGGTCATCGAGGCGCTTAGGAAAAAGGATCTCGATTTCCTCGCCGGCCTCGATCCGAAGCGACTCAAGGCCGGCAGCTCGGAGATCCGCAACTGGATCGTAGTCGCAAGCGCCGCGACGCACCTCGACCTCAAGTGGATGTCCTACACCCCGTCGTATCGGACGCCTGCGGGTACCGGAATCGGGCTGGGCTTCGCGAGCTGGAGCTGAGCGTGGGGCCTTTCCGCGCCGACCACGTCGGCAGCCTGTTGCGCGCGCCCGAGCTGCGCGAAGCGCACGAGAAGTCCCTGCGGGGGGAGTATGGCGCGGCCGAGCTGCGCGCCCTTCAGGACCGGTGCATTTGCGAGGTCATCCGGCTGCAGGAATCGGTCGGCCTTCACGCGATCACCGACGGCGAATTCCGGAGAACCTCGTTCCATGCGGATTTCATCGAGAAGCTCGAGGGCACCCGGGCGGGCGGGCGACTGGACGTCAAGAACACGGCGAGCGGCTTCGACGAGAACAAGGCCGAGAGCGGCAAGCCGTTCGCGCCGCGGGCCTTCTCGATCACCGGCAAGCTGCGGCACACGCGGGCGATCGAGGTGGACAACTTCAGGTTCGTGAAAGCGAACACGCGCCGCACCGCCAAGCAAACCATGCCTTCGCCGACCATGCTCCTGCGCGGCGGCCGGGGGGCGGTGAGCAAGGAGGCGTACCCCGACCTCGAGCAATTCCACGCCGATATCGTCAAGGTCTACCGGGAGGAGTTGCGGCAGCTCGGTGAGGCTGGGTGCCGCTACGTCCAGCTCGACGACACCAATTTCGCCTATCTGTGCGACCCTGCGCTCGCCGATATTTTTCGCCGGGACGGCTACGATCTCGAGCAACTGCCGGGGCAGTTCGCCCGCTTGATCAATGCCGCGATCGCGGGTCGTCCCGCCGGGATGACGATCGGCATCCACCTGTGCCGCGGCAATTCCGTAGGGCAATGGGCGGCTCGCGGCGGCTATGAACCGGTGGCCGAGGTGCTGCTAGGGCAGCTCGACGTGGACGCGTACTTTCTGGAGTACGACGACGAGCGTTCCGGCGGCTTCGAGCCGCTGCGCCTCCTGCCCAAGGGCTCGTCCAAACGGATCGTCCTCGGGCTGGTCAGCACCAAGGTGCCTCGGCTCGAGGAGAAGGACGAGCTCAAGCGCCGCATCGAGGCGGCGGCGAAGGTCGCCCCCCTGGAGAATCTGTGCTTGAGCCCCCAGTGCGGCTTCGCGAGCACCTTCCGCGGAAACCCGATTTCGGAAGATGTGCAGCGCCGCAAACTGGAGCGCGTCGTCGAGGTGGCGAGCGAAATCTGGGGTGCGGCCCTGTAAGGAAGTTGAAAGTGCTTTCAGCCGCAATGCGTTACCCCGCGTGCTTGAAGAAGCACATTCAATTGCCCGCCGATCGGTCGTTTTTTGAGGCAAGGTGTCTTGTCCTCGCGCTGCGCCCGGTGTAGATTGACGCTCCCTCCGTCTATAAGAAAACACAAATCCGAAATGGCGGCAACGCCGTCAGGCGCCGCAGAACCGCGGCGCCAGTCCTCCGGCGCAGAAGAGAGCGCGCGGCTTTCGGCGCTGCGCGGCTACTGCGTACTCGATACCGGGCGCGAGTCCCGCTTCGACGACCTGACCTGCCTCGCCTCCAGCATCTGCGAAACGCCGGTTTCGCTCGTGAGCCTGGTGGACAGGGAACGCCTGTTCTTCAAGTCGGCGCACGGCATGGATGTTCGCGAGCTCCCGTATCCGGATTTCTTTTGCGGGCACGCCATTCGCCAGCGCGACGTTTTCGTCGTTCCCGACGCGGCGCAGGATCCCCGGTTCGCAAACCATCCCCTGGTCGCCGATGCGCCCCGGGTGCGCTTCTACGCCGGCGCTCCGCTGATCACGCCGCAGGGCTATGCGCTGGGGACGCTGTGCGTGGTCGATTTTGTCCCGCGGCAACTGAGCCCCAAGCAGATCGAGAGCTTGCGTATTCTCTCCCGGCAGGTGATGTGCCAGCTGGAACTGAACCTTCAGGCCATGCGGGATCCCCTCACGGAGCTCTACAATCGGCGCCAGCTGGAGGAGGGCCTGCATCGCGAGGTCCTGCGCGCGCGTCGCATCGGGGCGCCGGTCGGGGTCATGGCGATAGACGTGGATCACTTCAAGAGGGTGAACGACAGCCTCGGGCACGAGGCGGGTGACCTCGCGCTGCGCGGAATCGCCGAGGAGCTGGCCTTGTGCGTTCGTGAAGAAGATATTGCATGTCGGGCCGGCGGGGAGGAGTTCGTCATCATTCTTCCGGGGACGGGCGAGGCGGCGCTGCGATCGCGCGCGGAGGCGGTGCGCAGCACGATCGAGCAGGCGCGCATTCCGGCGGGAGACGGGACGCTTAAGCTCACGGTGTCGATCGGCCTGGCGAGCTTTCCCTCCTACGGCGACTCGGGTCCGGCGGTGCTGCGCGCCGCCGACGTCGCGCTCTACATGGCGAAGGCGGCGGGACGAAACCGTGTAGTCCTGTGCGCTCCGAGCAGCGCCCTCGGCTCGTCGTCGGTCAAAGCGGCGTAGAATCCGCTTCCTAGCTTCGAATCCATAGGTCGACCGCCGGGGTTGTCTCGCCGAGCGTTTCGACGCGCATTTTCCGAGCCAAGCCGGAGGAAGAACGATGAGTGCGGGTTTCAAGGGCCGTCGAGAAGACCTGAGGCTCGTCACCGGGCAGGGAAAATACGCTTCCGACTGGAACCTTCCAGGGCAGTTGTACGCCTACTTCCTGCGCTCCGACCGCGCGCATGCCGAGATCGTATCGTTGGACGCGAGCGCGGCGCGCTCGGCTCCCGGCGTGGTCGCGGTGCTCACCGGGGCCGATACCGCCCGGGCCGGATTCAAGCCGACGCCGAACATCGCGCGCTATCCCGGCCGCGGCGGGGCCACCATCAAGGTGCCCCACCGGGACGGGCTCGCGAACGGACGGGTGCGCTTCGTCGGGCAGGAAGTCGCGCTGGTGGTCGCGACCACGGCGCTCGCGGCCCAGGACGCCGGGGAGAAGATCGCGATCGAATACCGCGACCTGCCGGTGGTGGTGGACGCGGAAGCCGCGCTCGCGGCCGGAGCCGAGCAGCTCTACCCGGAGATACCCGGCAACCTCTGCTTCGACTACGAGTACGGCGACGAGGCGAAGACGGCCGAGGCGTTCTCGCGCGCCGCGCACCTGACCCGCGTCGTCCTGGACAGCCAGCGCATGGTGGGCAACCCGATGGAGCCCAAGGCCTGCCTCGCGGCGTACGACGCCGGCACGGACCGGTACGACCTCTACACCAGCTCGCAGGGTCTGTCGATGATGCGCTCTAGCGCGAGCGGCATCACCGGGGTGGCGCCCGAGAAGATCAGGGTGTACGCCCAGGACGTGGGCGGCGGATTCGGTATCCGCTCCGACGCCTACGCCGAGTATTGCGTGGCCATGCTCGCGGCGAAAACGCTGGGGAAACCGGTGAAGTGGACCTCCACGCGCTCGGAAACCTTCCTGTCGGACTACCACGGCCGCGCGGCGAAGCTCGTCGGCGAGCTGGCGCTCGACCGGGAAGGACGCTTCCTCGCCATCCGCATCCACTGGTTCGTGAACATGGGGGCCTATCTGTCCTCGCCCGGCGCCCTCATCAACACGCTGCCCCCGGGGCTTCACGCGGTCAACCTGTACCGCATTCCGGCGATGTACGGGCGGCACCGTCTGGCGCTCACCAACACCACGCCCACCACCGCTTACCGCGGCGCGGGGCGCCCCAACGTCTGTTACCTCGCCGAGCGGCTGGTCGAGGAGGCCGCGCGCGAGATGATGATCGACCGGGTCGAGCTGCGCCGGCGCAATCTCATCCGCAAGGAGGATTTCCCCTACCAGACGCCGCACCCGCATTCGGTCTACGACAGCGGCGACCCGCCGGGACTGCTGGAAGAAGCCCTGAAGCAGGGCGAGTGGAGCACGTTCGATGCGCGGCGCGCCGAAGCGAAGCAGCGCGGCAGGCTGCGCGGGATCGGCTGCGCGGTGTTCGTCGAGCCGGCGGGCGCGGGCGGTGCCCCCAAGGAAGAGGCGATGATCAAGTTCGGCGAGTCGGGCAATGCGCTTCTCTATGCGCTAGCCGGGTCTTCGGGACAGGGGCACGAAACCGTCTATCCGGAAGTCGTCGGCGCGGCGCTGGGCATCGACCCGGAGAGAATCACCCTGCGCGCAAGCGATCCCGACGGCCCGGCGCTCGTCGGCGAAGGCACCATAGGCTCGCGCTCGATGATGGCGCACGG
>JBGQKK010000191.1:0-5963 GCA_041499545.1 Gammaproteobacteria bacterium | reverse complement strand
CGAGAGCGCGCAGATCCAGATCACCGCGCCCGACATCGCCGAGAACGGCGCCGTGGTGCCGATCACGATCGAAAGCGCGATCCCGAGAACACAGACGATCGCGATCCTGATCGAGAAGAACCCGAACACGCTGTCGGCGAATTTCGAGATCCCCGACGGCACCGATCCCTTCGTCACCACCCGCGTGAAGATGGCCGAGACCTCCAACATCTACGCCGTGGTCAAGGCGGACGGCAGGTATTTCCATGCCGTGAAGGAGATCAAGGTCACTCTCGGCGGGTGCGGGGGCTGATATGGCGGATCCGATGCGCATCCGCGCCATCATGGCCGGCGACAAGGTCGAGGTGCGGGTGCTGATGAGCCACGAGATGGAGACAGGGCAGCGCAAGGACGCGAAAGGCGCCGTCGTTCCCGCGCATTTCATCCAGAGCGTCACGGTGAGCTGCGCCGGCAAGACGGTGCTCTCGGCGCAGTGGGGACCTTCGGTGTCGAAGAACCCTTTCATGCACTTTCGCTTCAAGGGCGGCAAGCCCGGCGACAAGGTGAGCATCAGCTGGGTCGACAACAAGGGCGAGCGAAGGACCGACGAAGTCGTCATCGGCGGCGGTTAGGCGCCTTGGGAACGACGATGCCGCTTCGCCGCCCGCAGGCCTTGCTGCTCGCGGCGATGCTCTTGCCTTGCCTCTCCCCGGCGCAGCAGGACACCCAGAAGGAGATCGAGCGCTACCGGCAGCTGCTCGCCGAGGGCAATCCGGCGGAGCTGTTCGAGGCGCGCGGCGAAGAGCTGTGGAAGGTCCCGCGCGGCCCGAAGAAGACGTCCCTCGAGCAATGCGATCTCGGCCTTGGCGCGGGCGTGGTGAAGGGCGCCTTCGCGCGGCTGCCTCGATACTTCGCCGACACCGACCGCGTCCAGGATCTCGAGTCGCGCCTGCTCAGCTGCATGGTGACGCTGCAGGGCTTCAAGCCCGAGGAGGCGGCGAGAAATCCCTTCTCGGTTCCCGGGCGTCCCTCGGACCTGGAAGCGCTCGCGAGCTACGTCGCGGGGCAATCCAGGGGCATGAAGCTGGCCGCGCCGATCGAGCACCCCAAGGAGATCGAAGCCTTCCGGATCGGCGAGCAGCTGTTCTACCGCCGCGCAGGACCGCACGATTTCGCCTGCGTCAGCTGCCACGGCGAGAACGGCAAGCGCATCCGGCTGCAGGAGCTGCCCAAGCTCACCGATCCAAACGACGCACGGAAGATCTTCACCACCTGGCCGGCGTACCGCGTGTCGCAGGGCAGCGTGCGCACCATGCAGCACCGCCTGTACGACTGCTACTGGCAGATGCGCCACCCGCAGATGGACTACGCCTCCGAGGCGTCGATCGCGCTCGAGGTGTTCATGGCGAAGTACGCGAACGGCGGTGAGATCCAGGCGCCGGGGCTGAAGCGGTGATGAGACGCTTGTGCGCGTTCGCCGTTGTCGCGCTCGCGGGGTGCGCGAGCGGGATTTCAGACGACGAGGCACGCTTGCGCGCCGAGCGGGTTTTCCGGGAGTCGTTCACCCACGGCAACCGGGAGATGGCCGTGAAAGTGGAAAAGCAGGACGAGGTGCAGGCCTGGTGCAGCCTTTATCGCAACCAGCCCCCCAGGGACGTCGCGGAGAGAATCGAGCGCTCCCAGGCCGCGAGCATCCGCTACCCGGCTTCGGGCAAGCTGCTCGGCGACTGGCGCCAGGGCGAGAAAATCGCGCAGGACGGCTACGGCCTGCGCTTCACCGATCCGGACACGAAGCGCGCCAACGGCGGCAACTGCTACAACTGCCACCGCATCTCCCCGGCCGAGATCTCCTTCGGCACCATCGGGCCGAGCCTGTCCCGCTTCGGCGCGCTCCGCGGAACGGGGGAAGCTACGCAAAGATACGTCTACGGGAAAATCTTCGACTCGCAGGCTTCTACTGCCTGTTCCCAGATGCCGCGCTTCGGCCACAACGGCGTGCTGACCGAGGAGCAGATCATGCACCTCGTTGCGCTGCTGCTCGATCCGGATTCGCCGGTCAATAAATGATCCTTTGATGTCCCTGTCGCGCCGCGAGTTCCTGCAGACGCTCGCCGCCGCAGCGGCGGCCGGCCTTCCGCTGGATTCCCGGGCGGCCGGCGAAGAGGCGTTCTACAGCTTCCCGCGCTTCGGCAACGCGACGCTCCTGCATTTCACCGACTGCCATGCTCAGCTGCTGCCGGTCTACTTCCGCGAGCCGAGCGCCAACATCGGCGTGGCGTCCAGCATGAACCGCCCGCCGCACATCGTCGGCGAGCCCCTGCTCAAGCTGTTCCGCATTCCTCGCGGAAGCCGCCAGGCGTACGCCTTCTCCCACCTGGATTTTGCCGAGGCGGCGAGCCGCTACGGCAAGCTCGGCGGCTTCGCCCACCTCGCCACGCTCGTGAAGAAGCTGCGCGCGGAGCGCAAGGCGACCCTGCTGCTCGACGGGGGGGATACCTGGCAGGGCTCGGCGACCTCGCTGTGGACCCGCGGGCAGGACATGGTCGAAGCGCAGAAGCTGCTCGGCGTCGACCTCATGACCGGGCACTGGGAGTTCACCTACGGGCAGGAGCGCGTGAAGGAGATCCTTGAAAAGGATTTCGCGGGGCGGATCGAGTTTCTCGCGCAGAACGTCGAGACCGGGGATTTCGGTGACCCGGTGTTCAAGCCCTACGCGATCCACAGCCTGGGTCGCGCGACCGTGGCGGTCATCGGCCAGGCGTTCCCGTATACGCCCATCGCGCATCCGCGCCGGTTCGTCGCCGATTGGCGGTTCGGGGTCGAGGAGAAGCGGCTGCAGGGGGTGGTGAACGAAGCGCGCGGCAAGGGAGCGGCCGTAGTGGCCTTGCTCTCGCACAACGGCATGGACGTCGACCTGAAGCTCGCCTCGCGCGTCACCGGCATCGACGTGATCCTCGGCGGACACACGCACGACGCCGTCCCGGTCCCGATCGTGGTGCGAAACGCCCGGGGCAAGACCCTGGTCACCAACGCGGGCTCGAACGGAAAATTCCTGGGCGTTCTCGATCTCGAGGTCCGCGACGGGAAGATCACCGAGTATCGCTACCGCCTGCTCCCGGTGTTCGCGAACCTGCTTCCGGCCGATCCGGCAATGGCGAAGCTGATCGAGGCGCAGCGCGCCCCCTACGCGGACAAGCTCTCCGAGGAGCTCGCCCGCACCGAGGGCCTGCTCTACCGGCGCGGGAATTTCAACGGCTCGTTCGATCAGCTGATCCTCGACGCCCTGATGGAGGCGAAGGGCGCCGAGATCGCGTTCTCTCCGGGCTTTCGCTGGGGCACGACGCTGCTGCCGGGGGATGCCATCACTCTCGAGCAGGTGATGAACCTGACCGCGATCACCTATCCCGACACGGTCGTCTCCGAGCTCAAGGGGTCGGCGATCAAGGCGTTGATG
The DNA here is from genome assembly GCA_041499545.1 of Gammaproteobacteria bacterium. Lineage (GTDB taxonomy): Bacteria > Pseudomonadota > Gammaproteobacteria > Burkholderiales > SG8-39 > VBDM01. Next base: position 2,530 of record JBGQKK010000191.1, on the reverse strand, counting down.
GAGGATGTGTGCGACAACCTGTTCCACCCCGATCCCTACTACCAGCAGGGCGGAGACATGGTGCGCGTCGGCGGGATGAGCTACAGCTGCACGCCGGGCAATCGCATCGGCGCCCGCATCGGCGACCTGCGGCTGCGCGGGCGCCCGATGGAGGCGGACAAGATCTACAAGGTGGCGAGCTGGGCCCCGGTCGCCGAAGGCGCCGCGGGCGAGCCCATGTGGGAGCTCCTGTCGCGCTACCTTCGCGACAAGAAGGTCGTGAAGCCCCGCCGGCTTGAGCTTCCGCGCCTCATCGGAACGGCCGGCAACGTCGGCGCGGCGTGAATCGCGCGGGCAATGCCCGCCTCACGGACTTGAAAGCCGCGGCGGAGTCCCCACTACTTCGCGGTATAATCGCCGCCTTGCGTGGAGCCGCCATGCCGATCTACGAATATCGCTGCACATCCTGCGGGTTCCAGAAGGAATATCTGCAGAAGGTTTCCGACCCGGTGATGTCCGTCTGCCCGGAGTGCCGCAAGAGCACTTTTTCCAAGATGGTGACCGCCGCGGGCTTCCAGTTGAAGGGCAGCGGCTGGTACGCGACCGATTTCAGGAACAGCGGCGCTAAGCCCCCCGCAAAGGCCGCGGCTGAGTCGGAGAGCAAGGGGACGGCGTCCGAGGGCAAGGATTCGAGCACGGGGAAGTCCGACAAGAAGGACGCAAGCCCCAAGTCTGGCGGCAATACCAAGTCGAAGTCGGAAGCGGCGGCCTGAAGCCGCCGGGCGCGACGGGAGCGTCTCCGGTTCGTCCGGAGGTCGACGCATTCAAATGAAGAAAATCCTGATCACCGGCCTGCTCATCTGGATCCCGCTCGCGATCACGATCTGGGTTCTCGATCTCATCGTGAGCACCATGGACCAGACGCTGCTGCTGCTGCCGCCGCAGTACCAGCCGCAGGCCCTGCTGGGCCACCAGATTCCCGGCTTGGGCGTGCTGCTGACGGTCGTGGTCGTGTTCGTCACCGGCGCCCTCGCCTCCAACATCCTCGGTCAGCGGCTGGTCCGGTTCTGGGAGCGGCTGCTCGGCCGCATCCCGGTGGTGAAAACCATCTACAACGCGGTGAAGCAGGTGAGCGACACGCTGTTCGCGCCGGGCGGCCAGGCCTTCAGCAAGGCACTGCTCGTCCAGTATCCGCGCCAAGGCAGCTGGACCATAGGCTTTCTCACCGGGAGGCCCGGCGGCGACGTTGCCAATCACCTGCGGGGGGAGTACGTGAGTGTCTACGTGCCGACCACGCCGAACCCGACTTCGGGCTTTTTCCTGATGATGCCCAAGAGCGAGGTGATCGAGCTCGACATGAGCGTCGACGAGGCGCTCAAGTACGTGATCTCGATGGGCGTGGCGGCCCCCGAGGTACCGGGTGTCAGGGCGCAGCGCTAGCGTGGCCATGCGAACCCACTACTGCGGCAAGCTCGGCACGGCGCTCCTCGGGCAGACGGTGACGCTCGCCGGCTGGGCTCACCGGCGGCGCGACCACGGCGGGGTGATTTTCATCGACCTGCGCGACCGCGAAGGCCTCGCGCAGATCGTGTCCGATCCCGACCGCAAGGAAACTTTCGCGACGGCAGAGAAGATCCGCAACGAATACGTCCTCAAGGTGACCGGCGTGGTGCGCCGGCGCCCCGATGGCACGGTGAATCCCAACCTCGCGAGCGGAGAGGTCGAGGTGCTCGCGCACGAAATCGAGATCCTCAACGCTTCGCTCACCCCGCCGTTCCAGCTCGACGAGGAGGGCCTGTCGGAGACCGTGCGCCTCACGCACCGCGTGATCGACCTGCGCCGCGAGCCGATGCAGAAGAACCTGATGCTGCGCTACCGGGTCGCGATGGCGGTGCGCAGGTATCTCGACGCGCAAGGCTTCATCGACATCGAGACGCCGATGCTGACGCGCTCCACTCCGGAGGGCGCGCGCGACTACCTCGTGCCGTCGCGGATGTACGAGGGCGAGTTCTACGCGCTGCCGCAATCGCCGCAGCTGTTCAAGCAGATGTTGATGATCGCGGGCTACGACCGCTACTACCAGATCACCAAGTGCTTCCGCGACGAGGACTCGCGCGCCGACCGGCAGCCGGAATTCACCCAGATCGACTGCGAGACCTCGTTCCTCGGCGAATCCGAGATCCGCGCGATCTTCGAGGGGATGATCCGCAGCGTGTTCAAGGAGGCCCTCGGCATCGCGCTCCCCGATCCCTTGCCGGTGATGAGCTACGCCGACGCGATGCGCGACTACGGCTCGGACAAGCCCGATCTGCGCGTGCCGCTCAAATTCACCGAGCTGACCGACACCATGAAATCGGTCGAGTTCAAGGTGTTCTCGGGGCCGGCCAACACGCCCGGCCACCGCGTCGCCGGCCTCCTGATCCCCAAAGGCGGTGAGCTCACGCGCGGCGAGATCGACGCCTACACCGAGTTCGTCGGCGTCTACGGCGCCAAGGGCCTCGCCTGGATCAAGTTCAACGACGTTTCGAAGGGACGCGAGGGCATGCAGTCG
>JBGQKK010000190.1:0-5974 GCA_041499545.1 Gammaproteobacteria bacterium | reverse complement strand
CTTGTCGTAGACGACCTTGAGGCCGAGGCGCTTGACGTGGACGCGAGCGCCTTCCAGGGCGAGGTGCGGGTACTCGGCGTCGGCGCCCACCAGCGCGACCGTCCGCGGCTGCGGATTCAGGCCCATCGCCGCCTCGAAGTAGCCGCGGGTCCAGTCCACCGCCGGATCGGGCCCCGCGGGCATGATCTGGAAGTAGCGGTCGTACTGGAATTTCGAGTTGACGTTCAGCCCGAACAGCGACATGAACGCCATGTTCCGCTGCATCATGAGCGGCATGACCGGCGCGATCACCGCGGTGCCGTAACCGGACACGACCAGGTCCACCTTGTCCACGTCGAGGAGCTTCGTGTAGATGCCGGGCACGGTCGCCGGACTGGTCTGGTCGTCGTAATAGACGAACTCGACTTTGCGTCCGAGGATGCCGCCCTTGGCGTTGACGTCGTCCTTCCAGATTTCCATCGCGATCAGCGCGGCCTTGCCGTTGCCGGCGAGCGCGCCGGTGAGGCTCATGCCGAAGCCGATCTTGAGCGGCTGTTGAGCGAGCGCCGCGTGGGATAAGCCGAGCGCGAGCGCCAAGGCCCCCAGCGTGCGTCCCAGAGCGGCTAGAACATTCTTGCCTGGCATCGTCTCCTCCTAGATTGGATTGCCGAATACGCTACCGCGGTTTTAATCCGCCTCACGGCCCTCCCGTGGGCCTGATCGGCGATTATGAAAGCAAGGCGCCATTTGTCAAGCGTTAGCTGCCCACTCGGGATTGCCTCTAGACTCCCACAGGATGTCGGTCTATTTCGTCGTTCTCCTGTCGGTGCTCGCGAGCATCGGCCTTCGCGGCAGCAAGGTGCTGGTGTCGCTGTCCGCCCTGCATCTGGGCGCGAATTCCTTCATGGTGGGCGTCCTCGCCGCCCTGTACGCGGTATTTCCGCTGCTGCTGGCGGTATACGCGGGCAAGGTGTCGGACCGGATCGGTGTGCGCGCGCCGATTCTGCTCGGCGCCGCCGGCATGACTGCCGGCCTTCTCCTTCCGGCGCTCCACGAGGGTCTGTTCACCCTGATCGCGTGTCCGGCGCTGATCGGGCTCGGCCAGATCTTCTTTCACGTCGCGATTCACAACGCGGTGGGCTCGATCGGCGAAGCGGGCGACCGCGCCGGGAACTTCAGCACCTTTGCGCTGGGAGCGTCGATCGCGACATTCGTCGGACCGTCCCTCGCCGGGTTTTCGATCGACGCCCTGGGGTTCCGGCCGAGCTACCTCGTGCTCGCGGCGATCACGCTCGCGGTGGTGATCCTCCCGCTCGCCTTCCCGCGGCGGCTGCCTTCGGAGGGCGGGCATTCGGACCCGGCGCAGGGGCGCAGCGCGCTCGAGCTGCTCAAGGACCCGCCGCTGCGCCGCACCCTGATCATGAGCGGGGTGACGCTCACCGGGATCGAGCTCTTTTCCTTCTATATGCCCGTGTACGGCCAGTCGATCGGGCTGTCGGCCTCGCGCATCGGGCTGGTGCTCTCCGCCTACGCCGCCGCGGCCTTTGTCGTGCGGCTTCTCATGCAGCAGCTCGCGCGGCGCTTCTCCGAGACGGGCGTGCTCACCGGATCGCTGTTCATCGCGGCGGCGACCTACGCGCTCTTTCCCCTCCTCGCGGGCGCGCCCATGCTCGTGCTCACGGCGTTTCTGCTGGGGCTCGGCCTGGGCTCGGCGCAGCCGCTCACGATCATGCTGACCTACCACCACGCGCCCCCGGGGCGCTCGGGCGAGGCCCTGGGGATGCGGCTCACGGTAAACAAGATCACCCAGATCTCGATCCCGCTCGTCTTCGGCGGGATCGGCGCGGTGTTCGGGCTGGCGCCGGTGTTCTGGGCCAACGCGGCGTTCCTGCTCGCCGGCGGCCTTATGTCGGCGAGGGACCTGCGCTCGGCTCGGTCGCCGGCATGAGGAAGATGAACAGGTTCGCCGCGACGATGGTGCCGGCGAGGAAGTAGAACGCCGCGGTGAGCCCGTAGCCGTCGGCGACCAGGCCGCCCAGCAGCGGCCCGACGGAGGAGCCGAGAGCCTGCGCGCCGAAGAGCACGCCGATGCTCGTGCCGCCCATGTTCCTCGGCGTCGTCTCGAGCAGCCAGGCCTGCATCACCGGCCGGATCGCGTAGAGGAAGAAGCCGAGCACGGTGACGAACACCACGAACGCGACCGAGCGGCCGGCGAGCGCCATGAACACCAGCACGACCGCGGTCATCGCCATGCTCGTGATCATGACGCTCCTGCGGCCCATGCGGTCCGACAGGTGCCCGGCGACCGGCGCGGCGGCGAAGCCCGCCGCCTGCAGCGCGAACATACAGGCGCCCACCCAGAAGGGCGAATAGCCCAGCTCATAGGCGAGGTACACCGGCAGGAACGTGAGGAGCGCGTTCTGCGTCATCGAGCGGAACGCGGAGCTGGTGGCGAGGAGGACGAGGCTGCGGTTGCCGAACAGCTCCGGAAGGCCGCGGAAATAATCGCGCAGCGACTGTGCGCCGGCGTGCGGGTCGGCCGCTTTCCCGGCGCCGAGCCGCATCGTTCCCAGGAAGACGAAAATGAGGAGCGCGAGGAGGATGCCGGGCGCTACGTTCAATATCACGGCCTGGCGCCAGGTCAGCGCCGAGAGGAGCGCGCCCACCACCAGCGGGGCGATGGCGTCGCCGACGTTGCCGCCCATGCTGTGCAGCGACAGCACCAGGCCCTTTTTTTCCGGGAAGCGCCGCGCGAGCGTCGGAATCGCGGTCGGATGCCACAGGCTGTTTCCGAATCCCACGAGCGCCACGCAGCCGAGGAGCATCAGGTAGCTGTGCGCGAAGCCCATCAGCAGGTACGGGAACCCGACCCAGAAGAGCGAGGTCGCCATCAGCACGCCTTTGCGGCCGACGGTGTCGACCAGCACGCCGCCGGGGATGTTGGCCACGGCGCCCGCGACGTACTGGCAGGTCATGATGAGGCCGATCTGGCTGTACGAAAGCCCCAGCTCCTTGCCGATGATGGGCAGCAGCAGGTAGAAGGTCGCGGGGTACCAGTGCGTGAGCGAGTGGCCGAGCGTGATCAGCCACATTTCTCGGAACGACCCGCGGGAAGCCTGAGGAAGGGCGGCGGCGAGACTCATCTGGACCGGGTCAGTTCCCCGCGCGATTCAGCACGATGGTCTCGAACAGCGCGGTCCACTTCTCGCTCTCGTCGAGCGTGCGGATCGGATCGGTCTGCAGGATCCTGACGCCTTTCAGCGGCGAGGCCACCTTCATGTTGGCGGGAACGTAATCCATCTTCGCCAGCACCGCCTGCCCCTCGCCGAGCATGTATTCGTAGAACGCGAGCGCCGCGTTCGGATGCGGCGCGCGGCGCGCGACGCCGATGGCGTTGGAGCGCGCCACGGCCGGCTCGAGCGCGAACCAGTCGATCGGCGCGCCCTTCTTCTTCGCCTGCTCGGGCATGTAGTTGTAGATGTCGAGCGCGAGCGGCACCTCCCCCGCGATCACCATGTTGTTGAGCAGCGTGTGCCCGGTGCGCGGCGAGACGCCGTTCTTCGCGACGAGGTCGCGGAAGAACTGCAGCCCCTTCTCGCCGCCGCCCATGACGTCGACCACCGAGGCGAACCAGTCCTGGTTCTTCGCCTCGATGCCGAGCTTCCCCTTCCACCTGGGATCGAGCAGGTCGCCGTAGCTCTTCGGCAGGTCCTGCTTCCTGATGAGATTGGTGTTGTAGACCTGTACCCAGACGGAAAGCAGGGTCGCGGCCCACTCCCGGTGGGCCGGCACCGAGCCGGGCTGCAGGTCCCCGTGCACCGGCGAGCGCACCGCCTGCAGGATCTTCTCGCGGGAAAGCGCCTCCATCTCCGGCGAGCCGAAGTGGATGACGTCCACGTCGTATTTCCTCGCCGCGGCCTCGGCGAGCGTGCGCTGCAGGACCTTGTCCGTGCCCGCGCGCCAGACCACGATCTTGACGCCGTACTTTGCCTCGAAGGGCTTGAAGAGCGCCGGCTGATCCTTCTCGGCGAAGGTCGTGTACATCGTCAGCGTGCCTTCCTTCTTCGCGGCGGCCGCGATCTTCTGCATGCGATCCGGGCCGGCGTAGTCGAACAGCGCCTGCGCGGCGGCCCCCTGCGCGAGCGCGAGCATCAGCAGGGAAATCCAGCGTGTCACTGGCGCCCCCCCGCCCCGAAGATTTCCTGGTAGAGATTCACCCATTTGTCGTATTCGTCGAGCGTCACGCGCGGATCGACGAACTTGAGGGGAAGCTTGTTGAGCGGCGTATCGACCTTCCTGCTCGTGGGCACGAAATCGCGCTGCGCGAGTATCTTCTGGCCTTCCTCGCCGATCTCGAAATCGTAGAAGAGCACCGCCGCGTGCGGGTGGGGTGCGCGGCGCGCAACGCCGACGCCGTTCGGCCGGGCGATCGCGGTGCCGATGGCGAACCAGTCGATCGGCGCGCCCTTGCCCCTCAGCTGCTCGGCCTTGTAGTTGTACACGGTCAGCGCGAGAGGCACTTCCCCGGAGACGACCAGCTGGGCGAGCAGCGTGTGTCCCTTGCGCACCGACATGCCGTTTTTCGCGACGATTTCCTTGAAGAGCTTCGTGCCCCTCGCCTCGCCGATCTCGCCCAGCATTCCCGCCAGCCAGTCGGCGTCCTCCTGCTCGATGCCGAGCTTGCCCTTCCACTTCGGATCGAGCAGATCCTCCCAGGACTTCGGCAGATCCGGCTTCCTCACCGCCTTGGTGTTGTAGGCCTGCACGAAGACGTTGAGGCGCGTGCCGACCCATTCGCCGTGGGGGCGCAGCGCCGGCGCGATCAGGTCCGCGTGATGCGGCGACTTGACGAGCTGGAGGATCTGCTCCCGGTGCATCGACTCCATTTCGGGGCCGTTGGTCTCGACGACGTCCATGGTGTGCCGGTTGGCGCGCGCTTCGGCGAGAGCGCGCTGCAGCACCTTCTCGGAGCTCGAGCGCCACATGCTGACCTTGACGCCGTACTTCTTCTCGTACGCGGCGGCGACCGCGCCGATGTCGTCGGCCTGCGCCGACGTATACAGGTTGAGCTCGCCCTCCTTCTTGGCGCCCTCGATGAGCTTTTGCAGCCGGTCGGCGCCGGCGTAGAGGCCGGCGTCGGCCGCGGTGGCGTTCGGCTTGATCTGCCCGAAGACAGGCGAGGCGGCAAGCGCCAGGGCGGCAAGGAGGGCGGAGCGGTGCGAGCTCATGAACCGCGACTTCTACCCTGGGACCGCCTCACTGTCAACGAAGGGGTGAGCGCCCGGCTACCCGGCCTTGAACGCCACGCACTTCTCCGGGTCGAGCTTGACGTAGATCGAGCCGCCTATGGGAGTTCGGAGCGAGGGATGGCAGCGCGACAGGAGGAGCCGCTCGCCCAGCTTCACCTGGAAATCGACGAACTCGCCCAGGAACACCTTCTGATCGACGCGGCCTTCCCACGCGATCCCGCCCTCGGGCCGGGTCTCGGCCAAGCCGACGTCTTCGGGCCGCACCGACAGGACCACGCGGTCGCCGTCGCGCAGCTCGTCGTCCGACAAGACCTCCAGGTCGCCGAGCTCGGTGCGCACGCGAATCCGCCCGGCCTCGGCGCCGCGCCCGATCACCGTGCCGTCCAGGAAATTGGTGGTGCCGACGAAATCGGCGACGAAGCGGCTGCGCGGCCGCTCGTAGATTTCGCGCGGCGCGCCGACCTGCTGGATGCGCCCCTCGTTCATCACGGCGATCGAATGCGAGAGCGCGAGCGCCTCGCTCTGGTCGTGGGTCACGTAGACGGTGGTGATTCCCAGCTCGCGCTGCAGGCGCTTCAGCTCGAAGCGCATGCGCTCGCGCAGCTTGGCGTCGAGGTTGGAGAGCGGCTCATCGAGTAGCAACAGTTGCGGCTCCATCACCAGCGCGCGCGCAAGTGCGAGCCGCTGCTGCTGACCACCGGAGAGTTTTGTCGCGTCCCGCTCGGCAAGCTCATCGAGCGCCACCG
>JBGQKK010000189.1:0-5980 GCA_041499545.1 Gammaproteobacteria bacterium | reverse complement strand
GACTCGAGGTCGTTCGGCGAATGCTCGGTGTCGAGCAGGATCCAGTCGAAGCCCGAGCCGGCGACCAGCTCGGTCGCGTAGTGCGAGGACAGGCTGCACCACAGCCCGATCTGGACCTTGTTCGCCTTGAGGGCGCGCTTGAAGCTGTTGACGGGAAGTTCCATGCCTAAACCTTGTAGCCTTTCTCCTTGAGCGCCTTGTCGACCCAGCTGCGGTCGACGGTACCGGCGCGGATCTGCTTCATCGAGTTCTCTTCCTTCGCCAGGATCGCCTTGGCCGAGGCGAGGATGGCTTCGGCATGCTCCTGGGGAACGGCGACCAGGCCGTCGGCATCCCCTACGATGAGGTCGCCCGGGTTCACGGTTATGCCCCCCATGACGATAGGCACGTTGATCTCGCCCGGCCCGTTCTTGTACGGGCCGCGGTGGGTGACGCCGCTCGCGTAGACCGGGAAGCTGCCCTGCCGCAGCTCGGCCGAGTCGCGGATCGCGCCCCAGATCACCATGCCTCCGATGCCGCGCTGCTCGGCGCGCGCGCTCATCAGCTCGCCGATGATCGCGTGGTCGTTGAAGCCGCCGGCGTCGACGACGATTACGTCGCCCGGCTCGGCGGTGTCGATCGCCTTGTGGACGAGCAGGTTGTCCCCGGGCGCGGTGCGCACCGTGAACGCGGGCCCGCAGAGCTTCGCGCCATTGTGCATCGGGCGCAGCTGCGGCCCGCCCGCGTAGAGGCGCTCCATGCTGTCCGAGAGGTGCGGCGTGACCATCTTGGCGAGCTCGGCGACGAGCTTCCTGTCGGGGCGCTTGGGGATGGGAAGGATGCGAAAGCCGATGGCGGTCATGAGCGAGGTTTCCTCTATACGAATTGCACCGCGACGCCGCCGAGCGGCCCGAAGTCGCCGTGCAGGGTGTCGCCCTTCTGGGCGAATACGACCCGGGTAAACGAGCCTGCGAGGATCAGATGGCCGGCTTCGAGCGTCACGCCGTTCTTGCCCAGGCGGTTGGCGAGCCAGGCGACACCGAGCGCGGGATGCCCGAGCACGCCCGCGGCCAGGCCCGTCTCCTCGATCTCCGAATTGCGGTACATGATGCCGCCCACCCAGCGCAGGTCGGTTTCCATCGGTCCGATCGGCCGCCCGCCGATGACGATGCCGGCCGCCGCGCCGTTGTCGGCGACGGTGTCGAAGATCTTGCGCGGGTTCTGCAGGCGCGCGTCGACGATCTCGATGGCGGGGACCACGTACTCGGTGGCGCGCAGCACGTCGAGCAGGTTCACGCCGGGCCCCTTCAGCGGCTTGCCGAGGACGAAAGCGAGCTCCACCTCGACTCGCGGCAGGCAATAGTCCGCGTGCGGCACTTTGCCGCCGTCGGGGATCATCATGGTGTCGAGCAGGTGCCCGTAGTCGGGCTCGTTGATCTGCGAGGAGGCCTGCATCGCCTTCGAGGTGAGGCCGACCTTGTGGCCGATGAGCTTCGCGCCCGCCTTGATCCGGTGCTGCGCCACCGCGGTCGAGATCGCGTAGGCGTCCTCGATGCTGATGTGGGGGTAGGTGGTCGAGAGCTGCACCGCCTGCTTCTTGTCGCGGTCGGCCTGCAGCAGCGTCTCGACGCACTTCTTGCGTTCGGTTTCGGATAACGGCATGGGAATTTGTCTCGGTTTCGGCTGGATTTCGACGAGGTCGGATTCTACACTGCCGGACGATCACGCTAGAATGCCTCGGTGAACTCTCCCGCAAAGAAGTCTTTCTTCCGCCGGGTTCTCGGCTCCATCATGCGCCGCCCGGGGAGCTTGCCGCGCGCGTCCGTGCGCGCGGCGCGGCGCGCCATCACCCTGTGCCACGCGCTGATGTCCGAGCGGGGAGAGGTCTCGGGCGCGCATATCGCGCGCGAGGCGCTGGCGGCGTACCAGCTGCTCGACAACAAGGCGCTCGTGATCTTCTTCGATTTGCTGGCGAAGGAGTTCTCGCCCGATCCGGACGGCGTGGTCGGCGTCGCCGACGCCTACCGCCAGGAGCCTTCGCAGGCGAACCTCGTCCGCTTGCAGCGCGCGGTCGAATCGCCCCGGCGGGAGCTTTTCCGGCGGCTCAACATGCCGGCGGGCGGGACGGGCATCCTGGTCGATATGCGCCGCCGGCTGCTCAAGCTTCTCTCCGAGCAGCCGCACTACGTGGGCATAGACGCCGATCTAGGTTATCTGCTGAATTCATGGTTCAACCGCGGGTTCCTCGTCCTACAGCGCATCGACTGGCGCACCCCGGCCCTGGTGCTGGAGAAATTGATCAAGTACGAGGCGGTGCACGAGATCCAGGGCTGGCCCGATCTGCACCGCAGGCTCGAAGCCGACCGCCGCTGCTACGCGTTCTTTCATCCGGCGCTGCCCGACGAGCCGGTGATCTTCATCGAAGTGGCGCTGACCCGCGGCATGAGCTCGCGCGTGCAGCCCCTGCTCGATCTCGAATCGCCGGTCACCGATCCCGCTTCGGCCAACTGCGCGATCTTCTACTCGATCACCACCTGCCAGGAAGGCTTGCGTGGCGTGTCCTTCGGCAACCTGCTCATCAAGCAGGTGGCCGAGGACCTCGGCCGCGAGTTCCCGCGGCTGAAGACTTTCGCCACGCTCTCCCCGATCCCGGGGTTCCGCAAGTGGCTCGCCGGAATCGCGAAGGAGCGGCCCGAGGTCGGGGCGCTGCTCACCCGCCTCGACTCGGGGCGCTGGTTCGACGATCCGGCCGTCGCCGCGGACATGCAGCGGCAACTCGTGCGCCTGTGCGCGTACTACCTGACCCGCGCAAAGCAAGGCCGCGATCCGCTCGACCCGGTGGCGCGCTTCCACCTCGGCAACGGCGCGCGCTTGGAAAGGCTGAACTGGCTCGGCGATATCTCGGCGATGGGCATGCGCCGCTCGGCGGGCCTGATGGTGAACTACGTCTACCGCCTGGAGAACGTCGAGCACAACCACGAAGTCTATGCTCGCGACAGGCATATCGTGGCGTCGCGGCGCTTCGAAGTGCTGGCGCGGGAGTCGCTCGCCGAGCTGCGGGAGACGGCGCCGCAGCCGGCGCACGCCTAGGGAAGCCCTGATTTACTAGACCTCGACGACGAAGTCGAAGCGTCCCTCGCCTGCGCCTTTCGAAGCCATGCGCATCTCGAGGTCCGGCCGGTAGAGCCCGTCGCGGCGGTTACCGGGTTCGTCCCGGAAATAGAGCTGCGTTGTGAGAACGCGCTTTCCCGGAGCCTGCACCTTCACGTGGATGTGGCGTGCCCGGCCAGGATATTCGGCCGGCACGATGGTGACGAGGCGGAAGCGTCCTTCGGCGTCGGTGAACTGGTGGCCGCGGTAGCGAAAGCCGCGGTTGTCGTACTCGCCGTCCTCGTCCGCGTGCCAGAAATCGAGGAGCGCGTTGGCGACCGGCCTGCATTGGGCCGATAAGACCTCTCCGGTGACGATGAGCCTCGCGGCCCTCGAGCCCGTCTCGACCAGCGAGCTCCGGAGCGGGGTGTTGGTCTTGAAAAAAGGCCCCTCGGTCTGCGTGGCGGTCAGCTCACCGCAGGTGAGCGGACGCGATTGGGCAAAGGCCGGAACCACGGGGAGCGCGGCCGCTGCTGCGAGCAACCTGCGGCGGATCAAGGAGGTCATGGTGTCATCCAGGGGGCTGAGAGTATCGGCCGTAGCATATAGTTTCTTCGCGCCAGGTAAAAGATTCGATAGTTCCCGGATCTCAGGCGGCAAGTTTTGCCAGCAGACTCTTCAATATCGTACGCTCTCTCGGTGCCAGTCGCGCGATGAAGGCCTTTTCGCGGGAGCGTACGCGCCTTCTGAGCCGTTCGAGGAGCGACGTTCCCCGCGGCGTCAGATAAAGTCCCCAGACGCGCCCGTCGTGCTCGCGATGCCTGCGCTCCGCCAGGCCTCGGTCCACCAGCCAGTCGGTCAGGAGCATGGCTCCGGAGCGCGCCGTGCCGAGGACCTTGCCGAGCGTGGTCTGGGTGATTCCCGGGTTCGCGTCGAGGATCACCAGTGCGGTGAAGCGCGGCGGGGTAATGCCGGCGCCCGCGGTGGCCTGGAAAAACGCAATGAACGCCGCGACTTGGGCGCGACGTAGCGCGTAGCCGTAGTAGTCCTCCAGGTCACCGTAGTCGATTCCGGGCACGCGCGCAAAGTGGCTCGGGCGTGGCCCGCGTGAGGCGTGGTTTGTCATTGACCGGTAAATTGTAATGATATATAACAATCGCAGAAAGCCGAGAGGCTCGCTGGACCTTCGAAGCTCCGCAGAAGGGCATCAGGAGGAGGTCATGGGTAAGGCTCTTCAGCTCAGCCCGCGCTTTGCGCCGCCCGAAGTCCTGGTCGAACATCGCACCGACGGGGCGATCGTACTACGCTCGCCGCTCGAGCTTGGGGCCCACGCACGCGCGGTCGGCGAGTGGCTGTTCCATTGGACGCGGAAAGCGCCCGATCGCACTTTCCTCACCGAGCGCCAGGGCGAGAGCCGGCGGGCGGTGAGCTACCGCGAAGCGCTGGAGCTTGTGCGCCGCATCGGCCAGGGACTGCTCGATCGGAGGCTGAACGCGTCGAAACCCGTCGCCATCCTCTCCGAAAATTCCATCGACCATGCCTTGCTCGCGCTCGCGGCGATGCACGTCGGCGTTCCGGTCGCGCCGATTTCGCCTGCGTACTCGCTCATGTCGAATGATTTCGCCAAGTTGAAGGCCATCTTCGAGCTGCTGCGGCCGGGCCTGGTGTGGACCGCCGATCCGCCGAAGTTCGCGCGGGCGCTCACCGCCGTAGGCGCGAGTGCGACGCCGATTTCGGATCTGCTCGCCGCCGAAGCGACGCCCGCGGTCGACGCCGCTTTCGAGGGCGTCGGGCCCGACACCGTCGCGAAGATCCTGTTCACTTCCGGCTCCACCGGCACGCCCAAGGGCGTGATCAACACCCAGCGCATGCTCACCGTGAACCAGGAACAGTACGCGCTCGTCTGGCCGTTTCTCGAGGAGCGGCCGCTGGTGCTGGTCGACTGGCTGCCGTGGAACCACACTTTCGGCGGCAACAGCAATTTCTTCATGATGCTGCGTAACGGCGGGACGCTCCACATCGACGCGGGCAAGCCCGCGCCGGGCCTGATCGAGACCAGCGTGCGCAACCTGAAGGAGATCTCGCCGACGATCTACTTCAACGTGCCCCGTGGGTTCGACCTGCTCCTGCCCTTCCTCGAAAAAGACGCCGGGCTGCGCGCGAGCTTCTTCCGCAAGCTCGACCTCATGGTCTACGCCGGCGCGGCGCTGCCGCAGAATCTCTGGGAGCGAATGCAGCAGCTCGCCTTGGCCGAGCGCGGAGCGCGGCTCCCGCTCATCTCGGCCTGGGGCTCCACCGAAACCGCGCCCTTGGCTACGGGGGTTCACTACGCCGTCGACCGCGCCGGCATCATCGGGCTGCCGGTGCCAGGCTGCGAGCTGAAGCTCGTACCCGCCGCCGGCAAGCTCGAGGTGCGCGTGAAAGGCCCGAACGTCACCCCCGGCTACTACGGCCGTGACGATCTCACGAAGGCCGCGTTCGACGAGGAGGGCTATTACCGCATCGGCGACGCGCTCAAGTTCGCCGATCCGGAGAGACCCGAGCTGGGGCTCGCCTTCGACGGGCGCATCGCCGAGGACTTCAAGCTCTCTACCGGCACCTGGGTGCACGTCGGCACGGCGCGCGTGAAGCTGATCGCCGCAGGCGATCCGCTGATCCAGGATGCGGTGATCACCGGGCATGGGAAGAGCGAGGTCGGCGCGCTCGTTTTCCTGAACGCCGCGGCGTTGAAGACGGGCGGCCTGGACGACTCGGCGGTGCGCGCTCGCCTGCGCGCAGCGATGAAAAAGCTCGCGTCCGAGACCGGAGCCGGCAGCTCGACTCACCCGGTGCGCGCACTCATCATGGGCGAGCCGCCTTCGATCGACGCGAACGAGATCACCGACAAGGGCTACATCAACCAGCGTGCGGT
>JBGQKK010000188.1:0-5988 GCA_041499545.1 Gammaproteobacteria bacterium | reverse complement strand
TGGTGTTGAGGTATTCGTAAGTCTTGCGCTGCGCCTGCGCGAATGCCTTGGCGAGCGATTGCGCGATCCAGCGATACTTCTCGTACAGCTCGCGCCGGATCACGACGGTGTGCATGATGGGGAAAATCCCGGTCTTGCGGTAATACGCTTTCTCGACCTCGACGAAATTCTCGAACAGGCGCTTCACCTTGCCGGGCTGCGTGCGGAACGTCGAGGGCGCGCGCGCGGTGTGCAGGGCGTCAAGCTCCCCTTCGGCGATCATCTTCGCGAGGGTTTGCTCCCGCCCGATGGGGTTCACTCGGAAGTTCGCGGGGAGCGTGAGCGCGAGCTTCTCGTCGCGCCCCGGTTCCTCCTCGCCGCCCGACCGGTACTCGCAGCCCGCGGGATCGACGCCGTACTCGTCCTGGAGGATGCCGCGTATCCACACCGGCGCGGTCATCTGGTACTCGGGTACGCCGACTCGTTTTCCCGCGAGGTCCTTGGGCTCGCGGATGCCGCTCTTCGCCGAGACGAAGATGCACGAGTGCCGGAAGAAGCGCGACGGGAACACCGGGATCGCGATGAACGCGGGCTCCTCGCGCATCAGCGACACGCAGTACGAGGACAGCGACATTTCCGCGGCGTCGAACTCGCGGTTGCGCAGCATCCGGAAGAAGGTTTCCTCGACGTACAGGTTGTTGTAGACGAGATCGATGCCGTCCGGCCGCACGCTCCCGTCGGCGAGCGCGCGCGTCCTATCGTAGTCCCAGCAGGCGAGGGACAGCTGGAGCCGCGCCACTTTTCCTGCTACACCGACACCGGATCGGTATCGAGCTCGGGAAACAAACCGTGCTTCGCGCCTTCCTTGTAGTGCTCGCCGACCGGCAACTCGATCGCGCAGCTGCGCACGTGCTGCGAGGCCGGGTCGAGGCCGGGAACGGGCTTGCCCTCGCGGTTCGCCTTGGCCGCACGCAGCAGCCTGCTGCGCGTTCCGACGATCCCCTTGTCGGTGAGGCAGAGGTTCTCCCGGGTGCGGTTCTGGATCGGGCCCATCGACTCCTGCAGCGAGGCGTCCTGCATCGCGATGCCCTCGACGCCGCTGTAGGAGCGCCCGACCTTCTGCACCGCCCGGTCGATCAGGTAGTTGTTCGACTTGTTCGCGAGCGGAACGAAAGTGCCGGGAACGTATTTCACGTGGATTCCGGCGCCGTCCTTCATCGCGCTCACCTCGGAGGCGGAAAGCGCGCGACTCGGATGATAGTTGATGCTCCAGGCCCAGCAGTGCTCGTCGTCGACCGGCACCCAGGCGTGGGCGCCCAGAGGATGCCCCGCGCGCGGCGGAATGATCGTGTGCCAGGGCATGATCCACGGCGTGATGCGCCAGTAGTACTTGCCCTGCTCGGCCTTGCGCCGCGCCCCGATCAGCAGGCCCCCGTCGAAGTCGACCACCTCGAAAACGGGCATCCGGTCGTCCAGGTTGTACTGGTTCGCCCTGCTGCCCTTGAACAGGGGATCGGTGTTCAGCTCGCCCGAATGCAGGAACGATACATGGCTCGAATCGATCCCCCCTTCCATGGCCTGCAGGTAGTTGCATTCCTGCAGGCGCTTCGAAACGAAACGGCGCTCCGCAGATACCCTCACCCATTCCAGCTCGGGCGGCTCGGGCTTGAGCTGCGCCGGTCCCATGTAGATCCACACGACGCCGCCGCGCTCGATCGCCGGGTAGGACTTCAGCTTGATGCGGGCCGCCATGTCGGGCTCGGAGGGCAGGTCCACGCACTGCCCGTTCACGTCGAACTTCCATCCGTGGTAGGGACAGCGCAGGCCGCACTCCTCGTTCCTGCCGAACCACAGCGACACGCCCCGGTGCGCGCAGAACTCGTCGATCACGCCGATGCTCCCTTCGCTGTCCCGAAAAACGACCAGCTTCTCTCCCAGGAGCTGCACGCGCACGGGCGCGCAGTCGGGCTCGGCGATCTCCCAGGCATGCAGCGCCGGGATCCAGTAGCGCCGGAACAGGTCCCCCATCAGGGTGCCCCGATCCGTGCGCGTCAGTTGCTCGCTCTGTTCCTGCATCAGCATGATGATTTCCTCTAGTCGGCTCGGGCGCCGGACGCGCGCACGATGGGAGCCCAGCGCTTCAGCTCCGAAGCCACGAACGCGGTGAATTGCCGCGGATCGAGATCGCCGGGCTCGATGCCCTCGGGGCGCAGCCGCTCGCGCACGTCGGGTAGATGCAGCGCGCGCCGCACCTCGGCGTTCAGCTGGTTCACGATCTCCGGCGGCATTCCGGCGGGCCCGGAGAGCGAAAACCAAATCGAGGCGGTCAGCTCAGGATACCCCAGCTCGGCGAAAGTCGGCACGTCGGGAAAGTCTGGAACGCGCTTCGCCGAGCTGACCGCGAGGGCGCGCGCCTTGCCCGCCTTGATCTGCGTCGCGGCGGTCGTCAGCGTCGTGGAGGTGACCGGCACGTGCCCCGCGATCAGATCGGCGACCGCGAGGCTCGCGCCCTTGTAGGGGACATGGGTCATTTCGATTGCGGCGACCTGCTTGAGCTGCTCGGCGATCAGGTGCCCCTGCGTGCCGTTTCCCGGAGAGCCATAGGCGAGCTTGCCGGCCTCGTTCTTCGCGTAGGCGATGAACTGCTTCAGGTCCTGCGCGGGGACGGCGGGATTGACGACGAGGACGCCGGGCGGCCCGCCGAACAGAGCGATGTGGGTGAAGTCCTTGACCGGGTCGAACGGGAAATTCTTCGAGAGGGCCGGCGCGATGCAATGCGAGGCGACCCCGGAGACGACCAGGGTATAGCCGTCGGGCGCGGCCTTGGCGACGAGCTCCGAGCCGATCACGCCCCCGGCCCCGCCGCGGTTCTCGATGACGAAATTCTCCTTCAGGCTCTCGCCGAGCTTTTGCGATACCAGCCGCCCCAGCGTGTCGGCGGTTCCGCCCGGTGCGAACGGCACGACGATGCGGACGGTCTTGGCGGGCCACGCCTGTTGCGTCCAGGCGGTCCCGCACGACAGCGACGCCGCGGCGAGCACCGCCGCTTGGATGATGGAACGCATGGCCGCTATTTTACCGGAGGCGGCCGGATAGACTATGCTTGGGTGGCGCGTATCGCAGAACGGAGCTCCCATGGAAATGACCGGCGAACAACTCATCCCCGTGCCGCAGGCGGAAGTCTGGCGCGGATTGAACGATCCCGAGGTGCTCAAGGCCTGCATCGCGGGTTGCGAGTCGATCGAGAAAGTGTCGGAAAACGAATACCGCGTCGCCCTGGTTGCAGCGGTCGGCCCCGTCAAGGCGAAGTTCAACGGCAAGCTCCTGCTGTCCGACCTCAACCCGCCGAACTCCTACTCACTCTCCTTCGAAGGCTCGGGCGGCGCGGCGGGGTTCGGCAAGGGCGGCGCCAAAGTCGCCCTCGAGACCGAAGGCGCTGCGACTCGACTGCGCTACACCGCCAACGCGAGCGTCGGCGGCAAGCTCGCTCAGGTCGGATCGCGCCTCATCGACGGGGTGGCGAGAAAGATGGCGGACGACTTCTTTACCGCGTTCAACGAAAAGCTCGCGGGGCCCGCTGCCAAGCCGCCGGAGGGTGCCGCGGCTCGCCGCAGGATCCATCCCGCCTGGTGGGTCGCGGGCGCGCTCCTCGTCGCGCTCCTCATCTACCTCGCGCTACAGCCCGCCCACTAGGTCGCGAGCGCGGCGCTCGGAACGAAGAACGGCCGCTCGGCGGCCGAGCGGTTCCCCTTCAGGCGCTCGTCCACGCGCGCGACGATCTCGTGCAACGCGTCGCACTGCAGCCCCCGCTGGCGGGCGATGCGCCGCACCAGACTGTCGACCCGCTCGATGTGCTCGGCGCCGCCAAAGAGCGCGCGCGCCGCGGAGGAAGGCTTGCCGAGGGTCTCGGCGGCCTTGGCGTATTTCTCGAAGGGAACGAGGTCCGAGGATTCGGCACCGAGCCCGGTGCACAGTCCCGCGACCCAATCGTAGATCCTGCGGGACTCATCGATGTCGCCGTGCACCGCCTCGCGGATCGGGATCATGTCGTTTTGCCGGATACAGCGGTAGTTGCCGGTGATCAGCATCGGCCACTTGGCGAGCGGTACGAAGACGGAATCGTGCACCTTGAGCTTTACCGGAACCGCTATCTCCTCGTAGCCCGAGGAAAAGCGGGCCTGCTCGATGCCGGCCTCGAGGCTGCGCAGGAGCGCCGTGGGTTCGTCGGACTCGAAGCGCGCCGCCTTGAAATTGGTGGCAAGTCCCACGTGCAGAACGTTCTTCGGCTCACCCGCCGGACGGAACGCCTGGGGATCGGGGCTCGCGAGCGTCATCAGTGCGGGATCGAAGCCGTCCCAGACCGCGACATTCGCGTAGCAAGGCTCCAGGGGCCTCGTCGCAAGCCCCGGGATGCGCTTGAGGTATGGCAGGGGCGGCATGTTCATGATCGCCAGGCAGGGCTTGCGCGAGCGCGCGATGCGACGCATCAGCTCCCGCACGCCTTGCGCGCCGTAGTGCGCCTCCTGCATGCCGAGCACCACGAGATCGAACGCGCCGGGATCCACTTCGTCCGGCGTGTACGCGGAGAGCACGCCCGGCAGCTCCCGCGAAGCGACCTCGAGATGCGGCTCGCGGCCGCTGACCGGGAAGCGCACTCGGGTGCCTTCGCGATTGATGAGCTCGGCGGTATCGCGGGTGCAGACGAGCGACACGCTGTGCCCCGCCATCAGGAGCTTGGTGCCGAAGAGGGAGCCGTACGAGGCCCCAAGAACGAGTACGCGGTAGGTCATCTGAGCCTCCGTTCGAGCCGGGCTGTACATCAGCCCTGATGCGGCGCATCATAAGCTAGCAATAAGGCAAATTTGACTATGGAAATTTCACACTGTTAATTTCACACCCTTCTCCCGGAGCCGCGTGAGCCTGCACACTCGCAAGAGCCATTTTCTGGGCGTGAAGCTGCGCGCCCTGCGGAAGCGCAACGGGCTGACGCTGGAGGAGCTGTCGGCGCGCTGCATCCAGCTGGATTCCCGCGCCGCACCGTCGGTCTCCTACCTGAGCATGATCGAGAGCGGAAAGCGCGTTCCATCGGAGGACGTGCTCGGTCTGCTGTCGTCGCTGTTCCAGCGCGAGGCGCGATGGTTTCTGGACGACAATCCGGAAACGGAATCGCCTGCGCCCCAGCAGCGCGCCGGCGGGGCCGCGAGCGTGCCCCTCGAGCCCGCGTTCCTGTTCTCGAAGGATCTCCTGCAGGCGGCGATTCCCGAGCTGCTGGCGCAGACCGGAACCACCGGACGGCAGTTCGCGCACTTGCTGATCCGCTCGCACCAGGAGATGTCGCGCAACGACTTTCCCGATCTCGAGCGGGCGGCGGAAAACGTCGGCGAGCGGAAGTTCCCGCTCGACGTGGACGACCTGATGCAGCACTGCAAGCACCACGGCCTCACCCTGCGCTGGTTCGACCGCAAGCCCCTGCTCGCGCAGGACAAGGACCGCGAGTTGCGCAGCATGGTGCGCTCGTTTTTCGAGGCGCCGCACACTGTCTACCTGAACCGCGAGCTGCAGGCGGACCCCGCGCGCCTTAAGTTCGATCTCGCCTCGCACCTGGGCCACAAGGTGCTGCACGAAGGCGACGGCCTCAAGTCGGCGCACGCCACCGGCGGAGAGATGGGCGGCAGCCCCGAAGGCGCGGAATTCACCGCCGGCATGAACGCGCGTGATGTCCTGCACGCCTGGCGCGATTTCGAGTGCAGTTTCTTCGCGGGCGCGCTGCTCGCTCCCAAGGTTCCCTTCCGGAGGTTCCTCGCGCGCGAGTCCTACCGGGTCGAGTCCGGGGAAAAGATCCAGCTCACACCCGCGCTGGTGATGCGGCGCATGACCAAGGTGTCCCCCTATCCCTACTGGCATTTCTTCGATGCCTATCCGCCCGGATATCTGCGCGCGGTGTACCGCGGCAACGGCATCCCGCTGCCCTGGGGCAACATGGCTCAGGTCACCGACCCTTGCCCGCAG
>JBGQKK010000187.1:0-5997 GCA_041499545.1 Gammaproteobacteria bacterium | reverse complement strand
GCGTAAGGCCCTTGCGGTTCAGCAGGTGCGCGTCGATGCGCGCAACTTGAGGGGTAATGTCCGCGCGCACGCCCATCATCCTGCCCGACAGCTGGTCCACCAGCTTGAAGGTGCGCAGGTCGAGATCGTGCCCGGTCCCCGTCAGGAGCGACTCCATGTATTCGAGCATGGGGGGAATGACCAGCTCGTAGCCGTGAACCCGAAACAGCTCGAGCAGCGTCGTGCGCATGCGGTCGATGCGCTGCGCCTGCGGAGGCAGGATGTCTTCGAGCTTTTCCGGGAGAAGCCAGTTGCGCACGGCGCGCCTAGCGGACGAAATAGAGGATCAGCAGGCCGGCCAGCATCGAGGACAGCCCGAAGAAACGGATCTGCCCGTCAGTGAATTCCGTGATGCGGCGGAAGGTTTCGCGCCACAACTTCGGGAGCAGAAACGGCAGGACGCCCTCGATGATCAGCATCAAGGCGAACGCCATGACGAACGTGGTGCCCATTCACTTGCCGCCCTTTCCGGGGTTCCTGAAATACTTGAAGAACTCCGAATTGGGATCGAGCACCAGGACGTCGCTCCTGTTCTTGAAGCTGGCGCGGTAGGCGTCCAGGCTCCGGTAGAAGGAATAGAACTCGGGATTCTCGTTGAACGCACGTGCATAGATGGCGGTAGCCTTGGCGTCGCCTTCGCCCTTCACGCGCTGGGCGTCGCGGTAGGCCTCCGCGATGATGATCTGACGCGTACGGTCGGCTTCCGCGCGGATTTTCTCCGCGGCCGAGAAGCCCTGCGAGCGAAGCTCGGCCGCGACGCTCTTGCGCTCCGCGTCCATGCGACGATACACGGCTTCGCTTACCTCCTGCGGCAACTCGATGCGCTTGATCCGGACATCGACGATCTGCACGCCGATCTTGGCGACGTCGTCCTCCACCTTGTTGCGCACGATGCGCATGATGTCGTCGCGCTCGCCCGACACCACGTCGTGCACGGTGCGCTTGCCGAACTCTTCGCGCAGCGCCGCGTTGACGGTCTGCGACAAGCGCGTCTGCGCGCGCTGCTCATCGCCTTGCACGCTGATCCAATACTGCCGCAAGTCCTGTATGCGCCACTTGACGAAGGAATCGACGAGGACGTTCTTCTTCTCCGAGGTGATGAAGCGCTCGGTGTCGGGCGTATCCAGCGTCAGGATGCGCTTGTCGAAGTAGCGCACGTTCTGGATCAGCGGAAACTTGAAGTGCAGACCGGGCTCGTCGATCATATCCTTGATCTCGCCGAGCTGGAACACGATGGCCCGCTGGCGCTGGTCCACGGTAAACACGGACACGGTCACGAGCACGAGCGCGACGACAATGATCGCAAGAACGACCCCGAGACGGTTGCTCACGGCCGCTCTCCCCGCTCCCGCCCGCGCAGGGCGTCCCGCGACCGAGCGCCCGTGTCGGGGGCCGGCGGCGGCTCGGTGGCGCGCGTCGAGGGCAACGAGGCCTGCCCCTCGGGCAAGGCGCCGGCCGCGGACATCTGGATGATCTTGTCGAGCGGCAGGTACAGAAGATTGCTTCCGGCTTTGGCGTCGATCAGTATCTTCGAGGTGCTCGCGAGGATCTGCTGGACCATGTCCAAGTAGAGCCTGTCGCGAGTCACCTGGGGCGCCTTGTTGTACTCGACCAGGATCTGCCTGAAACGCGAGGCCTCGCCTTCGGCGTTGGCGATGACGCTCTGGCGATAGCCGTTGGCTTCCTCGGTCAGCCGCGAAGCGGTACCACGCGCTTTCGGCACGACGTCGTTGAAATACGCCTGTCCCTCGTTCTTTTGCCGCTCGAGGTCCTGCTTGGCGCGCACCGCGTCGTCGAACGCCGCCTGCACCTGCTCCGGCGGCTGGGCGTTCTGCATGGTCACCTTGCTGATCGAGATGCCCGTCTTGTAGCGATCGAGAATCTGTTGCATCAGGGTTTGGGCCGATACCGCGATCTGCTCGCGACCTTCGTAGAGCACGAAGTCCATCTTGCTCTTGCCGACGATTTCCCGGAACGCGCTTTCCGCCGCCTGGAGCACCGTATCTTCCGGCCGGCGGTTGGTGAACAGGTAGTCCACGGGATCCTTCAGGATATACTGGACCGCGAACTGGATATCGGTGATGTTCTCGTCGTCGGTGAGCATGAGCGACTCGCGCAGCACCTTGGTCTTCACGTTGTTGCGATAGCCCACCTCGACGGTGCGCACGCCGGTCAGATCGACGATCTCATTGCTCTGGAACGGATACGGCAAGCGCCAGTGCAGCCCGGAGGTCGTGACCTCCGAGAATTTTCCGAAAGTGAGCACCACGCCGCGCTGGCCTTCGACGACGATGTAGAAGCCGCTCGCCAGCCAGGCAAGCAGCACGACCAGGAAGATCAGGCCGGCGCCTCCGCCGAGTTGCCGCATGTTCGGCGGCTCACCCGAGTCCGAGCCTCCCCCCGAGCGCCGGCTGAACAGGCCGTTCAGCTTGCGGTTGAAGGTGCGCCACATCTCGTCGAGGTCGGGCGGCCCTTCGTTGCCGCCGCCTCGCTTGCCCCATTGCGGGTCATTCAGTGACATAAGAATCCCAGCTCCGCGACAAACGACATCCCCCCCTACGCAGCCCCTAAGCTTCGGCCGCTAGGCGCTGCACATCCATCGATTTTGGCGGGCTCGCCGGAGATGTCTTCGAGGCGGTCGCCTCGATCAGGGCTCGGCGCAGACCATCCACGCCGTCGCCCGTCTTTGCGCTTAGACGAACGCGGCGAATTCTATCATATTCGTCGCGGTCGATTCCCGGCTGGAGGCCGTTGCGGTCGATCTTGTTCCACACCAGAACCCGGGGAATCGACGCCGCCCCGATCTCGGCGAGAACCTTGTCGACCTCCTCGACCTGCGCCTCGCGGGCGTCGCTTGCCGCATCGACCACGTGCAGCAGCAGGTCCGCGTGGATCGCCTCCTCGAGCGTCGCCCGAAAGGCGGCGACCAGCGTATGCGGCAGGTCGCGGATGAAGCCGACGGTGTCGGAAATGGCGACGTTCCCGGCTTCGGGCAGGTAGAGCCTGCGCGTCGTCGTATCGAGCGTGGCGAACAGGCGGTCCTCGGCAAGCGCGCCTGCGCGAGTCAGCGCATTGAACAGCGTCGACTTGCCGGCGTTGGTGTAACCCACGAGCGAAACCGTGAAGGCCCGGCCGCGCTCCCTGGCGCGCCGCTGCACCTCGCGCCTCCGGCGCAGCTTGGCGAGCTTGTCCTTCAGGACCTTCACGCGCGTCCCGATCAGGCGCCGGTCCACCTCGAGCTGGGTTTCACCCATGCCCGAGAGAAAACCCCTGCCGCCGCGCTGGCGCTCCAAGTGCGTCCAGCCGCGCACCAGCCGCGTCGCCGCGTGCTCGAGCTGCGCCAGCTCGACCTGGAGCTTGCCCTCGTGGCTCTTTGCGCGCTGCGCGAAGATGTCGAGGATGAGCCGCGTGCGATCGACCACCGGGCAGCCGAGCGCCTTTTGGAGATTGCGCTCCTGAACCGGCGACAGCGCGTGGTTGAAGATCGCCAGCGAGGCATTCTGCTCTTTCAGGACCCGCTTGATCTCCTCGACTTTTCCGGAACCTGCGAAATGCGCCGGGTCGGGCCGGTCGCGGCGCCCCCGCACCACGGCCCGGGCGCGTATCCCGGCGCTCGCGGCAAGCAGTCCGAGTTCCTCCATACCGTCGGCGTAGCCCGCCACGCCGAAGTCCAGCGCGACGAGCACCGCGTCCTCGCCGCCCGACGAACGCTCAGCCATCGAGTCCGATCAGCGGCGGAAACGCGGCGAGCTCAGCTCTCTGGAGCGGAATGATCGACCGCCAGGTTGACCGCACGCGAGGGAACGACCGTGGAGATGGCGTGCTTGTAGACCATCTGCGTCACGGTGTTCTTGAGGAGCACGACGTACTGGTCGAAGGACTCGATTTGGCCCTGCAGCTTGATCCCGTTGACCAGATAGATCGACACCGGAACGTGTTCTTTGCGAAGGGCATTCAGGAACGGATCTTGTAGCAATTGTCCTTTGTTGCTCATGGCTTACCCCGGTCTTATTTGGTCTACTACTGTATCGGGTTTTTCGGAAAATGCCAATGTACTAAGTGGGCTCCCGGCGCTTTGGAATCCGTAGCTTACGCGCGCCCGGCCGCCTAACGCTCACGCTTAGAGCGACCGTCGACGAAAGGGTTCCTGCCGCTCTTGAATTCGATCCGCAGCGGCGTACCCTCGAGACGGAACACCCGTCGAAAATCCGCCTCGAGGTAGCGACGGTAGCTTCCCGATACGGCGCTGAGCGCGCTGCCGTGCACGACGACGATCGGCGGATTGCTTCCTCCTTGATGCGCGTAGCGCAGCTTGGGCCGCGAGAGCCCCGAGCGCGGCGGCGCCTGCTTCGCTACTGCGGCGATAAGGGCGCGCGTTAGCCTTGGAGTGGGCAGCTTCGTCATGGCCGCGCGGTACGCCGCGTCGACCGACGCGAGCACTCCGGCGATGCCGCGGCCTTCGCGCGCCGAGATGTAGTGAAAGTGCGCGAACGACAGGAACTTCAGCTTGCGCGCGATCGCGCGCTTCGCCGTGTCGCGCGCATCGCTCTCCAGCCCGTCCCATTTGTTCACCGCCACCACCACGGCGCGTCCTCGCTCGAGGATGAACCCGGCGATGTGGGCGTCCTGATCGGCGATCTCGCTTTGCGCGTCGAGGACGAGGATGGCGACGTTGCAGCTATCGATCGCCTGCAAGGTCTTCACCACGGAAAACTTCTCGACGCTCTCGAAGACCCTGCCGCGCCGCCTCAACCCGGCCGTGTCGACGAGAACGTAGTGGCGCCCCTTTATCGTGAACTCGACGTCGATCGCGTCGCGCGTGGTGCCGGGCTGATCGAACGTGACGACCCGTTCTTCGCCCACGAGCGTGTTGACGAGGGTGGACTTTCCCGCGTTGGGGCGCCCGACCACGGCGATTCGAATTGCGTCGTCGGCCTCTTCGCGATCTTCCTCTTCGGGAAAGCCGGCGAGCGCCGCGTCCACCAAATCGCTCACGCCCTCGCCGTGCTCGGCGGAAATCGCGTGCGGCGCACCCAGGCCCAGCTCGTGAAACTCGGCTTTCGCGACTTCCGCATTCATGCCCTCGCTCTTGTTGACCGCGAGGAGCACGCGCCGCCCGGTGCGACGCAGCTCCTCTGCGATGGTCCGGTCCCGGGTCGTGAGGCCTTCGCGGGCGTCGGTGACGAGCAGCACGACATCGGCTTCGGCAATCGCGGTTCTGACCTGCTTGGCCATCTCGACGAACACGCCCTGCGCCTCCGGCTCCAGCCCTCCGGTATCGACCACCAGATACCCGCGTCGGCCGAGCCGCCCGGCGCCGTAATGGCGGTCGCGAGTCAAACCCGGAACGTCCGCCACCAGAGCGTCGCGGGTTCGCGTCAGCCGGTTGAACAGGGTGGACTTGCCGACGTTGGGCCTGCCGACGATCACCAGCGTGGGCTTCACGGGATCATTTACCGCAGACTCAGGGCGTAGAGATTGCCCTCTTGCGTCTGCACCAGAAAACCCTGCTCGAGCCGCAGGATGGACGCTCGGATCGGGGTGCCGTCGGTGGCGACTCGACCGACGAAGGCGCCGGTCTCGCGCGACAGGAAGTGCACGTATCCCTCGACGTCGCCGACCGCCACGACGTCCCCGAGCGCGAGCGGCGCGCTGAGGCGCCTCAGGAACAAGCGATCCTGCTTCCAGATCGTCGCGCCGCCGGCCCGATCCAGGGCCTGTACCGCGCCCTTCTCGTCGCTCACGAAGACGTAGCGCGCATCAAGCGCCAACCCCGCGGTGCTCGACAGCTCGCGCGACCACAGAGGGTTTCCGTTCGCGCCGTCGAAGCAGCCGATCCGGCCCTGGAAGGCCACCGCGCACACTTCCCGCTCGGCAACCACCGGCAGCCCGACCACGTCGGTGACCCGCTCGAGCTCGGTCGCTCCGCGCGGCAGCGCCACCGTCGCCTCCCAGCGC
>JBGQKK010000186.1:0-5998 GCA_041499545.1 Gammaproteobacteria bacterium | reverse complement strand
CGAGCGGCACGCCGATCTGGGATGTGGTGGAGGCGTGGCTCAAGCGGAAGAATGTCGTGGTGGCGAAAAAACCGAATCGACCGATGTTGATAGGGGTCTAAGAAAGCGGAATGGTAGGGCGTCACTTGCCCGCGCCAAGGTTGGAGTTGAACGCGTAGTTGTCGTAGGTCGACTCGGCGACGCGGAACCACAGGAACTGCTCGTCGCGGAATTTCTTCCACTGCGGATAGACCGCCGCCCAGTGCTTGCTCTTCGGCTTGAGCTCGTCGTAGAGCTCGTAGGCGGCCTTCTCGGACGCTTCCATGACCGAGCGCGGGAAGGGACGCAGGTTCGTCCCGCTCGCGATCAGCCGGCGCAGCGCCTGTGGATTCAGCTCGTCGTACTTGGCCGGCATCCACGAGTTTACCTCGCCGCAAGCCGCCATCAGCGCCGCCTGGTAGGGCTTGGGCAGCTCGTTCCACTTCTTCTCGTTGACGAGCGTCATCAGCATCGGGCCGCCTTCCCAGAAGCCCGGGTAGTAGTAATGCTTGGCGACCTTGTTGAAGCCGAGCTTCTCGTCGTCGTAGGGCCCCACCCACTCGGCAGCGTCGATCGTGCCTTTCTCCAGCGCCGGGTAGATGTCCGGCGCGCCGATCAGCTGCGGCACCACGCCGAGCTTGGCGAGCACCAGGCCCGCCATGCCGCCGATGCGGAACTTCAGACCCTTCAGGTCCGCGACCGACTTGATCTCCTTGCGGAACCAGCCGCCCATCTGGCAGCCGGTGTTGCCGGCGAGGAGCGCGACGCAGCCGTATTCGCTGAACAAAGGGGCCATTGCCTCCTTGCCTCCGCCGACGTACCACCAGGAGTTCTGCTGGCGCGTGTTCATGCCGAAGCACACCGCGGTCCCCAGAGCGAAGGTGGGATCCTTGCCGAAGTAATAATAGGTGGCGGTATGGCCGAGCTCGACCGTTCCCGCCTGCACCGCATCGAGCACCTGCAGCGCCGGAACGATTTCCCCCGCCGCAAAAGTGCGGATCTGGAATTTTCCGTCGGTGATCTCGCCGACGCGCTTGCACACCAGCTCGGCGCCTCCGAAAAGGGTATCCAGGCTCTTGGGCCAGCTCGCCGCCATGCGCCATTGAAGGCTCGGCAGGCCGGAAGTCTGCTGCGCCATCGCCTGCGCGGCCGTGACCAGTCCCGCCCCGGCGGCTGCGCCCAATCCAGCCGTCTTGATGAAATCGCGTCTTTTCATGGATGCCCTCCTCGGTTTGACAAACCCGGCCGATTATACGCCCGCGGCCGGAGGGGTTTTCAATTTCCGGCGATGGTCATGCCCTCGACGAGGATCGATCCCGTGGTGCGCGAGCCGCGCGTGAGCGCGTCCGACCCGATCGCGGCGACCGAACGGAACATGTCGCGCAGGTTGCCCGCGATGGTGACCTCCTCGACCGGGTGCCGGATCTCGCCGCCCTCCACCCAGTAGCCCGCGGCGCCGCGCGAGTAGTCGCCGGTCACGAGATTCACCCCGAAGCCGATCAGCTCGGTGACCAGCAGCCCGCGGCCCATTTTCCGGATCAATCCGGGAAGATCGAGGTCGCCGCCCTGCAGGATCAGATTGTGATTGCCGCCCGCGCTGCCGGTGGTCTTCATGCCGAGCTTGCGCGCGGAGTAGCTGCCCAGAAAGTAGCCGCGCAGCGCGCCGTCCCTTACCACGTCGCGATCGCGCGTGGCCACGCCCTCGTCGTCGTACCACGAGCTCGCCTGCGCGCGCGGCAAGTGGGGGCGCTCGACGAGGGTGACGATGCGCGAGAACACCTCCTTGCCGAGGGCGTCGAGCAGGAACGAGGCCTTGCGGTAGAGATTGCCGCCGCTCGCCGCGGAGACGAAGGTCGCCACCAGGTCGTTCGCCACCGGCGCTTCGAACAGCACCGGGGCCTGGACCGTTCCGATCTTGCGGCTGCGAAGGCGCGCGAGGGCGCGCCTTCCCGCGTAGTCGCCGACCGCTTCGGGCTTGGCGAGGTCGCGCGCAGAGCGCTGCGCGACATACCAGTCGTCGCGCTGCATCTGGCCGTTCTCGGCCGCAATCACCGCGCAGGAGATGCTGTGCCGCGACGTCGGGAAGCCCTCCATGAAGCCGTGGCTGTTGCCGAGCGCGAAATGCCACTGCTGGCAGGAAACGCTCGCGCCCTCGGAGTTCACCACCCGCTTGTCCAGCCGAAAAGCGGCGGCCTCGCAGGCCTTCGCGATCTCGATCGCCTGCTCGACCGGCGGATTCCAGGGATGAAAGAGATCGAGGTCGCCGGGATGGCTGGCGAGCTCCTCGGGGTCGGGAAGCCCCGCCGCTACGTCCTCCGCGGTGAAGCGCGCGATCGTCAAGGCCGCCTCGACCGTGTCGCGAATCGCGCGCGCGGCAAAATCGGCCGTGCTCGCGTAGCCCTTGCGCTTGCCGACGTAAACGGTGACTCCGAGGCTCTTGTCGCGGTTGTATTCGATCGTCTCCACCTCGCCCTTGCGCACCGTCACGGTCTGTCCGTAGCCGTCGGAGGCCTCGGCTTCGCAGGCGCTCGCGCCTTTTTGCGCGGAGTGCGTCAGGGCGTCGGCGGCGATCGTCTTCAAGGCATCGAGATCGTGCGAAAAGCGGGTTTGCGCCATGCGGGAACGTCTTGGGAAAGACGCTATGATATATCAGTCCATCTCGGCTCCCGGAACGTGCAAGACGAGGAAAAACCCAGCAAGACCCAGCGCAAGCGCGAAATGCACGAGCTGCAGGCGTTGGGCGCGCGCCTGGTCGAGCTCAACTCCGAGCAACTCGCCTCGGTCAGGCTTCCCGAGGACCTGCACCAGGCGATCGAGCAGGTGCGGGGCATGACCAAGCACGAGGCGCGGCGGCGGCAGATGCAGTACATCGGCAGGCTCATGCGCTCGGTCGACCCCGGCCCGATCCGCGAGAAGCTCAAGGTGTGGGACGGAATCTCCGCCGAGCACACCGCGCGGCAGCACCGCGTCGAGCGCTGGCGCGACCGATTGCTCGAGAACGAGGATGCGGTCGACGAGCTGGCCGGCGCCCATCCCGGGATAGACGCGAGGCGCCTGCGCGCGCTCGCACGCAAGGCGCGCGAGGAGCGCGGCGCGGGGTCGCCGCCGCGCGCCTATCGCGAGCTGTTCAAGGCGCTTCGCGAAATCGTGGTCGATTCCGCGCACGAGGACGACGCGGCCTGACTTTGCCGCGACCGGTACGCCCTTTATACTTGCGCGCATGACTGCAGCAGGCGACGAACTGCTCATCGGGCTCGTGTCGATCAGCGACCGCGCTTCCCGCGGCGTATACAGGGACGAGGGCATTCCCGCGCTCGAAGAATGGTTCTCTCGCGCCATGGCGAGCCCCTGGCGTACCGAGAAGCGCCTCATTCCGGACGAGCGCCCGGTGATCGAATCGACGCTGATCGAGCTGGTCGATCGCGAGGGCTGCCATCTGGTGCTGACCACCGGAGGCACCGGACCCGCGCCGCGCGACGTCACGCCCGAGGCGACGCTCGCCGTCGCCGACAAGCTCATGCCGGGTTTCGGCGAGCAGATGCGCAGGATCAGCCTCGAGTTCGTGCCCACCGCGATCCTCTCGCGGCAGGTCGCCGTGGTGCGCAAGGGCTCGCTCCTCATCAACCTGCCCGGCCAGCCCAAGGCGATCCGCGAAACGCTCGAGGGCCTCAAGAACAAGGACGGCGAGCAGATCGTCGCCGGCATCTTCGCCGCCGTTCCCTATTGCATCGATCTGATCGGCGGTCCCTACATCGAGACTCGCGAGGAGGTGGTGAAGGCTTTTCGTCCCAAGTCCGCGATCCGGCCGAAGAAGGACTGAGCTGCGAAGCGCGCATGAGCGATTACCTGGACGCAATCGAGATCGAGACCGCAAAGAACCCCTCGGCCAGCATCATCTGGCTGCACGGGCTGGGCGCCGACGGCAACGATTTCGCCTCCATCGTGCCGGCCCTGACCTTGCCGAAGGCGGCGATTCGCTTCGTGTTCCCGCACGCGCCGATTCAGCCCGTCACGATCAACGGCGGCATGCGCATGCGCGCCTGGTACGACATCACCGACGGCGCGATACGCCGCGAGGACGAGAACGGGGTGCGCGCCTCGCAGCGTCTGATCGAAGCCCTGATCGCGCGTGAAAAGGAGCGCGGCACGGCGGCGAGGCGACTGGTGCTCGCCGGCTTCTCGCAGGGCGGGGCGATCGCGCTGCAGACAGGGCTGCGCCATCCCGAGCGCCTCGCGGGCATCATGGCCTTGTCGAGCTACCTGCCGATCGCCGACAAGTTCTCCGCCGAGGCGAGCGCGGCGAATCGCGACGTGCCGGTCTTCATGGCCCACGGCAGCTATGACCCGATCGTCCCGCTCGCGCGCGCCGAGCAGTCGCGCGGGGTGTTGCAGTCCTTCGGCTACGCGGTGGAATGGCGGGAGTATCCGATGCCGCACTCGGTCTGCGCCGAGGAAGTGACCGACATCGGCGCTTGGCTGCGAGAGGTCCTCGCCTAGGAAACCGAAGCCGCTATTCGCCCGCGTCGCGCGTCATCGTACGGCAACGCACGAGGTCGTAGTCGTCGCCGCGTTCCATCGCTCCGGTGGGCAGCAGCAGGTAGTCCTTGCCATCCTGCTCGAGGCGAAGGTTCTGGCCGGGAGCTAGGACGGCGCTGCGCAGCAGCAACTGCGCCTCGGCCCTGGAGTCGATGGGATTGAGCAGGATCGCCGTCTCGGTGTCCCGGCTTGCCCCCCTCTGACCGCTCACCACCCGCACGGGCACGGGTTGCGCAGCCCGGCCGAGGGTCTGGATGCCGACCGCTCCCGTGTGCGTCGGATCACGCTGAAAGCGCCGCACCACGCCGACGATCCAATTGGAGCCGCCTTCGGGCTGAAGCCCGAGAAGCCGTCCGATCTTCAGCCAGTCGCCCCTCAACTGCGGCACGATCGCGCCGAAACCTCCGGTGCTGACGTTCTCGACTATCCAGCTCTCGATCTTCTCGGGGTCGAACAGCGCATCGCCCCCGGGATCGAGAGCCGAGAGCACTCCGTCGAAGCCGTAAGTGATCGTGACTCGGGACTTGACTCTGTGACGCGGTGCCGTCCTCTGCGGCGGCTGCGCAGACCAGCACAGCGCCAAGTGATCGAGGACCTCGAGGACCACCTCGGGCTCATAGTTCGCTCCCAGGTTGACGCCCGAGGGGATCGCGTTCGTCTGTTTCACGAACTGGATCAGCTGTCTGATCTGGTTCACCGCGGCGCCCGCGGCGAAAAATCGCAGGGTCGGAACGGCGTCGGGGCTCCTCGCGAGACGCACCGGCGGCTGGTTCGCGGCAAGGTCGATCCAGTAGGCGGCGTCGGGCTGCTGCCTGGGAGCGACCCCGAACGACCCGATGAGATGCGCGATCAGTCGCTCGACCAGCTCGATCTCCACCGGCAGCAGGCTGTCCGGAGACGCCACCGCGAGCATCACCGCCTTGAGGAATTCCTGCTCTGCCGAAGTCGTCTCGGGGATCCCCGGGTAGGCCGCGACTTTCGCATCGGCGTACTTGCGGCTTTCCGCGAACGCATAAATCTTGGCGACCATGCCCCACAAGGAGTAGTCCTGGAGGCCGTAGCGCACGTATTGCCACTTCATCTGCCCCGCGGCGGCGCGCAAGGCCCGCACCGTGAGCAGCGCCATGCTCGGCTTGAGATCCTCCCAGCCCTTCTGGCCGGTGACGAAGACATCGACGCACGTGGCGAAGGCGAGCGCGGATTGGCGGTACGACTCTCGGATCGCCGCCCACAGGCGGTTTTCCTGGACCTTGGACAGTCGCGGCGAAGACAGGTAGTCGCGCTGCAGCTTGCGCAGGTGGCCTTGAGCCGCATCGTCCACCATCAGAACCAGCTGGGCGCGGTGATCGTGCGTGCAGCCCCGCCAGGCACGCACCGATTCCAGCCAGTGATTCAGGTCTTCGAGCGCCTTGAAAGGATCGCCTCCGGGGATCGCATCGACGAT
>JBGQKK010000185.1:0-6033 GCA_041499545.1 Gammaproteobacteria bacterium | reverse complement strand
CGTTCCCGTCGCCGACATCATCACCGGCATGTACGCCTCGATCGCGATCTGTGCCGCGCTCGCGCACCGCGCCGAGAGCGGCGCCGGGCAGCACCTCGATCTCGCGCTGCTCGACTCGCAGATCGCGCTGCTCGCCTACCAGAACACCAATTATTTCTCGACGGGCAAGCCGCCCAAGCGCATCGGCAACCTGCATCCGAACATCGTCCCGTATCAGCCATTCAAGACGAAGGACGGCAGCGTGATCCTCGCCTGCGGCAACGACAATCTCTACCGCAAGTTCTGCGAGGTCGCCGGCTGCCCCGAGCTCGCCGACGATTCCCGATTCGCCTCGAACGGCAAGCGCGTCGAGAACCGCGCCGAGCTGACGCGCCTGTTGCAGGCGATCTTCCTGAAAAAGACCACGCACGCATGGGTCGATGCTCTCGAGGCGGCGGGCGTGGCGAACGGGCCCATCAACGACGTCGCGCAGGTGTTCGAGGAGCCGCAGGTGAAGGCGCGCGGCGTGAGGATCGAGCTCGAGCACCCGGTCGCGGGGAAACTGCCGCTGGTAGCGAGCCCGATGCGCTTCTCGGGAACGCCGCTCGAGCACAAGCTCGCGCCGCCGCTGCTGGGGCAGCACACCGAGGAGATCCTGCGCGGGGTGCTCGCCTTGAGCGAGGGCGAAATCGCCAGGCTGCGCGCCGGCGGCGTCGTCTAGGCGCCATTTCTAGAGGAGAGCCATGGCACCCCACAA
The DNA here is from genome assembly GCA_041499545.1 of Gammaproteobacteria bacterium. Lineage (GTDB taxonomy): Bacteria > Pseudomonadota > Gammaproteobacteria > Burkholderiales > SG8-39 > VBDM01. Next base: position 5,297 of record JBGQKK010000185.1, on the reverse strand, counting down.
GCGTTCGGCCATTGCGACCGCCGCGGTCATGGTGGTGGGCTCGCTCGCCTGGATCGCCGGGATCTGGCTTTCTGGGATGGAGGGCTCGCGCGGCTTCTTCGGCCCGGGCCCGCTGATTGCCGACGCCAACCTGATTCTCGAGATCGTCCTCGTCGCCGGGGTCACTTACGGCTTCGTTCTCGCGCGCCGCGGCAACATCGACGCGCACCAGATCAACCAGACGACCTGGGTCGCACTCAACATCGGCCTCATCGCCCTGATCATGGCGGGCTCGATGCGGGACGTGAGGATCATCCAGGCCGAGGATTTCGCCAACTGGCGCATCGGCGTCACCTGGCTGCACGCCGCGGTCGGGTCCCTCACCGCGCTCGCCGGACTGTGGATCGTGCTGCAGATGAACGGCGTGCTGCCGAAGGGCCTTCACTTCGGCGGGTGGAAGACCTTGATGCGCGCGGCGCTCGCGGGCTACTGGCTGACCGCGCTGCTCGGGCTCGTGACCTATTATTTCTGGTACATCGCGTAGCGCGTCGCCGCGGCTCACACGAAAGTGAGCAGCATCCGCGTCGCCATCACGTAGAACAGCACGGCGAAGATGCGTCTCAGCCACACCGTCGGCAGCCGGTGTGCGGCGGCGGCGCCGACCGGCGCCATCAGCATGCTCGCTGCGGCGATTCCAACCATCCCCGGTAGATAGACAAACCCCACGCTGTAGGGCGGCAGGTCCGCCTGCCCCAGGCCCGTGGCGACGAATCCTATGGTCCCCGAGAGCGCGATCGGAAAGCCGATCACCGCGGCGGTCCCGATCGCCTGCAGCAGAGGCACGTTGCACCAGAGCATGAAGGGCACGGTCAGGAACGCGCCGCCGATCGCCGCGAACGCCGACAGCGCGCTCACCGCGAAGCCGAACACCGTCATGCCCGCGAAGCCCGGCGGCGCTCGCGAGGGCTTGGGCTTGCGGTCGAGGAGGAGGTTGGTCGCCGCGATGTAGATCACCGCGGTGAAGAGCGCGGCGAAGACGAGCGGCGGAATGAAGCTCGCGATCCACGAGCCGACGAGGCCGCCGGCGAGGATCCCCGGGGTGATGTTGCGCGCGATGTCCCAGCGGATCGCGCCGCGCGCCGCGTGCGCCCGCATGCTCGACACCGAGGTGAAGAGAATCGTCGCCATCCCGGTGCCGACCGCGAGGTGCAGGATGTGGGTCCTGGGCAGCCCCTGCGCCTCGAACAGCATCACCAGCAGCGGCACCATGATCGCGCCTCCGCCGATGCCGAGCATCCCGGCGAAAAAGCCGACCGCCGCTCCTATCGCGGCGTAGCCCAGCCACCATTCCACGGGGGTCTAGTGCCTCGCCAGGTAGTCGCCCACCGCGGCCTGCTCGGCCGTGCTCATGTGCAGGCCGCACTTGGTGCGCCGCCACAGCACGTCATCGGCCTCGCTCGCCCATTCCTTGCGGACCAGGTAGTCGAGCTCGCGCTCGTAGAGCCCGCCGCCGAAATTGCGGCCGAGCTCGCGCTCCACCTGCGCGTCGCCGATGATCTCCTCGGCAAGCGTGCCGTGCCGGCGCAGCACGCGCGCCAGCCACAGCTTGGGCAGGCGCGGAAAGCGCCTGCGGAAGTCGAGCAGGAGGCCGCGGAAAGTGAGCCCATTCAGATCTCCTCCGGGGAGCGCTTCGGTGTGGGTCCAGGCGGGTCTGGCCGGAAAGCGCGTCGCGAGCTTGGCGAGAGCCTCCTCGGCGAGCCTGCGGTAGGTCGTGATCTTTCCGCCGAACACCGAGAGCACCGGCGCATCGTCCGGCCACGTTCCCGTGTCGAGCAGCAAGTGGTAGTCGCGTGTTACCGCCGACGGATTCTCGCTGCCGTCGTCGTAGAGCGGGCGCACGCCCGAGTAGCTCCACACCACCGTTCCGGGCGTGATCGGCGTCTGCGCGTAGCGGCTCGCCGCCTCGCACAGGTATTCGATCTCCTTGCGCGTGATGCGCGCGCGGAAGTCGTCGCGCGTCACCGGAATCTCGGTGGTGCCGACCAGCGTGAACTGCCGCTCGTAGGGGATCATGAAGATGACGCGGCGGTCGGGGTTCTGGAGAACGAAGGCGTGGCGCTCCGAGTGGATGCGCGGCACCACGATGTGGCTGCCCTTCACCAGCCGCACGCTTGCCGACAGCCTGATCTTGAGCGCCTCGTCGAGCACCTGCCTCACCCAGGGCCCGGCGGCGTTGACGATCGCCGCCGCGTGCACGGTGCGGCTCTCGGCGGACTCGGGGGCGAGCTTCGCGACCCAGCCGCCGTTCTCGCGCTTCGCCGACACCAGGCGCGTGCGGGTCAGGATGGTCGCCCCCAGGGCGGCCGCCGAGCGCGCGTTGAGCACGACCAGGCGGGCGTCGTCGACCCAGCAGTCGTAGTAGACGAAGCCGCGTTCGAATTCGGGCTTCAGGCCCGCGCCGTAGCCCTCGGGGTCGAGCCGGATCCCCTTCGAGGCGGGCAGCGAGCTCTTCGGCCCGAAGCCGGGAATGCCGTGGCCCAGGTGATCGTAGAGGAAGAGGCCTGCGCGGATCATCCACGCGGGCCTCAGATGCGACTCGTGCGGCAGCACGAACTCGAGCGGCCAGATGATGTGCGGGGCGATCGCGAGCAGCGTCTCGCGCTCGGCGAGCGCCTCCGCGACCAGGCGGAACTCGAAGTACTCGAGGTAGCGCAGGCCGCCGTGGATGAGCTTGGTCGAAGCCGACGAGGTCGCCGAGGCGAGGTCGCCCTGCTCGACCAGGAGCACCTTCAGGCCGCGCCCGGCGGCATCGCGCGCGATGCCCGCCCCGTTGATGCCGCCGCCGATGATCAGGAGATCGTAGTGCTCGGTGTCCACGTCGGAGTGGATTCTGTCGCCCACGTGGGCTGGATTCTACGCGAGTCGGAAGGCCGCGGTGACGGCGACGCCGCTCCCCGGCTGTGCGCTTGCCTCAGAATAGCTCCCGTGCAGCGCACCGTCCTCATTCCCCTCATCGTCGCCTGCGCCTTGTTCATGGAGAACATGGACTCGACGGTGATCGCGACCTCGCTGCCGGCCATAGCGGCCGACATCGGCGAGAGCCCGCTCGCGCTCAAGCTTGCGCTGACCTCCTATCTCGTCGGCCTCGCGGTATTCATCCCGATCAGCGGCTGGGTGGCCGATCGCCTCGGCTCGCGCACCGTGTTCGCCAGTGCCATCGTCGTGTTCGTCGGCGGGTCGCTCTTGTGCGCCGTGTCGAGCACGCTTGCGGCGTTCGTCGCGGCGCGCTTCCTGCAGGGTATCGGCGGGGCGATGATGGTGCCGGTGGGGCGTCTCGTTCTGCTGCGCGCCGTGCCGAAGGACCAGCTCATCGCCGCGCTCAACTACCTCACCATTCCCGCGCTGCTGGGACCCGTCACGGGGCCGGCGCTGGGCGGGGCGATCACGCTTTATTTTCACTGGCGCTGGATCTTCCTCATCAATCTGCCGATCGGCGTGCTGGGGCTCTATCTCGTGCTGCGCCATATCCCGAACGTGAAGGAGCCCGAAATGCCGGCGCTCGACCTCAGCGGTTTCGCGCTCACGGGAGTCGGGCTGTCGGTGTTGATGCTGGGACTGTCTTCTCTGGGAGGCCATCTCTTGCCGGGAAACATCACCGCGGCCTGCATCGTCCTGGGCGCGCTCGCGCTGGCGGCCTATCCGTGGCACGCGCGGCGCACCGCGCATCCGGTGATCGACCTGTCGCTCCTGAGCTTGCCGACCTTCCGCACCGGCGTCCTCGCCGGAAGCCTGTTCCGGATCGGGGTGGGCGCAACACCGTTCCTGCTGCCGCTCCTGCTGCAGCTCGGCTTCGGGATGAATCCGCTGCAATCGGGACTGCTCACCTGCGCGACCGCCGTCGGCGCGATGTTCATGAAGACGCTGACCACGATCATTCTCAGGCGCTTCGGATTCCGCAAGGTGCTCACGGCCAACGCCCTCGTCGCCTCCGCCGCGGTGGGCGTGTACGGCCTGTTTACCGCGGCGACGCCGCATCTGGTGATCTTCCTGGTGCTGCTCGTCTCCGGCTGCCTGCGCTCGCTGCAGTTCACCTCGCTGCAGGCCGTTTCGTTCGCCGAGGTCACGCGCGAGACCATGAGCCAGGCCTCCAGCATCGCCAGCATGGCGCAGCGTCTCGCGCAGAGTCTTGGCGTGGCGATCGGTGCCTACGTGCTGCAGGTCTCCAGCCTCGTGCAGGGGCACGCCGACGTCGCCGCCGCCGATTTTCCGCCGGCTTTCGTCGCGATCGCGCTGCTTTCCGCGGCGTCGCTGTTCTTCCACGCCGCGCTTCCGCCGGACGCGGGCGCGGAAGTGTCGGGGCACGGCAGAGGCAGGTAGCGGCCCGGGGCGTTCGCGCGCGCTGACCGGCGTCCAACGACTGCGTCTCACTCTCGGACGGCCAAAATCTTTGCTGCACCGCGGTAAGTTACTATAGAATTTAATTGTTCTTCTATGTCAACCCCAGGGCGCGCTTCTTGCTTAATGTCTGGTATGGACATGAGGCACGCCAACCGCAGAGAGTCCGACCGCATCCCCCTCGGGGTGGAGTGCGCGCTGCCCTGGGCGCCGGGCCCCTCGCGCGAGGCGCAGCAGCCCCGACCGAAGAAGCACCCCTTGCGCACCGCGGCTTTCCTGCTCGTCGCCCTTGCTTTGCTCCTCGGCCTCGGCCGGGGCATCTACGTCCACTTGAAGGCGCAGCTCGCGCAGGACACCGTCAGCAGGAAAGCTTAGAACCCGCGGCGGCGGCTAGTCCGCCTTGATGCCCGCCTCGCGGATGACCTTCCCCCACTGCTCGTATTCCTTCCCGAGGAAGGCGGCCGCGTCCTCGGGCGACCCGCTCATCGGCTCGCCGCCCAGCGCTTCGAGCCGCTCGCGCAGGTCCGCGGCGTGCATCGCGCGCACCGCCTCCGCGTTCAGCCGAACGACCAGCTCGCGCGGCGTGCCCGCGGGCGCGAGCAGCAGGTACCAGTTCACCGCGACCAGCGGCATCCCGGCCTGCGCCGCGGTCGGCACCTCGGGCATCGCCGAGGAACGCTTCGAATCGAGCACCGCGAGCGCGCGCAGGCGCCCATCCTTCACCTGGGCCGCGACGCTCGAAGCCGCCACCACCACGATGTCGACTTCGCCGGCGAGGAGGCCCGTGAGCGCGAGCGTCGCGCTCTTGTAGGGCACGTGCAGGATGTCGATCTTCGCCTGCGATTTCAGCAGCTCGACCGCGAGATGGTTCGACGAGCCGACGCCTCCCGATCCGTAGGAGAGCTTGCCGGGGCTCGCGCGTG
>JBGQKK010000184.1:0-6047 GCA_041499545.1 Gammaproteobacteria bacterium | reverse complement strand
CTACGTCGAGCGCAGCCACTACCTGCGCGTTCACATGGCGAGCCTGCGGCACAAGCTCGAGGCCGATCCCGCGCGGCCGAGGTTCCTGCTCACCGAGATCGGCGTCGGCTACCGGCTGGCGGCCGAGTAAGTCTCAGTTGGCCTTCACGCCCGCCGCGCGCAGCAGGGCGCCGAGCGTCGCGAGCTGCTCGCGCATGTAGGCGTCGAACTGCTCCGGGCTCATCGGCATCGGATCGGCGCCGAGGTTGGCGTGCCGCTCGCGCACGTCGGGCGACTGCAGCGCCCGCTCGAACTCGTCGTGCAGCCGGTGGACGATGGGACGCGGCGTCTGCCCCGGGGCGAGCACGCCGATCCAGAAATCGAATTCGGCGCCGGGCACGCCCGCCTCGGCGATGGTCGGCACGTCGGGCAGCGTGGGCGCGCGCTTTTTGCCGCTTACGGCGAGCCCGAGCAGCCGGCCGTCGCGAATCGCCGACAGGGCGGCCGAGATTCCCACGGTGCCGAACTGGGTGCGGCTGGCGATGGTCTCGGTGATCATTTCCGGCGCGCCCTTCAGCGGCACATGCACCGCCTTGATTCCGGTGACGGCGATGAATTTCTCGGAGTTCACGTGAGAGGCGCTGCCGGTCCCCGCCGACGGGTAGTTCAGCGTCCCGGGTTTCGCCTTCGCCAGCGCGATCAGCTCCTGCACCGATTTCACTCCGAGCGCGGGAGAAACGAAGAGCACGCTGGGGAGGTTTCCGAGCGGGATCACCCCGGCGAGGTCCTTCGTCGAATCGTACGGAAGGTTCTCGTAGATCACCGGGTTCACGGCGTATCCGGCCGAAACCACGACGAGGGTGTGGCCGTCGGGAGCCGACTTCGCCACCTGGGCGATGCCGATCGTGCCGCCCGCGCCCGGCCGGTTTTCGACGATCAGCGGCTGCCCGAGCCCTGCTGCGACCTTGTCGCTCACGCTGCGCGCCATGATGTCGGTGACGCTCCCCGGTGTGAAGGGCACGATGATCCTCACGCTGCGCGAGGGGTAGGGTTCCTGCGCGAGGCTGGGCTGCGCGAGGCCCAGAGCCGCCGCGGCGACGAGCAAGCCTGCCGTCCGGGACATCGTGGCTCCTCGTGGTCGGCGGCTAGGCTTCCGGTCCGGCGTAGGCGCCGGCCGTGTGGGGGAACATCAGTTTCACGATCTTGAATTTCGAGATGTCGACGGTCGCGTCCATGTGCAGGAACACCGCCGCGTCGCGGAACAGCTTCTCGATCCCGAAGTCGAGCATGATGCCGTTGCCGCCGTGCAGCTCGACCGCGTGCTTCGCCACCTTGAAGACTTCCTCGGAGGCGAACAGCTTCACCATGTTGCACAGCTCCTCGGCGTCGGGGGCGCGCTCGTCGACCGCGCGCGCGGCCTCCTTGAGCAGCGAGCGCACCGCGCGCAAGGACGTCGCCATCTCGGCCAGGCGCAGCGCCACCGCCTGGTGCTTGATCAGGGTGCGGCCGCCCTGCACGTAGTTTTGCACGTAATCGGCAGTGCGCTCGAACGCCGCGACGCCGACGCCCAGATTCTTCGAGGCCTGGATGATCTTGCCGGGCTTGAAGTACACGCCGGTCTTGGCGAGCGCCTCGTTCTCGATCAGCAGATGGTCGCGGGGCAATCGCATGTCCTCGAACACCAGCTCGCCGTTGTTCATGAAGCGCCCGCCGAGGGTCTCGTTGCAGCGTGCGATCGTAAGGCCCTTGGTGCCGCGCGGGACGAGGAAGCTCGAAGTTCCCTGCAGCATGCCCGTGCCCGGCTTCGTGTTGGCGTAAACGACATAGAGGCTCGCGTCGTAGCCGTTGCTGATGAACTGCTTACGGCCGTTCAGCACCCACTCGTCGCCCTTCAGCACCGCGCGCGTCTGCATCGCGGCCTCGGGCGCGTTGTACGGCAGCCAGCGGTCGGAGGCGCCGCGCGGCTCGGTGAGGCAGTGCGCGAGGAGAAACCCCGGGTCCTTCACGATGCGCGGGAACCAGTATTCCTGGAGGTGGCGCGGCGCGACGTTGCGCAGCAGCACCGACACCTTCCAGATCTGCACCAGCTTGTCGGAGAGCCCGGAGTCGCCGCGCGCGATCTCCTCGGAGATCAGGGCGAAGGTCTGGACCTCGTGCGCCGGGTCGAGCGGGACGCCGCCGAACTCCTCGGGGACGCCGAGCGTGCGGATGCCGATCTTGTCGGCCTGCTCGAGGATGGCTCTTGGCAGGCGCGCGTCCGGGTCCATCAGCCATTCGCGCTGCCAGTTCTGGCGGATGAAGGGCGTGACGAAATCATTGACGAACGCGCGGCAGCTCGCGCGCATCATGCGCTGCTCTTCGGAGAGACTGCGGTCGATGGTATCCATACGTTTCCTATTTTCGCGCGTTTGCGAGGACCTGCGGGTTCACGACGTTGGTCGGCTTGCCGGCTGCGTAGGCGTTGATCTGGTCGAAGATCTCGGCGAAGGCGATCTCGTGGTCCTCGCGCGTGACGTAGCCCAGGTGCGGCGTGCAGACCACGTTGGGCATGTTGAGAAGGGGATGGCCGGTATCGCGCAGCGGCTCCTCCTCATAGACGTCGACCGCCGCCTTGCCCGGGCGCCCCGCCCTGAGCGCGTTCACCAGCGCGCCGGGCTCGATCAGCGGCGCGCGGCTGGTGTTGACGATGAGCGCCGACGGCTTCATGCGCGCGAGGTCCTGGGCGCCGACGATGCCCCGGGTTGCGTCGATCAGGCGCAGGTGCAGCGTGATCACGTCGCACTGCTCGAAGAACGCTTCCTTGCTCGCGGCGACCGCATGGCCGTCGGCGCGCGCCTTCGCCTGCGAGGCCTCGCGCGCCCACACCAGCACCTTCATGCCGAAAGCCTTGCCGTAGCCCGCAATCACCGCGCCTATGCGCCCGTAGCCGAAGATGCCCAGGGTCTTGCCGCGCAGGGTGTTGCCGACGCCCGCCTGCCATTTCCCGGCCTTCAGCGAGGCCATCTGCAGGGGGATGTCGCGCAGCGCCGCGATGATCAGTCCCCAGGTCAGCTCCGCGGTCGCGTACGAAGGCATGCCGAAGCTCTGGTCCGAGGACACGACGACGCCCAGGCGCGTGCACGCGTCGATGTCGATGTGCGGGTAGACGCTGCGCTGGCTGATGAGCCTGAGCTTGGGCAGGCGCTCGAGCAGGGGCGCGCGGATCTTGGTGCGCTCGCGGATCAGCACCAGCGCCTCGGCGTCCTTCAAGCGCTGCGCGAGGGTGTCGGTGTCCTGCACGTGATCGTTCCACACGGTGACCTCGTGTCCGGCGAGCTTCTCGAAAGCCCGCAGGGTGCGGAGGGTGTCGTGATAGTCGTCGAGGATGGAGACTTTCATGGCGGGCGCCGGGGGGCGGTCCGCTATTGTAGGGCAGAGGATCGATCTCGATGCCCCGGTCGTGAACGGCGCCAAAACAGGTACACTAGCTCCCACCGGAAGGGGCGGTGAGCGCACTTCGGTGACGACTCCAGGACCAGATTCCAGATTGTTTCCGGCCATTCCCGATCACCATGCGACCGTTGCGCATTCGCGCGCGCGGCTCGCTCTGCGGCGGTCCCTGAGGGCCGCTCTCGCCTGCCTCGCGGTGTTCTCGGCCACGCCGGTCCGGGCGTTGGACGAGACCACGCCCGCGCTGCGCCTGTCCCTCGGCCTCGACGTCTACCGCGCGGCCGGCACCATGGTCGCATCGGCGCGCTACGGCGGCGGCTGGAACGTGAAGGCCAGCGTCTGGGTGCGCGAGGCCCATGTCCGGCCCGAAGCGCCCAAGGGGCTCCTCGGCGCCGGCTATGTGTGGACGAAATCGAGGTGGCGGCTCGGAGCCGGCCTGGTTTGGATCGACGGGGAAAACAACGCCAACGGGACGCGCTGGAATTTCGACGCGTCGGTCGCCTACGATTGGACGGACCGCGTGTTTTTCGAGTACCAGCACTACTCCCACGGCACGCTGCTGGGACTCGGTAAGGATGCCTCCAACGGAGGCTGGAACCTGCTCGGCGTCGGGTTGATCTTCTGACGCCGGCCCGTCAGTCTCGCGGAATCACCAGCGCCCGGCCGGTCTCGAGCAGGGACTTGAGGCTGGAGAGGATCTGCGGCCAGCCTTCCCTCACGGTCGCGAGCGTCGGACCGCTCGGGGGGAAATCGTCGTGGGTGACGGTGAGCTTGCACACCATGCCCATGGGCTCGATCTCGTAAGTCACGCGCGAAGGCTCGTCCTCGATGAACGTAGGCTCGAAGCTGTGTACCAGCTTCTTTCTCGGAACGACCTCGATCACGAAGCCCGCAACGCCCGGACCGTCACGGCGGTGAATCTCCAGCCGGTGCATGTAGTCGAAGCGGCCGCCGCGCTTGAGCTCGGCATGCAGCTCCAGTCCCGCGTAGTATTGGCGCGTGAACTTGCCCTGGGTGAGTGCGTTCCACAGCGCGCGCGGCGTGGCGCGGATGTAGATGACGTTGACGAGCTTGGGGCTCGAGGTCACGCGCGCACTATACTCCGCGGAACGAACGCGGAAAAAGCGGGTCTATGCTTCGTTCGAAGAAAGGAGAACAACATGAGGCTTCGAAACCTAGTTCTGGCCTTGGCACTCGCCACCGTGACACCGCTGTCGCTTGCCGACGACACGAGCAAGACCACCGCGAAGGACGTCGGGAGAAAGGTCGAAGACACCGGCAAGGCGATCGGAAGCTACACCATCGCGGAGCGCGACAAGGCCATCAAGAGCGCCCAGGCCGCGCTCGCCGATGCAGACGCGCGCATGCGCCGCATGGAAAGGAAGATCGACAGAGAATGGGACAAGATGGACGACGCCGCGCGGAAGAGGGCCCGCGAGACGATGGACGCGTTACGCAGGGAGCGCAACGACGCCGCCGAGTGGTTCGGCGGACTCAAGCACGGCTCCGCGGAGGCCTGGGATGAAGTGAAGGGCGGCTTCGTGAAAAGCTACGAAACCCTGAAGCAGTCCTTTACCAAGGCCGGGAAGCAACTCTAGACCGGCTCCCGCGGGGTCGCGGTTACCCGCAGACCCCCACCCAGCCGCAGGCGCTGCAGAAGTCGCAGCCGTCTTTCTTGATGACGGAGTAGTTGCCGCACTCGGGGCACTTGGCGCCCTTCATCTTGGGTGCGGTGCCAGCCTTCGGTGCCTCGAGCATGCCCATGGCCTGCACCGGGTAGCCGTCCTCGTCGAGGATGCCGAGCATGGCGTAGCGGTGGATGATGAGGCGCGCGACGTAGGAGACCGTCGACGGGTAATTCTGCTGCTTGCGGCTTCCAGGAACGAAGGCCATGAAGTCGCCGAGCGGCTCGGGATAGTTCAATAGCTTGCGCAGCTTCATCCCGATCCACGCCGGGTCGATGATGCGCATGTCGAGGGACAGGATCTTGCACAGACCGTCGAGCGAGCGCGAGTATTCGCCCGAGAGCCACATCGAGTAGGGCCGCGTCACGCCGTCGGGAAGCGTGATTTCCTTCAGTCCCAGCACGAAATCGTCCTTCCCCGCCGGATTGAGCACGTCCACCGTCCAGGACATGGTGCCGTCTGCGCCGGTCTTGGGCTCCTTCAGGCTGAACATGGCGTCGAGCACCGGCCCGTGCTTCTCGTCGGGCAGCGCGCGCAGCTCCTCGCAGCGCCAGCGCACGAGCTGCGCTACCGCCGAGCACAGGCTCGGCATGAGTTTCTTCTCGCCGTGCGGAGGAAAGGGCATGGCGAAGGCGTCGTCGCCGGAGGTTTTGGCAAGCGTCTCGAGCTTGAGGCGCAGCCACGCCGGATCGTTGGCGCGCATGTCCATGGAGAGCGTCTTCGCCACCGCGCCGAGGCCGCGCGGCTGCTCGGCGCCGTTCACCCACACCACGAACGGATGCGCGTGGATCTCGTTCTCGACGTGGCCGACGAACAACGCGAAGTGCCCGTGCGGGTGCTCGATCATGTAGGTCCACGACGGATTGCCGCCGGCGAGGTTCGGCCGGCCGGGCCAGCGCAGGCTCGCGAGCACCGGCACGGGCACGTCATTGATGCGGATGCGGCGGTTGCGAT
>JBGQKK010000183.1:0-6142 GCA_041499545.1 Gammaproteobacteria bacterium | reverse complement strand
CAGGAGGTAGAGCGTCAGGACGTCCGCTTCGTGGAAATCCGTCTTGAACAGATCTCGCTGGAAGAATTTCACGCGGTCGGCGACGCCGGCCCGGGCCGCCGCTTCGTTCGATCGCTTCACCAGCAAGGGGTCGAGCTCGACGCCGAAGCCGCGCGCGCCGTACCGGCTCGCCGCCTCGATCATGATGCGTCCGTCACCCGAGCCGAGATCGATCACCGTCTCTCCCGACTTCACCCGCGCCAGCTCGAGCATCCGGTCGACGACCACCTGCGGGGTGGGCACGTAGGGCGTGTCGAGGTCTTTCAGCGCGTCCTGGGCTGAAGCGCCGAGGGCAAGAAGGGCCGATGCGGCCCATACCAGTTTCTTCATGTTCGTCATCTTCAAATCACCCGGTCCTTGCGCAGCCTCGCGATCTCGGCGTCGCCGTATCCGGCGGCGCGCAGGATCTCGTCGGTATGCTCACCCGCCGCCGGCGCCTTCCGCTCGATCGCGAACTCGAATTCGCTGAATTTCAGCGGAAGCGCGAGCTGTATGGTCCCGCTCTCGCGGACGACCATGTTCCGGGCGCGCAGCTGTTCGTTCGAAAGCGCCTCGTCGATCGCGAGGATCGGGCTGACGCAGCAGTCGGCCGCGGCGAACACTTCCGTCCACTCGCGCTGGGTGCGCGAGGCGAAGATCTTAGCGAGCGTTTCCTTCACCGCCTCGGCTTCCGCGCCATGGACGATGTGCTTCTCCTTCAGGCCGGGGCAGTCGAGTATATCGCACAGCGCCGCCCAGAATTTCTTCTCCAGCGCGCCCACCGCCATGAAGCGGCCGTCCCTGGTGCGGTAGGCGTTGTAGCACGGCAGGCCGCCGTCGAGCATGCCGGTTCCGCGCGGCGGCGCCGCCCCGCGCTCGAGGAACCCGAGCAGGGGAAAGATGGCGTGCGCGAGCGCCGCGTCGGTCATGGCGACGTCGATGTAGCGCCCGTGCCCGGAGGACCTCGCGTCGATCAGCGCCGCGAGGATTCCCATCGCGGGAACGAGCGCTCCGCCGAGCAGGTCGGCGATCTGGAAGTTCGGCACCACGGGCGCATCCGCGGTCCCGATCTGGTCGCCGACGCCGGCGTAGCCGATGTAGTTGATGTCGTGGCCCGCGCGCTGCGCGTAGGGGCCGTCCTGGCCGTAGCCCGAGATCGAGCAATAGACGATGCGGGCATTGACGGCCGAGACGGCGTCGTAACCGACGCCGAGCTTGGCCATCACGCCGGGCCGGAATCCCTCGACCACGACATCGGCCCGCTCCGTAAGCCGCAGGAAGATCTCGCGCCCCCGCCCCTGTTTGAGATCGAGGCGGATCGCGCGCTTGTTGCGGTTGAGCAAGCGGAAGGAGTCCGACATGCCGTCGCGCACGCGGCCCATCGAACGCGAGTAGTCGCCGGCCTCCGTGTCCTCGATCTTGATCACGTCCGCGCCCATGTCGGCGAGATGCAATGTCGCCATCGCGCCGGGAAGCAGCCGCGTCAGGTCGAGCACGCGAACGCCGGAAAGAGGTTTCGCGCGCAAGTCAGCCTATCGTCTTGGGGAAAGGGCGGCCCAGCATCCAGTCCTTGATCGTTTTCACGGTCTCCGCTTCCTTGCCGAAGTAGCCGTATGCCGAAAACGGCTCGCAAGGATCCGATTCTGCCGGCGTGCCGCCGCTCACGCTGACGAGCGGAAAGCTGCGGCTCAGACTCTCGGCTTCGCGGTAGGGACAGGACCGGCAGGCGTCGTAAACGTGATGAACGAAAAGGAGCGGAGCCTTGATCGCGCCGAAGTCGAACCCGTACAGGCCGATGCCGCCCCTGCCGCCGTAGAAGACCGACGAAGTGAGGATCACGCCGTCCACCCCACCCTCGAGCGAACGAGCGACGTAGGCCGCGGACAGAGTGCCGCGGCTCGTCCCGACCAGGAAGATCTTCGCCCCCGGAAGCCGATTCCTCAGGTCCTTGACGACCGCGGCGACATCCTCGACGTGCGCCCGGCCGGTGCGGAAGCCGTCGTCCATCCCGGCGCGCTGCCGATCGGAGGGCGAGTCGAGGATGGCCACCGCGACCTCGGCGTCGCGAAACATCCCGCGCGTGCGCACTAGAAAGTTCTTCCCTCCCGAGAGCTTCACCGAGCTTCCTTCCGCACGCAACCTGAGCAATCCCTCGCCGCCGGGAAACATGACCGCGACCGCTTTCGGCGGGGGCGCATTGTGCATCAGAAGATACGACTGGGTCTCCCCCCTCCTTCCCGAAACGGTGACGATCTCCTCCGCGCGCCCGGGGAGGCTCGCCGCAAACAGCAGGGCGATCCACACCCAGCGATACCTAGTCGTATTTCTTCGCATCCTCGATCACCTTGCCGTCGTTCGGCAGCTCGCCCGGCTGGACGAACGCCACTTCGCCGCGCAGCTTGGTCGCGCTGCGCAGGCTGTCCGCGATCGTCTGAGCGAGACCCGCGGATGGCGCGTCCCGCACTTCGCAGCGCAGCGTCATGCGGTCATTGCCTCCCGGATTGTCCACCACCAGGCGCGCTCTCAGGATTTCCGGGTGCCGCTTCACGACCTCGGCGACCTGTGCGGGGTGCACGAACATGCCCTTCACCTTGGTGGCCTGATCGGCCCGGCCCATCCAGCCGCGTATGCGGGTGTTGGTGCGGCCGCAGGGACTCGCTCCCGGCAAGATCGCCGAAAGGTCGCCCGTGCCGAAGCGGATCAGCGGGTAGTCCGGGTTGAAAGTCGTGATCACGACCTCGCCGACCTCGCCCTCGGGCAGGACGTCGCCTGTGCCGGGGCGCACGATCTCGAGAATCAGCGCCTCGTCGAGGATCATGCCTTCCGCCGCCTCGGACTCGTAGGCGATCAGGCCGAGATCGGCCGAGGCGTAGGACTGCAGCACGCGTATTCCGCGCTTGGCGCAAGCCGCGCGCAGCGCGGGCGGCAGGAACTCGGCGCCGACCGCGGCTTTCTTCAGGCAGGCGATGTCGGCTCCCAGCTCCTCGGCCTTCTCGACGATGAGCTTGAGAAATGAAGGGGTGCCGATGTAGGCGTTCGCGCGCAATTCCGCGATGGTCGCGACCTGCACCTCGGTCTGCCCGACCCCGGCCGGAACCACCGCGCAGCCCAGAGCCGTCGCCCCGGCTTCGAGCATGGCACCGGCCGGAGTGAAGTGATAAGCGAAGGTATTCAGCGCGAGGTCACCCGAACGGAATCCGGCCGCGAACAGCGCGCGCGCCGTGCGCCACCAGTCGCGGCCGCCTCCGCCCGGATCGTAGATCGGACCCGGGGAGACGAAGACTCTTCCCATTTGTGCCACGGGGGCCGCGTTCAGCCCGCCAAAGGGACGCTCGGCTTTCTGCAGGGCGACGAGATCGGACTTGCGCGTGACCGGGAGCCTCGCGAGCGCCGCCCGGTCGGTGACCGCCGCCGGATCGATATCGCCGAGGATGCGGGCCCATCCCGGCGCGTTGCGCTTGGTGTGCGCGATGTGGCCCGGGAGCGCGACCATCAGCGACCGCTCGCGTTCCTCCGGGCTGCGAGTTTCCAGGCGGTCGTAGTACTCCGGCATCGATCTCTGAGCGAGCGAGCCGCTCTAGTCGAATTTCGCCCCGGACTCGCGGATCACGCGCGCGATGACGCTCGCGTCTTCGCGCAGGAAGGCGGCAAAGTCTTCGGGCGAGCGCGAGCCCAGCGCCTCGGTCCCGTCGCGCGCCAGCGCGTCCTTGAGCTTCGCGTCCTGCAGCGCCTGGGCGGTCGCCTGGAACAGGCGCATCACGATCTCGCGCGGCGTCGCCGCCGGCGCGAAGAACCCATACCAGATCGAGAGGTTGTATCCGGCGAGGCCGGCCTCTTCCATCCCCGGCAGGCTCGCGATCAGGGACGAACGGGCGCGCGTCGTGACCGCGAGGCCGCGCAGGCGCCCCGCCTGCACCAGCGGCATCACCGAGGGCGCGGTCGCAAACGTGACCTGAGTGTCGCCCGCGAGCACCGACTGCACCGACAGCCCGCCGCTCTTGTAGGGAATATGCACCATGTCGATGCCGGCCAAGGCATCGAAGAGCGCCGTGGCGAGGTGCGGCAGCGAGCCGTTGCCCGAAGTCGAAAAGTTGAGCTTGCCCGGATTCTTCTTCGCCTCGGCGATGAGCTCGCGGATCGACTTCACCGGCAGAGACGGATTGACCGCCACCACCAGGGGCGAGCTCGTGACCTGCGTGATCGCGACGAAATCCCGCTGGGTGTCGTAGGCGACGGCCTTGTTGATCAGCGGATTCACGATCATGCCGCTCTGGCTCGCGATCATGATGGTGTAGCCGTCGGGCGCGGCCCGGGCGACGAACTCGGCGGCGAGACTCGATCCCGCGCCGGGCTTGTTGTCGACGATGATGCCCTGGCCGAGCGCGCGCGTCAGCGGATCGCTCATCGCGCGCGAAATGATGTCTGCCGCGCCGCCGGGCGCGAAGCCGACGACCAGGCGTATCGGTTTGGTGGGGTAGGTTTGCGCCGAAGCCGTTGCGCATCCGCCCGCGAGCGCAAGAATCGCGATGACGTATCTCATTCCCGTCCTTTCCTCATGCAAGCCACCGCTTCCTGCGGCGATAGTGCTTCACGTCCTTGAAGCTCCTGCGCGCGCCCGAGGCGATCCCGAGGTAGAACTCCTTCACGTCCTCGTTCGCGGCGAGCTCCGTGGCCGCGCCGTCCATGACGACCCGCCCGTTCTCCAGGATATAGCCGTAGTCGGCGTAGCGCAGCGCGACGCTCGTATTCTGCTCGGCGAGCAGGAAGCTCACCTTCTCGTTTTCGTTGAGGCTCTTGACGATGCCGAATATCTCCTCGACGATCTGCGGCGCGAGTCCGAGCGAGGGCTCGTCGAGCAGGATCATGGTCGGGCGCGCCATGAGCGCGCGCCCGAGCGCGGTCATCTGTTGCTCGCCGCCCGAGGTGTAGCCGGCGAGGGCCTCGCGGCGCTCCCTGAGTTTCGGGAAATAGCCGTAGACGCGCTCGAGGTCCCGCGACAGCTCCGCGCGTCCGGCCGAGCGGGTGTAGGCGCCCGTGAGCAGATTTTCCTCGACCGTGAGGTGCGCGAAGCAGTGGCGCCCCTCCATTACCTGCACGACCCCCAGCTTCACCAGCTCGTCGGGGCTCAACCGGTCGACGCGCCGCCCGCGGAACTCGATGGTTCCCTTGGTGACTTCGCCCCGCTCAGTGCGAAGCAGGTTTGAAATCGCCTTGAGCGTGGTGGTCTTGCCCGCGCCGTTGGCGCCGAGCAGGGCGACGATCTTGCCTTCCGGCACCGCGAGCGAGACGCCCTTCAGCACCAGGATCACGTGGTCGTAGATGACCTCGATGTTGTTGATGCAGAGCAGGCCGGTCTGCGACTTCGTCTTGGGAACGGCGGACATGAGATGCGAAGGGCCAGAGCCCGAGGCTCCGGCCCTTCTCGGTGGGGAACGCTTCAGCCTTCCTTGCTGCAGTCCCGCGGCGCGATGCCTTTTTCCTTGGCGTACTTCGCCGCCGACTCCTCGATCATCGGACGCACGATCGTCTGGTCGGAGGCAATCCAGTCGGTGATCGTGTTCCACTTCGCGCCGTCCCACTGCAGGAACTTCACCGACCCGCCGCCCTCGTGGTCCATGCACGAAACCTTGAGCGCCTGCATGAAACCGGTCGCGCCGAGTTGCTTTAACTTGTTGTCGTCGATGCTGAGGTGCTCCAGGCCCCAGCGCATCTGGTCGCCGGTCATCGGCTTGCCCTTGCCGAACTTCTCCTGGGCGGTGCGGATCGCCTCCGCGGAGATGATGCCGAAAACGACGCCGCGGTTGTAGTAGATGGAGCCGACGCGCGTGCGGTCTTCCATCTCGCCCTTGCCCTTGGCGTATACGAACTTCTCGATCTCCTTCACCACAGGGTAGTTGTTGCCCGAAACGTTGAACGCAGCGGCGGTGTAGCCCTTGGCGGCGTCGCCTGCCGGGATCACGTCTTCCTCGGCGCCGCTCCACCATACGCCGACGATCTTGGTGCGCGGAAAGCCCACTTTCGCGGCCGCCTTGAGCGCGGTCGGGTTCATCACGCCCCAGCCGCGCAGGATCACCCAGTCGGGCTTGATCTGCCGGATCTGCAGCCACTGCGCCTGCTGCTCGTT
>JBGQKK010000182.1:0-6178 GCA_041499545.1 Gammaproteobacteria bacterium | reverse complement strand
GCGTCGACGATGCGCTCGAGGGTCAGCTGCGCGGAGAAGCCGTAGGGCAGGCGTTTTCCCTTCAGCTCGGAGAGCGTCTTGATCGGCGAATCCTTTTTCACGAAGATGCTCGAGTACAGCGGGAAGATCACCCCGAGCACGCGCAGGTTCGCCTGCTTGCGGCCGTTGTAGGGACCTTCGCCCTGGGTCGCCTCGTCGATCTCGAGGACATTGCACACCGCGAGATCGAGCTCGCCGGAATTGACCAGCGGCAGCACGGCGCTCGAGCCCGAATAGGGCTGGACGCGGCTCTGGATCTGCGCCGACTCGGACATCACGCGCGCGATCGCCGCGCTCATGTTGTAGCCGATCGAGCCCTGCGGGGCGCTGCCGAAGCCGAGCACCTGCGCGCGGGCGCCGCAGGCGAGAAGCATCGCCGCGATGAGGGTGAGAATGCGTGGCATGTAGTCTCCTTTATTGGGATCGTCCGACGTTTTCGGTCAATGTAACAAACGCCTCCACGGGAAGCAATTTCCACACCGGAGGGAAATCGGCTCTTGTTCGCGCTCAAGTTCCGACGCCTTGCTGACGATAACTACGCCAGCAGCGGTGCATCAGGCGCCGCGGCGCTCCGAAGGGACCGACATGGCCCTGCTCTTGACCTTGTTTGTCGCGTGGCTGCTGGTCGGCTGCGCCGTCGCGTGGGCCCTTGGGAAGGCCTCGAACATCGAGCAACTGACTCAGAGCCCGGTTCGGCCGGATTCTCCTCCGGCGTTGCGGCAGCCCAGGCGTCCGTACCCGAGCCGCCGGGGCAAGGCCCCACCCCGCCCGGTCGCGCGCGTATCCCCGTTTCCGCATCGGACCCCGAGCAGGATCCCGGGCAGGTCGGTGCACTAGCTCGCGCCTCCGCCCGAAGGTCCTCAACGGACTTCGAGCGGCAGCACCAGGCGGACCGTGGTGCCCAAGCCGGGAACGCTTTCCAGGGAGATCCTGCCCTCCAGCGGGCCGGTGACGAGATTGCTTGCGATCGTCAGCCCCAGTCCGGAACCGCCCCGCCCAAGCTTGGTCGTGAAGAACGGATCGAACACGCGCTTCTGGTCGGCGCTGGGAATGCCCACCCCGTCGTCGACCACCGCAATCTCGACCTTGTGCCCGTCCACGCGTCCCGCCCGGATCGACACCGAGCCGTAGGGGCGCCCCTCGAAGGCGTGCATCGCGGCGTTCTGCACCAGGTTGATCAGGACCTGGCTCAAGGGACCGGGATAGCTGTCCATCTCGATATCGTCGGCGATCGAGCTGCTCACGCTGAACTGCGACCCCTTGAGCGTGGGGCGCAGCGCCGTCAACAACTCGTCGACGACTTCCCGCAGCGGAAAGCGCCTGCGCTGCTCGCTCAGCTGATCGGTCGAGAGGCGCTTGAAGCTTACGATCAGATCGGCCGCCGAG
This sequence comes from Gammaproteobacteria bacterium, assembly GCA_041499545.1. Classification (GTDB taxonomy): domain Bacteria; phylum Pseudomonadota; class Gammaproteobacteria; order Burkholderiales; family SG8-39; genus VBDM01. The sequence goes on along the minus strand of JBGQKK010000182.1, from coordinate 4,753 downwards.
TGCAAGTTGCGCTGCAGGATCTCGCCGGCCTCGCGCGTCTCGTCGAGAAAGCGCTCGAGCGCCGAGCGGCGCAGCGAACCCTCGGCCACTTCCTTGGTGAACGCGCTGGTGTGCTCCCCGAGCGTGCTCGCGGCGAGCAGGCTGTTTCCTATGGGCGTGTTCAACTCTTGCGCGACGCCCGCGACCATGCGCCCCAGCGCCGCGAGCTTCTCGGAGCGGATCAGCTCGTCGTTGGCCCGGGCCAGCGCGCGCGAGCGCTCGGCGACCCGCTGTTCGAGCTCGGCGTTGAGCCGCCGCACTTCCTCTTCGTTGCGCTTGCGCTCGGTAATGTCCACGACCGCGCCGACGAGCTGCGTCGGGCGCCCCGACTCGCCCTCGGGGACCGCCGCGCGCAGGAGAAATGTCCGAAAGGTTCCGTCGCGGTGACGCAGGCGCATCTCCGCCTCGTACCAGCCCGCCCGCCTGCGCGTCACCTCGCCGACCCGCGTGAGGGCCGCCTCGCGGTCGTTCGGGTGCAGGCGCGAGACCCAGTCCTCGTGACTTTCCTTCAGCTCATCGGGTGCGTAGCCGAGAAGCCTCTTGAATTCCTCGGACCATTGGAGCTCGCCGCTCTGGAGATCGCGCGCCCACAAGCCGACGTGGGCCGCGTCGGTCGCCAGCTTGAGCCGCGTTTCTCGCTCCTCCTCCCACGACCGCTGACGCCGTCTGACCCAGCGGTAGATCGCGAACCCGCCGGCGAGCCACAGGAGCATCAGCAGATACGGGATGCGCGCGTCGTGCCACCACGCGGCCCAGAGGTTCGAGCTCGGATTGGTGACGAACAGCGTGACGGGATAGTCCGCGAGCCGGCGGAACGCGAACACGGTGCTCTCGAGCGTCACGCTGCTGAGCCCGTCCAGCGCGCCGCTTTTCGGAAACCTTTCCTGGACGAGATAGCGGGAGAGCGAGCCCGTCTGGGGGGTTCCATAGATCTTGCGGAGATCCGCGCCCTCGGGGACCGGATAGCGGCTCACCAGGTACATGTCGTCGCGGGTGAGTCCGATAGCGGCGCCCGGAGGGAGCGGCGCGGCGGCCCAGAAGGTCTGCGGCTTCGACACCGGGAGGCCCACGCCCAGCATGAAGCGCACCGTCCCCTTGCCGTCGCGGATGCCGTAGCGGACGGGAATCACCCAGTCGCCGCTCACCGGCCCGAGGAAAGGCCTGCCGATGCTGAGCTTGTCGCCGCGCTGCAGCTCCTCGCGGCCGCGGATGAACGAAGGCTCGGCGCCCAATGTCGGCAGGCGGTCGCCCGGGGCGCTTTCCGAGGTCGCGAGAATCTGCCCGTCGGGCCGGGCGACGATGACGATCCGCGATTCCGGATACACCCTCCAGAAGCGCTTGAGCAGAGCGCTCGCGGCGCGGACGTCGATGTCTCCGTCCCTGCCGCGGATGTCCTCGCCCAGAATGGAAAGCGCCTTCTCGATGTCGCCGAAGTACGAATTGAGCGCTTTCTCGCCCATATCGGCGAGCGAGGTGAGATAGGCGGACTGGCGCGCGCGCTCCGCCTCCAAGGCGAGCCAGGAGAACGCGGCGCCGAACAGGACCACCAGGAGTGAAGACAGAGCGACCGCGCGCCGCAGGTTGCGCAGGGCCTGAAAGCGTTCGAGTTTTTCCGGCACGGCTCGCCTCGGATCTCTCTGTGACTCAGGTTGACTAAGAACGGCCAAATCCTGAGGCCTCTTGAGTCCCGCTGACTAGCATAGCATCGGCATGAAGCGGGAACGCGGAGCGCCGTATCGGAGTCTATGATCCGTAACCCCACAAATCCTGGAGACCTCCATGGCTCGAATCGTGAAGCGCCACCGCGACCATCCGTACGAGGTGAAGGTCGGCGGGGAATCGCAATGGATCTGCGCCTGCGGCCTCTCGGCCAACTTGCCCTTCTGCGACGGCTCGCACAAGCTCACGGCGGGCGAGGCCGCCGGAAAACTCTACTGGTACGACGAGGACGGCAAGCGCGCCGAAACCAAGGACGGCTTCGCCGGCATGCGCAGCGACGAGTAGGCCTCAGCCCGGCTCGGGCGAAGCCCACTCCCTTTCCGCCGCGCGAAAAGCCTCACGCCGGACTTCGAGCTCGCCGCGGCGGGCGGCGCGCGCCGCGGCGATCCTCTTCTCGAGGAGCTTGCACGCCTTGCGCCGCCGCGGTCCGCGCGCTTGCGCGCGCGCCTTTTCGATCAGCTCCTCGCCGACCACGCAGTCGTTGAGCCCGCCCAGGGTCTCCTGCAGCGCCTCGACCGCGCCGGCGAGCGGCCGCACGCGCGCCTCGGGCAGCAGCGGACCCAGGAACATCAGGCCGTAGCGCAGGCGCCTGACCGCCTTGCGCAGCCGGTGCAGCGCCTCGGCGTCGTGGCGCGTGATTTTTCGGCTGCGCTTCCTCGCCTTGCCGATCAGGCTCGAGATCGCCGCGAGCGCGCGGCGCCGCATCGGCAGCGGGCTCGCCGCCCGCGGGAGCGCCGGCGTGTCGCCGTAGCTCAGGGCGCGCAGCGCGCGCATGAGCGCGTAGTAGCGCCGCGATTCGAGTGCGCGATGCGCCGCGCTCCGCGCCTCCGCGCTCAGGTCCTCGCACGCGGCACGCAGGGCGCGCAGGCCGGCGTGCCGCGGGCGCTGCGACAGCGCGGGCCGGAGCGTTCCCGCGAGGAAGACGTCCCAGTCGCGCGCGCGTCCCAGGGCCCGGCTCAGCCAGCGCACTTCGCCGGGCAACTCCCCCGCGGCGGGCCCGGGCAGCGCATCGGCGAAAACATCGAAAGCGGTGCGCAGTCGCCGCAGGGCGACGCGCATCTGGTGGAGATATTCGGGATCGGCGCCGGCGAGCGTGCCGTAGCGGTTGCCTTCGATGTGCCGGACGCAGGCCGCGCACAGCGCGCGAAAAGCCCCGAGCGGGGCCATCCACGGCTCGACCACCCGGTAGTCGACCTTCACCGGGCCCGACTCGCCCGGGCGCGGCTCGCCGTGCTCCCGTCGGATGCCCGCTCCGGAAACGCGGATCAGCCGCTCGTCGAGCGCGTCCATCTCCGGAACGTGCGCGTGGCGGCGGCTAGCCTTTTCCGCCGCGCTTGAACTCCGCGGCGCAGGCCGGGGCGAGCTCGGCCTCGTGGCTCTTCAGGCAGGAAAGGATGCGCCCGGCTCCGGGCTTGATGCCCTTGCAGAATTTCTTCGCGTCGGCACCGCACTCCTCCTTCACTTGCTCGAATCTTTCCTCGGCGCGCTTCATCTCGCTCTGGCACGCAGGCGAGAGCTCGGCCTCGTGGCTCTTCATGCACTTCGCGATCCTGCCTCCGCCCGGCTGCACGTTGCCGCAGAACTTCTTCGCGTCCGCGGCGCAGGGCCCGTCGCCTTTTTTTCCCTGGGCACCGGCGTTCGTTGCAAACCCGGCGGCGAGCAGGACGATTGCAGTCGAGATCAATACGCTTCTGAACGACATGGAGCCTCCTATGAAATGAAATGGTCTACTGGGCCACCGTCGGGTCGCTGCCCGCGCGCTTGAATTCGGCGGCGCACCCGGCGCTGAGATCCGACTCGCGCCCCTTGAGGCAGGACAGGATGCGTCCTTCCCCGGGCCGGATAGCCTTGCAGAACTTATCGGTGTCGGCCTTGCACGCCTTCGCCATGCTGCCGAGCTTGTCCAGGGCGGCCTGCACCTTGCCCTGGCAGGCGGGCTCGAGCTTGCGGAAATTGTCCGCCATGCACTTGGCCACCCGGCCGTCTCCCGGGTTGACGCGGGCGCAGAATCTCTTCAGGTCATTGGAGCAGGGTCCTTGCTTGTAGGCGCTATCCAATTTCTTTTCCATGCTCCCCTGGGCGTGGACACCGGCGGCAATACCGGCGGCGGACAAGGCGAATAGCGTCGAGACGAATGCGTTTCTGATCGACATGGTGCCTCCTAAGCGGTGGTTTGCGATGCACCCGCCTGCAGGGCGCCGATCGCCGCCAGCGCCCGCCTCACTTCGGCGATCCCCTCGGGCGGCAACGGCGCCTGCGGCGGCAGCGGCGCTCCGACATCATAGCCCTGAAGCGCGAGGCCGCCCTTGATGCACGCGGCGAGATTGTATTTGGCGAAGGCCTGGTTGAGCCCCCACAGGGGGCGCTGCTGCTGCATCGCGCCGCTCCAGTCGCCGCGCAAGCAGGTCTCGTAGAGCCGCACGCTCTGGCGCGGCGCGACGCACGCCGGCCCGGCCATCCAGCCGACGCCGCCGATCAGCATCACGCAGGTCGGGATATGGGCAGACGCAGCGAACACCTTCATTCTGCCTTCCACGCGCTCGATGATCGACAGGAGCCGCCCCGTGTTGAAGGAGGCGTCCTTGATGTAGCGGATGTTCGCGACGCGCGAGAGGCGCTCGATCACCGGCAGGGAAAGGTCCGAGCGCTGGAAGTTCGGGTTGGTGTAGAGCACCACCGGCAGCGAGACCGCCTCGGCGACCGCGGCGAAGTACGCGAACACGCCTTCGTCGGGCACCGGAAAGTAGGCCTCCAGGATCGCGAGGATGCCGCTTGCGCCGAGGCGCTCGAACTCGCGCGCCTGCATCACCGCGTCGGCGACGGTCGTCGAGGCCACGCCCGCCACCACGGGAACCCGCTTCTTCGCCGCGCGCACCACGCACTCGACGATCGCGCGCCGCTGCGGCCAGGAAAGGTAGGCGAACTCACCGGTCGAGCCGAGCGGCGTGAGCCCGTGCACGCCCGCCGCGATCAGGTCGCCGCACAGCCGCTCGAG
>JBGQKK010000181.1:0-6186 GCA_041499545.1 Gammaproteobacteria bacterium | reverse complement strand
CGGCGAGGACGCTGGCGCGCACGCCGGCCCGCACCCACAGCTCGAATCCCTCCTCCAGCTGCCGGGCGCTGATCACACCGTGGCGCTTGGCGAAAGCGTAGGGCAGCCGCTCGACGCAGCGCGCGTCGGCCGAGAGTGCGTTCGACATGTCCATTTACTGGTTCGCCGGCGCGGGAGCCGCTTGCGGCTCGGGCTGCGGAACGGGGGCGGCGGGGACCGTCGCGGACGGGGCCGGCGCGGGTCTCGAAGGCACAGGACCCGGTTCCGGCGGCGCCGGCTCGAGGCGGTCGTATATGCCCTCGCGCTCGGGTCCCTCGCCGCGAGTGTAGCCGCGCAGATACTCGTAGCGATCAATGGTCACGCGATAGCTATCCTCGGGCGAGCGAATGATGGTCGGACGCAGGAAGATCATCAGATTGGTGCGCTTGCGCTCCTCGCTCTTGAAACGGAACAAGGCGCCGATGATGGGAATTTCGCCCAGCAACGGGATGGCCTGCGTGGTCTCGCTCAAGGTGTTCTGGATCAGCCCCCCGAGCACGATGGTGCTGCCGTCGTCGACCACGACCTTGGTCTCGACCGAGCGCTTGTTGGTGATGAGGTCGGACGCCCCAGTGAGCACGGTCCTGGCGATATCGGAGACCTCCTGGTAGATCTCCAGGCGCACCGTCGAGCCTTCCGAAATCTGCGGCTTGATGCGCAGCGTGAGGCCCACGTCCTTGCGCTCGATGGTCTGGAAGGGATTCACCGCTCCGGCCGCCGGCGTGGCGACGGTCGCCGTCGTGGTGAAGCTGCCAGTGATGAAGGGCACGTTCTGGCCCACGACGATTTTCGCCTGGTAGTTGTCCAGCGTGAGGAGATTGGGTGTGGACAGAATGTTGCCGAGCTGGTTTGCGGTCAGCGCGCGCGCCAGCCCCCCGAGACTCCTCACCGTGGTCCCGTCGGGCAGGGTGATGGATTTGCCGAGCACCGCCACCGTCAACCCCGCTGCGCCGGCCGCGGCGGCCGTCGGGGCGGCGATCGCGGCGGCGAGGCTGGGGTTGGCGCCGGGGAAATTGGCGGCGCCGGCGACCGAAGCCTGGCCCACCGAGGTGACGCCGGCCCACTGGAATCCCAACTCGTCGGTGCGGTCGGCGTTCATTTCCGCGATCAGCGCCTCCACATAGACCTGGGCGCGGCGGATGTCGAGCTGCTCGATCACGGCGCGCATGTTGTTGTACACGGTATCGGAGGCGTTGATGATGATGGAGTTGGTCGCCTCGTCCGCCTGGATCAGCGACGGCGCAGCCCCCCCCGGCGCGCCGGGGCGCCCCGGAATGGAGGAGGTCACGGGCGCCCCGGGGGCGCCGGTCGCCGTCGCCGCCAGCATGCCGCGCAGCACCTCCGCGAGCTTGACGGCTTCCGCATGCTTCAGATAGATGACGCGCGTGCTGCCCATCGCGCGCGCCGGCACGTCGAGCTTGGCGATCAGGTTGCGCAACTGCTCGATGCGCCCGGGGTTGTCGGAGCGCAACAGGATGCTGTTGGTGCGCGTGTCGGCCACGACCGAGAAGCGGTCTCCGCCCGCGGCGATCTGCGAGGGCGGGGCGCCAGGCACCCCTCCCGGCGCGGTCACCCCCGTTCCCGACAGGCGCACGACCAGGTCGGCGAGGTCGATCACGGAAGCGTACTGGACTGGGATCACGGTGACGTCGGTGCTCGCCGGCAGGTCGATCTTTTCGATGATGCGCAGCAGCCGCCGCACGTTGTCGGCGTAATCGGTGATGACGAGCGCGTTCGCCGGCTCGTACACCGAGAGCTGGCTCGTCGGCGACATCAGCGGCCGCAGCACGTTTTGCAGCTGCACCACAGCAACGTGCTGCCCGATCGCGACGTGCGTGACGATTTGCTCGCCGCCGCGCGGGGGCCCCGGCTGATCGCTCACGGGCGCGGCCGCCTTGGCCTCGGCGACCGGGACGATGCGCACCGCGTCGCCGGGTCCCTCGACCGCCGTGAACCCTTGAGCCTTCAGCGCGGACAGGAACACCTGGTACGCCGCCGCGACCGGCATCGGCCGCGCCGAGACGATCGTGACCTGGCCTCTCACGCGCGGGTCGATGAGCATATTGCGCCCGGTCATCTGCGACATCGCCTTCACCACCGCCTGAAGGTCGGCTTGCTGGAAATTGAGCAACACCTCCCCCGATCGAGGCACGACCGAGATCGCCGCCGGAGCGCGCCCAACGGGGGCAGGCGGCGGCGGCTCGGCGGTCGGTGCGGACGGTGCCGCCGGCGCATCGGGCGCCTGCGCCGCGGCGAGCTGCGCGGCGAGCGCGAGCGCCACGGCGAGGATTCGCGCTGCAGTCGGGTGGCTGTTCTTCATGAATGTGGTGAGGGCCGGGTGGCGTATTTCAGCACAGTATCTCAGCGCATATCGTAATAGAGGGTTTCGTTGCGGCCCTGACGCTGGACCTCGACCAGCACGCGCTGCGCGCTGCCGAACTGCTGGTAGAGGCGCATCACGTCTTCCATGCTGGTGAGCGCCTGCCCGTTGACGTTCCGGATCACGTCGCCGGGGCGCAGGCCGAGCTTCTCATACAGGCTTCCCGGCTGAATCTGACGCACCAGGAACCCGCCGTCGGGATTGGGAACGATCAGCGCCTGGCTGAGAAACTCCGGCCGGCCGAGCTGCTGCTGCAATTGCCGGCGGTCCACCAGCTGTCCGCCGCTCGAGCCCGGCTGAACTATGGGCCCTTGCGAGGGCACGATCAGCGAGGCGCTCTTGTCGGCATCCTTCATGGTCACCGCTTCGCGCACGCCGTTGCGCAAGATCACGATGCGGTCCTGCTCCACGGCCTCGAGGCGCACGCCGGGAGTCAGCTCTTCCCCGGTGCAAAACGCGGACTCGGGCTGGCCCTGCACGACGGCGAGTGCGCAGCCGCCCCCGAGGCGCACCGCGACGCCGGTCAGCGTGATGTTCAGATTGGTGGGGGCGAGGCTTGCTTCCGTGGCGGGATCCCTCGCGGGAGCCACAGGTCCGAACAGCTGTGCCCGGGTCAGCGCGCCCAGATCGACGGCATCGGCTCCGCCACGGACCACGACAGGGGCCGGCCCGGGCTGGATGATCCGCCAGGTCCCCAGCGCCAGCGCCCAGCACAGCCACAGGAAGGCGGCAAGCGCCGCCGCCGCCGGCAGGGCGGGGTGCGTCAGGACGGCCTGCAGTCCCTTGGCCGAAGGGATGAAGCGCTGCACAGCGGATAAGGCCATTGCCATGGAGTAGGTCCGAAAACCTGATGAAGCGGTGCGGGTTCGCAGTATAAACTCTTCATCCTACACGAGAAGAAGTCATTCCCGTTACCGTTAGCGGGACAGGGGGTTCCGCTGCCGTAGAGGCCTCCCGCCGGTGTCATAATCGGCGGGCTCCAACTTCGACGAGATCGGCCATGCTTACTCCTCAATCCGCGCGCATGCTCACGCGCTACAACAGCTGGGCAAACAAGCTCATCTTCGATGCCGTCGCCGCCCTCCCCGCGGGCGAGGCGACGAAGGAGCGCGCCAGCCTGTTCAAGAACATGGTGCACACGCTCAATCACAACTACGTCATCGACCTCATCTGGCAGGCCCACCTCGAGGGCCGCGAGCACGGCTTTGCCGCCCGCAACACCGCGGCGCATCCCCCGCTCGAGGAGCTGTGGCGCAGGCAACAGGCGATCGACGACTGGTACATCGCCTGGAGCGACTCGCTGTCCGAGGCCGCGCTCGCCCAGAACGTCCACTTCACCCTGATCGGCGGCAACCTCGGCGTGATGACGCGCGGGGAGATCCTCCTGCACGTCGTCAACCACACGACCTACCACCGCGGCTTCGTCGCGGACCTGTTCTACCAGGTGCCGGGCGACTTCCGCCCGCCGACGACCGACCTGCCGGTCTATCTCAGGGAAAGCGCCGTGACGCCCGAGCCTACTCGAGCCTGATGCCGGCCTTCTTGATCACCTCTCCCCACTTGACGATCTCGGCCCGCGCGAACGCCGCGAACTACTCGGGCGGCCTGCCGCCGACTTCCGCGCCGCTCGAGGTGATCTGTTCGCGGACTTCGGGCGCGTTGAGCGCGCGCGCGAAATTCTCCTGCAACAGAAGGATCACCGGCCGCGGCGTCCCGGCCGGAGCGAAGATACCGTTCCAGACCGTCGCTTCCATTCCCGGAAGGCCCGCTTCCGCCATCGTCGGAACCTCCTGAAGAGCCGCGAGGCGCCGCGGACCCGCGACGGCGAGCGCCTTGAGCCTTCCGCTCCGAATGTGCGCCCCGAGCGTGGAGGCTACGCTGAACCCGGCGTCGACGTGCCCGGCGAGCAGATTGGGAAGATCGGCGCCGAGCGACTTGTACGGGATTTCCACGACGTCGATGCCGGCCGCCGCCTTGATCCGTTCCGCAAGCAGCTGGATGATGCTGCCCGAGCCGCCCGACGCATAGGTCAAGCCCTTCGGCTTCGAGCGCGCGAGCTCGATGAACTCTTTCAGCGAATTCGCCGGAACGGACGGATTCACGACCATGATGAGCGGCGACAAGGCGAGATCGGTGACGGCGACGAGCTCCTGGTTCAGCCGGCACGAGGGATCGGGATTGAGCAGGTCGTTGAGCGCGTTGTTGATGTTGGCGTTGAACAGCGTGTAGCCGTCGGGCGCCGCCCGCGCCGCCTCGCGCGCGCCGATCGCGCCGTTCGCCCCGGGGCGGTTGTCCACCACGATGGGCTGCCCGAGCGCCTCGGTGAGCCTGGGCGCCACCGAGCGCACGCGCAGGTCGGGCGCGCTGCCCGCGACCACCGGCGTGATGATCCTGATCGGCTTTGCAGGGAAATTCTGCGCGAGCGCCGGCGCGCACAAGGTCCCAGCCGCAGCCAGCAGTGCCGCCGAGCGCATCACTTGTGCGTCACCCGCGTCGGAATCCGGTTCAACTCCTCGCAGCCGGTCCCGGTGACGAGCACCGTGCCGCCGAGATTCACGCGGTGACGATCGAGGCAGGCGTTCGGCTCGAAGGCGAGCACCATCCCCGGCTTCATCACGGCTTTTCTCCCGCGCTCAGGCGGCGGGCCGACGAAGCGCACGCCGAGATCGATCTTCTCCATGTTCACGCGCGGACGCCCGGCGAGAAAATGCGGCCCGACCGAGTGCACCAGAGGCGTGTAAGACCAGCACCCGGCGACCTTGAGCGGCTCGACCATCGCGTCGACCAGGTCCGCGAATGCGATGCCCGGGCGCAGCGCTTTCAGTCCCGCCTCGTAGGAGGCGCGCGCGACGCCCTCGCACTTTTGGTTGATCTCGTCGATGGGATCGAGGGCGACCGTCATCTGCACCTGGATCTCCTGGTTGCCGCACAGCGGCATCAGCTCCGACTGCATCAAATCGCCGCGCGCGAGAACGCGCGGCGCCTCGCCCCGCGTGGTCCAACGCGGCGGGCCCCAGGAAAGCGTCGCCGGCCCCGAGTTCATGACGATGGCGGGATAGCGAAGCCCGATGCCGAAGCGCAGCATCTCGCGCGTCGCCTCGGCGAAGACCACCTCCTCGCCGACGCCCGGCGCGGTCACCTCGGCGATCACCCGGCACGCGGCCTCGGCCGCCCGCGCGGCGTAGCGGACCTGGGCCAGCTCCTCGGCGCTCTTCACCAGCATCAGGTGGCTGAATTCCTCCGAGATATCGTCGAACTCGACGCCGGCGAGGGCGCCTGAAAATTCCTGCCACCATGTCGCCGGGATGGCGCCATGCAGCTCGGTCGGCGCCGACGAAGCGAGGCCCACCACGCCGAGGCGGGCTTTCGCGAGACCCTTTTCCCGCACGACCTGCGCCGCCTGCGCGCCGGTCGTCGCCACGCGATAATCGTTCACCCACAGCGCGTGCCCGCGCTCGGCCGACCACTTCGCGCGCAGCACGCGCAGATGCGCCCAGGTGAGGACCACCGGGTCGCCCTCGAGCGGAAACACCACGCAGCCTTCGTTATAGTCGTCGCTGATGTAACTCTCGTACATCTCGCGCGCGCGAAAGCCCGCGACCAGAAGCCCGCCCAAGCCCCGCTCTCGCATCAGCGCGCGAACCCCGGCCCAGCGCCGGTCGCGCTCGGCGAGGGAAAGGACGGGAGGCGCGGCGCGGACTTCGTCCGTCATTTCTCGGACTTGTGAGCGTCGTGGCCCTTCCATACGTGCTCCTTCATGGTCTTTG
>JBGQKK010000180.1:0-6223 GCA_041499545.1 Gammaproteobacteria bacterium | reverse complement strand
CGGCTGGGCGATGCTGAATCTGAAGGGTTTCGAGGCCCTGGGCATCAAGGAGGACAAGGATGTCCCGCCCGCGGGCAAGCTCGAGCGCGATCCGAGCGGCAACCTGACCGGCGGCATCAGCGGCAACACGCCCACCATCACCGGGCTCTTCGCGCGGCTGCCCAAGCCCAGCTTCGCCGAGCAGGTCGAGGGCACGAAGGCCTTCTTTCGCGAGCTCAATCGCCTCGGCCTCACCGGCGTCATCGATCCGGGCGGCTTCGGCATGGCCCCGCCCGACTATCAGGCGCTCTTCACGATCTGGAAGGACGGCGATCTCTCGCTTCGCGTTGCCTACACCATCTTCGCTCAGGGGCGTGGGAAGGAGTTGGAGGACTACAAGAATCTCACCCAGCTCCTTCCCATGGGCTTCGGCGATTCGTGGCTGCGCTTCAACGGCATCGGCGAGAACGTCGCCTGGGGTGTGTACAACAACGACAAGCCGAGCGAAGCCGCGCGCGAGCAGTTCACCGAAATCTGTAAATGGGCGGCGTCGCAGCGCCTGTCGCTCAACATCCACTGGCACAACGACAGCTCGGTCGGCCTGGTGCTCGACATCTTCGAGCGCGTGAACGGCGAATATCCGATCAAGGACCTGCGCTGGACCCTGGTGCACCTCGAGGACGCGTCCGAAGCGACCCTCAAGCGGATGAAGGCCCTGGGCGTCGGCTGGGCGCTCCAGGACGCAGGCTACTTCGAGGGCGAGCAGCAGCTCAAGGAAAAGGGCGCCGAGGCGATGAAGCGCATCCCGCGCATGAACAGCGCGATGTATATCGGCGTCCACGTCGGCGCCGGGACCGACGCCCACCGCGTCATGTCCTACAACCCCTGGGTCGCCCTGCGGTGGATGCTCGACGGAAAAACCGTCGGCGGGACCGCATTCCGCGGTCCGGAGGAAACCCCCACCCGCATCAACGCCCTGCGCATGTATACGCAAGGAAGCGCGTGGTTCGCGTTCGCGGAAAAAGAGCGCGGGTCGCTCGAAGTCGGGAAACTCGCGGACCTGGCAGTGCTATCGAAGGACTACTTCAAAGTGCCGGTGGAAGAGATCGGGGAGATCGAGGCGGTGATGACGATGGTCGGTGGGAGAGTGGTGTATGAGAAATGACGAGGAAAACGCTTGGGGTCTTATAATCGCTCCTACTTCCTCCCCGTCCGACATGCCGTAATGGCCCGGGCGGGGTTATTGTTTCTTGGGTAGTTGATTGTGCAGTCATCCGATGGCGGAGCGTATACATCCGAGCCCAACTCGTCCTTCGAAGTTCGAGGATCGCTATCGCGTTTACCTCGACGAGTCGGGCGATCACGTGTTTCGCGAGACCGACGAGCTTCCTCACCGGTATCTGTGTCTCCTGGGCTGCTGGTTCCGCAACCCTGAGTATCTGAAATTTCACGAAGCAATTGAAGCGCTCAAAACCAAGTATCTTCCGCACCATCCTGATGATCCTGTGATTCTCCATCGCGAGGACATGATCAATGCGCGAAAGGCGTTCAAAAGCCTCCGCGATGCTGCCGCGCGTGCGAATTTTGACGACGGGTTGCTGGAAGTCATCAAGGCGGCGGAATTCACAGTCATCGCGGTGGTCATCGACAAGCAGGAACTGCGTCGCGCCTATGGCGAGGCGGCTGCGCATCCGTACCATCTCGGGCTCGGTTTCCTGCTGCAGCGGTTTGCGGGCTACCTGAACCACATCAATCGCGTCGGGGACGTCCTCGGCGAGTCCCGGGGCGGCAGGGAAGATCGCCTGCTGAAAGAGTCCTACTCGCGGGTGTTCGAGCGGGGTGTGTGGATGACCAGGAGCGAGGTGTTCCAGGCTGCTCTTACCTCGTCCGAATTGAAGCTCAAGCCGAAAGGCGCGAATATCTCCGGCCTGCAGCTCGCCGACCTGCTCGGACACCCGGTCAAGCAATGGGCGTTGAAGCGCTTCGGCCATGTGTCCGAGGCCCTGGCGCCGTTTGCGCAGCGCCTGATGGGCGTGGTTGAGGGAAAATTCAATCGCCATCTGTACGATGGCAGAGTGGACGGCTACGGAGTCGTGATGTTTCCGGGGGCGCAGAAATAAAAAGGCCTCTTTCGAGGCCCTCTTACGCTTGCCCCTGCGGGCAATCCACCTCCGCTAAAGCGGATTGACGGCATTATGGCTCAAGCCTAGGGGGCAAGCAACATGCGCTGGGTCGCACCGACCGAGAAAGACAACGCCAATCATCAACTGGAAAAGCGCCTATGGGACGCCGCGGACCGGACGCGCTAGACGAAGGGCTGCCGCGGGGGTACACAAAGAATCTGTACTATACCAAGTGCAACGCGCTGTTTGAGCACGTATACGAGAACTACTATGGAGAAGGCGGAAGCGTTTTCGAGGAAGCCGCATGAGGTATAACGGGAGAGAATCATGAAGACTACGCAAGTCGCACTCGCCGCTCTTTCACTCGCACTGACGACCGCCGCCACCGCGCAAAATCTCCAAAACCAGCTCATCGGCACCTGGGATTTCGTCGTGGCCCAGGTGAAGGCGCCGGACGGGAAGATATCGTTCCCGTTCGGCGAGACGCCGAAGGGCATTCTGATTTTCTCGCCCGACGGCCGGTTTGCGCAGATTCACGTGGCGAGCGACGTGCCGAAGATCGCTTCGAACAACCGTCTCACGGGCACGCCCCAGGAGTACGCGGAGATCATGCGCCGCAGTATTTCGGTCTTCGGCACGTACACGGTGGACGACGCGAAGAAGACGGTCACGTATCACATCGTTTCCGCCTCCTTCCCCAACTGGCAGGGCGAGTCGCAGACGCGCACGATCGACAAGCTCTCGGCCGACGAGTTCGTGAACACGAATCCGAACGTGGCCGGTGGCCGCGGCTCGGCGTCGAATTTCTATAAACGGGCGAAATAGGGCGTCGCACCCCCTTGCGGAAGCGATCGACGAGCGATAGGGTATCGGCCTGATGTGTCGAGATTTTGGAATCGACTGCGGAGCATGACGCAATGACCGAAGCAGCCAAGATCCTCGGCGTCCAGGCGCGCAAGCTCTCTCCTGCGGAGCGCCTCGAGCTCGTGGACGACATTCTCGCGAGCCTCGACGAGCCCGACCCGAATATCGACAAGCTCTGGGTAAGAGAGGCCGAGGACCGCCTCGCCGCCTACCGCCGCGGCGAGATCAAGGCGATTCCGCTGGAGCAGGTGCTGGCGAAGTATCGCGGGAAGTGAACGTCCGCGTACGCCAACATCGAGAAAGTCGCGACCCGCAAGCTGCAGATGCTGGACGACGCTACGGCGCTGCAGGACTTGAAGGCCCCTCCGGCGAACCGGCTCGAGGCGCTGAAGGGTGACCGCAAGGGCCAGCACAGCATCCGCATCAACGACCAGTGGCGCCTTTGCTTCGTCTGGGCCAATGCGGGGCCCGAACGGGTCGAGATCGTGGATTACCACTGAACGGAGACAGACATGAACCAGATGCGCCCCATCCATCCCGGCGAAGTGCTGCGGGAGGAATTCCTCGAACCTCTGGGGTTGTCGGCGCATGCGCTCGCCCAGGCGCTGCGCGTCTCGGCACCCCGCGTGAACGACATCGTTCGCGAGCGTCGCAGCGTCTCACCCGACACGGCCCTGCGCCTTGCGCGGCACTTTGGCACGACGCCGCAGTTCTGGCTCAATCTGCAGGCCAGCTACGATCTGAAGATCGCCATGCGGGAAGCAGGAGCAAAGATCGCTCGGGAGGTCGAACCGCGGGCGGCTTGATGTGGCCGGTGCCTGCCGGCAGGCTCACGCGGCGAGCGCTTTTTCCGAGAGCGCCCGGCCGAGGAAGCCGATGATGGCCTCCGCGATCGCGCCAGCGTGGGTCTCCAGCGCGAAGTGGCCGCTGTCGACGAAGCTCACTTCCGCGTTCGGGTCGTCGCGCCGGAACGCTTCCGCCCCGGCTGGGAGGAAGAACGGATCGTTCCTGCCCCAGACCGCGAGCAGCGGCGGCTGCTTCCTGCGCAGATACTTGTGGATCTCCGGATAGAGCGCGACGTTGCTCTTGTAGTCGAGGAACAGGTCGAGCTGGATCTCGTCGTTGCCCGGCCGGGCCAGCAGCGCGGCATCGAGCGCCCAGCTCTCCGGGGCGACCAGGGTTTCGTCCGCCACGCCGTGCACGTACTGCCACCGCGTCGTCTCGGCGGTGAGAAAGGCGCGCAGCGCGGCGCGGTTTTCCGCGGTCGGCGCCTTCCAGTATTGCTGGATCGGGTTCCAGCCGCTGCTCAGGCCTTCCTCGTAAGCGTTGCCGTTCTGCGAAACGATCGCGGTGACGCGCTCCGGGTGCGCGAGCGCGAGGCGGAAGCCCACCGGCGCGCCGTAGTCGAACACGTAGATCGCGTAGCGCGCGAGACCGACGGCCTGGGTGAAGCCGTCGATCACCTTGGCGAGGTTGTCGAAGCTGTAGTCGAACTTCGCGCGATCGGGCGAATCGGAAAATCCGAACCCCGGCAGATCCGGCGCGACGACGCGGTAGCGCTCGGCGAGCAGCGGGATCAGATTGCGGAACATGTGCGACGACGACGGAAAGCCGTGCAGCAGCAGCACGGCCGGCGCCTGCGCGGGTCCGGCTTCGCGATAGAAAATCTTGTGTCCGTCGACGACGGCGTTGCGATAGTGAATCATTGTCTTCAATCTCCTTTTGCTGGCAGGGTGGATGAAGGAGGGAAGTCTCGCGGATCGCAGGTTAGGAAGAAATAACAAAATAATTAAAATGACTGTAGTATTTACGAACAATGAATGCCCTCACCCTCCAGCAGCTGCAGTGCTTCGACGCGGTCGCCACCGAGGGCAGCTTCCAGGCCGCGGCGGCTAAGCTGCACCGCACCCACCCCACGGTGTTCGCGGCGGTGAAGAACCTTGAAGCCCAGCTGCAGCTCGACCTGTTCGACCGCGACGGCTACCGCGTCGCGCTCACCGACGCCGGGCGCTCGTTCCACGCGCGCACGCGGATCTTTCTCGCCGAGCTCGGGCTGCTGCACAACCACGCGGCGCAACTCGCCATGGGCGAGGAGAGCGAGCTGCGCGTGGTGATCGGCGACCTCTGCCCCCTGCCCGAGGTGCTGGGGCTGCTGCGGCGTTTCTTCGAGCGCTGCCCCGGCGTGCGCCTGAACCTGTACTTCGAGGCGATCGCGGGCCCGTGGGAGCGACTGCTCGACGGCGACGCTGACCTCATCCTGCATCACATCGACAAGAGCGACACGCGCCTGGAGCACGTGACACTGTGCGCGGTGGGCGTGATTCCGGTGGTGGCGCCGAAGTTCCTCGCCTTCCCGGTGTCGGAGGACATCACCCCCGAGCAGATGCGCGACTACGTGCAATGCATCATCCGCGACACCGCGCGGCATTCGGCGCCGCGCGACTACTTCCTCGTCGAGGGCGCGCGCAGCTGGACGGTGAGCGACCAGCTGATGAAAAAGGAAATCATCCTGCAGGGCATGGGATGGGGACACATGCCGACGTTCCTCGTCGAGCGCGAGCTGCGCGACGGCCGGCTCATCTCGATCCTGGGCAAGCATCTCCCGGGCGGGCAGACCGACATCGTCGCGGCGCGGCTGCGCAACAAGCCGCACGGGCCCGTCGCCGGGCGGCTGTGGCAGTACGTCGCGGAACAGGCGCCGGCGCTGCGCGCGGCGAAGGCGCTGCCCGCGGCGGGATGAGATCGCCCGGAGGCGCCGTCCGGCGGCAACGGCGGCCTGATCGGATTACCGATGACCCTCAAGCGGCAGGATCTGGAGGGCATCTCCGCCCGCACCCTGGAGCACTACGACCGCGGCGCCGAGGATTTCTGGAAGGGCACGCGCGATCACGACGTCAGCCAGAATATCGCGGCGCTGCTGCGCTACCTCGAAGGCGAGCCGCCGCTCGCGATTCTCGACCTGGGCTGCGGGCCCGGCCGGGACTTGAAGGCGTTCGCCGACCTCGGCCATGCCGCGGTGGGCCTGGAGGGTTCGGAGCGCTTCGCCGCGATGGCGCGCGAGCACAGCGGCTGCGAGGTGTGGCGTCAGGATTTGTTCGCGCTGGCGCTCCCCGAGGCGCGCTTCGACGGGGTGTTCGCCAACGCGGTGCTGTTCCACGTCCCGGGGCAGGAGCTGCCGCGCGTCCTGCGCGAGCTGCATGCGAGCCTGAAGCCCAAGGGCGTGCTGTTCAGCTCCAACCCGCGCGGTGACAACGAGG
>JBGQKK010000179.1:0-6223 GCA_041499545.1 Gammaproteobacteria bacterium | reverse complement strand
CTTGTCGCGCATCTCCGAGAGGATGAAGTTGGAAGTGCCGTTGATGATCCCGGCGATCCACTCGATGCGGTTGGCGGTCAGCCCCTCGCGCAGCGCCTTGATGATGGGAATGCCGCCCGCGACCGCGCCCTCGAAGGCGACCATCACGCCCTTCTTCTGCGCGGCGGCGAAGATCTCGTTGCCGTGGGTGGCGAGCAGCGCCTTGTTGGCCGTGACCACGTGCTTGCCGTTCGCGATCGCCGCGAGCACCAGGTCCTTCGCCACCGTAGTGCCGCCGATCAGCTCGATCACGATGTCCACCTCGGGATCGCGCACCACCTGGAACGCGTCCCCGACGACGCGCGCCCTCCCCCCGGTGAGCTTCTTCGCCTTCTCGATTTCCTTGTCGGCGACCACGCTGATGCGGATCTCGCGGCCGGCGCGGCGCGAGATCTCCTCCTGGTTGCGCGCGAGCACCGCCCAGGTGCCCCCTCCGACGGTCCCGATGCCGAGCAGCCCGACGTTGATCGGCTTCATTTGAGTCTTTTCCCGAAATGGAACGAGGTCACGACCATGCCTTCGCGAAAGTAGAATTTGTGCGCCTGCTGCCGCTGGGTCCCCGAGTCGAGCGCGAGATTCTCGAGGTCCGCCGCCCGCGCCTTCTGCTCGAGGTACGAAAGGAGAGCGCGGCCCACGCCGGTCGAGCGACGTTTTTCGTCCGTGACCAGGTCATCGACGTAGAGCTGTCTCCCCTGGAACGTGTTTTCGTGCACGCGGTATACCGCGACGCCGGTGACGTCCGCACCGTCCACGGCCACGCACATGCGCGCTCCGCCGGCGAACACGCGCTTCATCTTCCCGGCATAGTCGGAAGGGAGGGCCGTGCGCAGCTGGCGATGTACCGGCTCCGCTTTGGCGAACCAGTCGGGCGCGACAACCGCGCCGGCGTCATCGGTGATCTCGACGATCCGCGTCACAGCAGTCCGTCCTTGCGAAACATCTCCTTGATGCCGCGCACCGCCTGCCGGGTGCGCGCCTCGTTCTCGATGAGCGCGATGCGCACATGATCGTCGCCGTAGTCGCCGAAGCCGACGCCGGGCGAGACCGCGACCCTCGCGTCCCTGAGCACCTTCTTGGCGAACTCCAGGGACCCGAGCTTGGCGTAGGCCGCGGGGATCTTCGCCCAGATGTACATCGAGGCCTTGGGGTTGTCCACCATCCAGCCCGCCTCGTGCAGGCCACGCACCATGACGTCGCGGCGCCTCTGGTACTTCATGCGGTGCTCCTCGACGCAGTCCTGCGGACCCTCGAGGGCGACGATCGAGGCGACCTGGATCGGCGTGAAGGTCCCGTAGTCGTGGTAGCTCTTGATGCGCGCGAGCGCGTTGACGAGGTCCTTGTTGCCGACCATGAAGCCGATGCGCCACCCGGCCATGTTGTAGCTCTTCGACATGGTGAAGAACTCGACCGCGACCTCGCGCGCGCCGGGCACCTGCATGATCGAGGGCGCCTTGTACCCGTCGAAGGTGATGTCGGCGTAGGCGAGGTCGTGCACCACCAGGATGTCGTGGGCCTTCGCCAGCGCGATCACGCGCTCGAAGAATTCCAGCTCGACGCACATCGCGGTCGGGTTCGAGGGAAATCCGACGATCAGCATCTTGGGCTTGGGGATCAGCTCGCGTATCGCGCGCTCCAGCTCCGCGATGAAATCCACGTCCGCGGTCATGCGCACCGAGCGGATGTCGGCGCCGGCGATGATCGCGCCGTAGATGTGGATCGGATACGAGGGATTGGGGACGAGCACGGTGTCGCCGCGATCCAGGCACGCGAGCATCAGGTGCGCGAGCCCCTCCTTCGAGCCGATGGTGACGATCGCCTCGCTGTCCGGGTCGAAGGCGACGCCGTAGCGGCGCTGGTACCAGGCGCAGATCGCGCGGCGCAGCCGCGGAATGCCCTTCGAGACGGAGTAGCCGTGCGTGTCGTTGCGCTGGGCCGCCTCGACCAGCTTCGCGACGATGTGCGCCGGCGTGGGCCCGTCCGGATTGCCCATGCTCATGTCGATGACGTCTTCGCCCGAGCGGCGCGCCGCCATCTTCAACTCGTTGGTGATGTTGAAGACGTACGGCGGAAGGCGCTGGATTCTGGCGAACTCTCTCATGGCGGGCGGCCGCTGTGGGCATCGCGGCCGTCCTGCCTGAGCCGCGCTGCGGTGCAAAAAGTTATAATGTTACCGGACACTTACAGCACCGGCAAACCTTTGAAGCTGCACCTCGAATCGGCCTCCGCCCTGAACACGTTTACCGGCTACGGCGAAGGCTACGTCATGGTCAACCGCCGGCGCATCGAAAAGAGCGTCGTGGTGCTCCCCGACCGCATTCTCGAGGACTGGCCGGCAAGGCGATTCGACGAGCTCGCGGCCGAGCACTTCGAGAGGCTGGCCGATCTCGGCCGCGAGATCGTCCTGCTCGGCACGGGAGGGCGGCTGCGCTTTCCTCGCGCCGAGATCCTCGCTCCGCTGGTGCGCGCTGGGGTCGGCGTCGAGGTGATGGATTTGCAGGCCGCGTGCCGCACCTACAACATTCTCCTGGCCGAAGAGCGCAAGGTGGCTGCCGCGCTGCTGTTCGAATGAGCGCAGCGCCCACGGTCTCGCGCGGCACGCTCATCGCGCTCCTCGCCGCCTTCGCCCTCGCCTGGTTCTGCAACCTCGGAGTCCGGCACCTCGTCAAGCCCGACGAGGGCCGCTACGCGGAAATCCCGCGCGAGATGATCGCGAGCGGCGACTGGCTGACCCCTCGCATCAACGGCTACAAGTATTTCGAGAAGCCCCCGCTTCAATACTGGGCGACCGCGGCCTCGCTCGCTGCATTCGGCATGAACGAATGGGCGGCGCGGCTCTGGCCGGGACTGACGGGATTTCTCGGCGTGCTGCTCGTGTTCTGGGCGGGCAAGCGGCTGTTCGCGCCGCCGGCCGGGCTGCTGGGCGCCGCGGTGACGGCGAGCTCGACCCTCTACGCCGTCATGGGTCACCTTCTGACCCTGGACATGGCGCTCAGCTTCTTCATGTCCGCCTCGGTGTTCGCGTTCGCCGTCGCGCAACAGGAAGCCGGCGAGCCCGAGCGAAGGCGCTGGATGCTCCTCGCCTGGACCGCGGCGGCGCTGGCCGTTCTCACCAAGGGACTGGTCGGGGCCGTGCTCCCCACCGCAGCGGTCGCCGTCTACGTTCTCGTGCACCGCGACTGGAAACTGCTGTCCAGGCTCTACTTCCTCCGCGGCGGCCTGCTGTTCCTCGCGATCGCCGCGCCGTGGTTCGTGCTGGTGTCGCTCGCCAATCCGGAATTCGCGCGCTTCTTCTTCATCCACGAACATTTCGAGCGCTTCCTCACGCGCGAGCACGACCGCTACCAGCCCCTGTGGTATTTCGTACCGATACTGCTCATCGGGATCCTGCCGTGGATCGTGGGCCTCCTGCCCGCGCTGCGAAGCGCCTGGCCCCGCTCCGCGACCGCGTCCTTTCACGCATCGCGGTTCCTGCTGATCTGGTGCGCCGTGGTATTCGTGTTCTTCTCCGCCTCGAGCTCGAAGCTGGTCTCTTACATCCTGCCTCTGTTTCCCGCGCTCTCGCTCCTCGTCGGCAGCTATCTTGGCTCCGCGGGCCGCGGCGTCCTGCTCGCACAGGCCGTAGCCGCCGCCCTGCTGGGCATCGCGATCGCCGTCGCCGCACCCTTTGCGATCACCTACGAGTCGGAGGCCATACCGGCGTCGCTGCTGAATGAATACCTGCCCTGGCTCAGCGCATCGGGGCTCGCGCTGGCCGCCGGCGGCGTTCTTTCCGCGGTCCTCGCGATGCGCGGAATGCGCACTCCGGCCGTCCTTTCCCTCGCGTGCGGCGGCCTCTTGCTCGCCCAGGCCGCGCTCACCGGCCACGAGACCTTGTCGCCCTCTCTTTCCGCGTATCATATCGCGCACAAGATTCGGGACCAGCTGAAACCGGATACGCCTTTCTATGTCGTGGAAACCTTCGATCACACGCTGCTCTGGTATCTGGGAAGAAGGGTCACCATGGTCTCCGTGACCGACGAGCTTGCCGACCCGATCCGCCGGGCGCCGGGGGATTTTCTACCGGACGCGGCGGCCTTCGCGCGCGCCTGGGAGGCCGACGGCGACGCCTTCGCCATGTTCAACGCCGCCGATCTTCCGGTGTTTCTCAAGGCGCATCCCGTGCCGATGCGCGTCGTGGCCGTCGATCCGCGCCGCGTGATCGTGAGAAAACCGTGAGCGCGGTCACCTTCGTTCTGCTCATGACCGGCGTCCTCCTGAACGCCGCGGCGCAGCTGCTCCTGAAGGCCGGCACCAACGCGGTCGGCCGGTTCGAGTTCAGCGTGCAGAACATCCTGCCGGTGGGCATGAAGCTCGCCCTGGAGCCGCACATCGCGGGCGGCCTCGCCTGCTATGTCGTCAGCGTCGCCGTCTGGATCGTGGGACTCTCAAGGGTACCGGTGTCGATCGCCTACCCCATGCTCTCCGTGGGCTACATCGTCAACGCCGTCGCGGCCTGGTACCTGTTCGGGGAATCGCTCACCGCGCAGAAGCTCATCGGCATTGCCTTCATCGTTTGCGGCGTGTTTCTCGTGGCGCGCAGCTAAAGAGTCCGTGGCCGGCGATTCCTTCCTGCCCTTCACCCGCCCCTCGATAGACGAGGACACCATCGCCGGAGTCGCGGAGGTGCTGCGCTCGGGCTGGATCACCTCCGGCCCCAAGGTGAAGGAGTTCGAGGCCGAGCTGTCGGGCGCCTGCGGCGGGCGGCCGGTGCGCGCCCTCAACTCCGGCACCGCCGCGCTCGAGATCGGCCTGCGCATCGCCGGCATCGGCCCCGGCGACGAGGTGATCACCACGCCGCTCTCCTGGGTCGCGACCAGCAACGTCGTCCTGCAGCTGGGTGCGCGGCCCGTGTTCGTCGACGTCGATCCGGTCACGCGCAACATCGACCTCGCGCGCGTCGAGCCCGCCATCACGCCCAAGACCCGCGCGATCCTGCCCGTCTACCTCGCCGGCCTCCCCGTGGACCTCGACCGGCTGTACGCCATCGCGGCGCAGCATCGCTTGCGCGTGGTCGAGGACGCCTGCCAGGCCTTCGGCTCGAGCTGGAAGGGCAGCCGCATCGGCGCGCGCGGCGACCTCGTCGCCTTCAGCTTTCACGCCAACAAGAACATCACGACCGCCGAGGGCGGCGCGATCGTGCTGCCGCGAGAGAGCGACGTTCCCCTGGCCGAGAAGCTGCGGCTGCAGGGCGTGACGCGCTCGGGCGAGGACGGCATGGACGTGGATCTCGTCGGGGGAAAGTCCAATCTCACCGACGTCGCGGCGCGCATCGGCCTGGGGCAGCTCAAGCGCCTTGCTGAATTCACCGACAAGCGCCGCGCGCTCGCGCGCCACTATTTCGCGTGCTTCGATCGGAGTCTGGGCTGCGAGCTTCCGGCGGCCGACTTCGAGAACTCCAACTGGCATATGTTCCAGGTCGTGCTCCCCGCGCGGAAGAAGCGGGCGGAGTTCATCGCCGGGATGCGCGAACACGGCATCGCGATCGGCGTGCACTATCCCGCGATCCACCTCTTCTCGCTGTACCGCTCGCTCGGCTGGCGCGAAGGACAGTACCCCGAGGCCGAGCGCATCGGCGCCGGGATCGCGACGCTGCCCCTTTTCCCGGCGATGACGAACGACGACGTCGAGCGCGTGTGCCGCGCCGTCCAGCGGGTTGTGTCGAAAAGCACGCGATGAGCCCGCACGTCTCCGTCGTCATTCCGGTATACAACGAGGAAGCCGTGCTGCCGGCCCTGTTCGCGCGTCTCTATCCGGCGCTCGACGCGCTCGGGCGGACCTACGAGGTGATCTTCGTCAACGACGGCAGCCGCGACCGCTCCGCGGCGCTGCTGCGCGAGCAGTTCGAAAGACGTCCGGATACGACGCGCGTGATCCTGTTCAACGGCAATTTCGGCCAGCATCTCGCCATCATGGCGGGCTTCGAGGCGAGCCGCGGCGAGCGCGTGGTGACGCTCGATGCCGACCTCCAGAACCCGCCCGAGGAGATCGGCAAGCTGCTCGCCAAGATGGACGAGGGGTACGACTACGTCGGCACCGTTCGCGCCAAGCGCCATGACACGGCGTTCCGCCGCCACGCCTCGCGGCTGATGAACGCGTTGCGCGAGCGCACCACGCGCATAAAGATGACCGATCAGGGCTGCATGCT
>JBGQKK010000178.1:0-6234 GCA_041499545.1 Gammaproteobacteria bacterium | reverse complement strand
CGTGAACCAGGCGATGAACGGCCTGGTGCTGGTGTACTCGCGCGCGCTCGCGAAGGACGAATACGTCAGGATCGGCGAGGTCGAGGGCACGGTCACCGAGGTCGGCTCGCTTTCGACCAAGATCCAGACGCCCGAGAACGAGGAGGTCACCATCCCGAATTCGGTGGTGGTGTCGAGCCAGATCAAGAACTACTCGAGGCTCGCGAAATCGCAGAGCGCGACCATCACCGCCTCGGTCACGATCGGCTACGACGCGCCCTGGCGTCAGGTGGAGGCGATGCTGTTCGAGGCGGCGCACCGCACCCGCGGGATCAAGCCGCAGCCGGCACCGCGGGTGCTGCAGCGCTCGCTCGCCGATTTCTACGTCGCGTACGAGCTGATCGCGCCGATCGAAGAGCCCCGCCTGCGACCGACGGTGATGTCCGAGCTGCTCGGCAACATCCAGGATCAGTTCAACGAGCACGGCGTCCAGATCCTGTCGCCGCATTTCATGCAGCAGCCCGACAAGCCGGCGCTGGTCCCGAAGGAGAAATGGTTCGCGGCCCCGGCCGCTCCGAAGAAGGAAGGCGGGCGCTAGGGAGCCGAAGGCGCCGCCTGCGAATCGCCCTTCTGCTGCGGCAGCAGTTCTGCGGGCAGCTTGAGCGTGCGCTCGAAGATCCCCAGCAGCTCTGAAGTGACTGCGCTGGGGCCGAGCGGCACGACCCGCGGATCGCGGATGTCGCCGGATACCCCGACCGGGATGCTGGTGAACGCGCCGCCGAAGATATAGCCGACGATCGGCACCTTGCGCGCGAGCCGGTCCACCCGCGCGAAGGGCGCGACCAGAACCGACAGCTTGCTCTGGTAATCGACGATCGAAATCCACCCAGTCGCCGCCAGCCCGACCGCGGAGCTGTTGAATGCGCTCTCGTCGATGATGAACCTGCCCGCTTCGAAGCGCCCCTTGGCGGAGAGGCTGCGGTAGGAAAATCCCTCGCTGTCCGTCTTGGGTGCGCCCTCCTTGAGCATGTCCGATACGCCCTTCAGCGAGAGAATATTGCCGAGCAGGGCGAATTTCATGACCCTGCCGTCGCGCGATTCCGCGCTGACCGTCCCTTCGAGATTGCGCGCGAAATCACGGAGCCTGCCCCGGGCGCGAAGATCGGCTTTCAGATCGAAGTTTCCGGTGATCTGCACGCCCCGCTCGGTCAGGCAGCGGGAAGTTTCCTCGAGTCCCTGCTTATGCGCGGCGATATGCGCTTCCAGCGCGATGCCCTCGGGTGTCGCCTCGACCGTCAGCGGCAGGGAGATTCCGCACAGCTGTGCCTGTTGCAGATCCACGTGAGCCCTTTGGCTCTCAAGCACGAACGCCGCTACAAGGGGGGCGACCTTGTAACGTCCGGACTGGACGTAATCCGCGCGAATGGCGATACGTCCGGTGACCGGGAGCGGCCACAGCTTCGAAGCTGCGCGTCCTTCCGCTGGCGGCGGCTTCGCATTTTCCTCGGGGTCTTCGGCGCCTCGCGGCAGCAGCGCATCCAACACCACGCCCGGCGAGTCGAGCTGCGCGTCGATGACTGGACCACCTGCTCCGTGCTTGACCTCGCCTTGCAGCTTGAGGCGCTGGCCCGCCCAGGTCACCGCCGCCTCGCGTATGCGCACGCCCCCGCCCCCCGCCTGCAGATCGACGTTGTCGATTTTCACGGACTGGCGCAACAGCCACTCCAGATCGATCGCCTCGCCTTTCAGCTTGCCGTCGGCTGAAATGCGCTCCGGATGCTGCCGGTCGAAGGTGAAGCGCAGCTCTCCGCTCGCGCCTCCCGAGGGCAGCTGCCCTGCCTTCAAGGCCGCGGCAAGGCTCGCGCTTTCCAGCGATCCGGAGAATTTCCCCTCGAGCAGGCTTCCTTTCTCGCGAAGCGCGATCACCGCGTCGCTGCGAGCGTCCTTGACCGCGGCGCGGCGGATGTCGAGCGCAGCGGGCGTCCAACCCAGCTCGACCGCGACGGCGGGGCCGGCATCGAACTGCGCCGTCGCCTGCACGTCCAGCGGCTGCTTCGGGCCCCAGGCGGCGCGTTGCACCGCGACCTGGATCGGGGCCTTGAGCGCCAGATGCGGCGGCAGCTCGGCGGTCTTCCAGATCCAGGCGAGGGTGTTTTCCCCGACGCTGCCCTCGGACACCGCAGCTTCGATCCGTACGCGATCGCGGTAGGCGATGGTCGCCGACCCAAGCAAGCGTGCGTCCAGCATCGACAGGTCGGCGCGATCGATTCTCACGGCGTCGCGCCCGACTTCCACGGAGGCGCGTGCGAGCTTCACCGGGCCCGGGGCGCCCTTGATCCCGATCGAGGAATCGGATTCCCTGATTTCGGCCGCCACGTTCCAGCTGGACCGCTTGGCGCTCAGCTTCACCCCGCCTCGCGCACGCCCGGCGACCGGATCGATGATCGAAAGCGCATCGCCCGCCTCCTGCGCCGCGAGGCGGCGCGTCCCCTCCATCGCCTGCGCGAGGTCGAGATCGAATTCCGCGAGTCCCGCAAGGGACTTGTCCTTGAGCGAGTAGCGCAGCGACGCGTCGGCGAGCCTGCTCGCGCCGAGCCGCACGGTCTTGAGCTGGACAGCAATCTCCTGCGCGCTCGCACCGACCCGGCCCGCCAGCGCAACGTCGGGAAGCTGCAGCCGCTCCCCCGCACGCCGGATCTCCACCGACGCGGCGCCGAGGTCGAAGTCGCATTCGAGCTTGGCCTTACCGTCGGTGCGTGCCTCGGCGCGCAGGCTCGCGGCGGGAATCGCGACGCCCACCGGAGAGTCGGCCAGGAAATAGTCCAGCCAGACCTGCGGCCTCGCTTCGGCGGCCCGGAGGCTCGCGCTGCCCGAAGCGTCGGAGAAGGCGACCTGCGCGGAGAGCTTGAGACCGCTCCAGTATTCGCTCTCCGCAGTGAGCTCGACCTCCAGGCCCTTGTTCCCGGTCTCCGCGTGGACCTCGAGCTTGCGCAGCCGGACGGGAGGCAGGCCGGGGACGCGAACGTCGAGCTCGCCGTCCTCCACCTCGAGAATGGCCTCCGGCGCGAACCGGCGGATCGCTTCTACGGCCGAGCGATAGCCTTCGACCGGGTCCGCCGGAGCTTCCTCGCTGGATTTTTTCCTCGTGGGCTGCGGCGCGATCTCGAGCCGGATGACCGGCTTCGACAGGGCCACCGAGGCGACCTCGGCGCGCCCGCGCAAGAGCGGCAGCAGCCGCAGGTGCGCATCGACCGCTTCCGCGCGCAGGCTCGCCGTGTCCGGAATCTCGGCGCGAACCTGCCTGAGCGCGCCGCGCGGCGAAGGCAGCAGCCGGATCTCGAGCTTCTCCCAGGCGACTTCCCCTTGCACCATCTGCGAGAGCTTCGCCTCGAGCTCCGCCTCGACCTGCTTCATGTCCAGAAATGCGGGGACGACGAGCGCGGCGACAAGGGCCAAGGCGACGGTCGCGAATGCAGCATACGCGGCGTAGCGCGCCGCGCGGATCAGCCGGGACCGGGTGAAAAGCGTCACGGCGGCCTCAAGGCCGACGCGAACCGGTCAGAGCGGCTTCCAGCTCTTGTCCGGATTGAAGCGCGTCATCTTTTCGGCCGCGGCGGCGGTCCCGGGTCCGAGGTCCTTCTGGAACACGACCCCGTCGTGGTTCACGAGGAAGGTCATGACGCCGGTATTGCCGTACGCGGCGGGCCACGCGACCAGCGCGAAGCCTCCGATCATGCGGCCTTGCGCGAGATAGCTGTAGGCGCCGCCCGGTGCGTCGGGCCCCTGCTCGGTCAGGATGCGATAGTAGTAGCCGTGGTACGGCGCGCGCTTCGCAGCACCATCCTTCGAGCCGGTCTGCGTGCGGTCGAACAGGGGTCCGAGCGGACTCGCCTGCTCGCCGGACTTCACCGGAAAGTACAGTCCGTCTCGACTGCCTTTGCTGCTGGCGAACTTCCGCGCGTAGTGGAGCAAATTGTCGTTCTGCGGATTGCGCTGGTAGTACTCGCGCTGGGCGTCGACGTAGGCCCGCACCGCCCTGATCGCCGAGAGTTCGTTGCGGCCGATGCGCCGGTTGAGGATTTCCTCTTTTCCTTCCCTGGTATCGAAATACCAGCCGGAGGCGTCTTTCACGATCGGGATCGGGAAGATCCACTCGTCCTTCCCTATGACAAGGAGCGCCAGACCGTCCTGTGTCGTCACCAGCTTGTTCGCTTCGCCGTAGGCTCTCAGGAAGCGCGCCCGCCCTTCCTTGTCGGCGGCGGCGTCGCCGGACTGGACCAGCTCCTTCGCCTCTGGCCCAAGCACGGCGACGATCGCCGCGGAATCGCCCGCTCGCGCGGCGGCGATCAACTCCTGCACCGCCTGCTCCGGCGAGGTGAACCGCTTCGCGCCGGCGGCGTAAGCAACCGTCGGCGCAAGCAGGCAGGCCGCCAGCACCGCCGCGCCGGCCCGCTGAAATCTCGGAACGAAGATCATCCTCAGCTCCTTCATGTCCTACCTGCCCCGGCCGCCGCCGCCGCGGCCGCCACCGCCGCCGTGGAAACCGCCGCTGCCCGCCCCGCCGCGACCGCCCTGGAAACTGCCGCCGCTCTGGAAACCCCCGCTGTTCCGGCTCGCAGCTCCGCGGTCGCTGAAATCGCGCGACTCGCCGCCGCGGCCGACGCCGTCGAAGGCACCGCCGCCGCGATCGGAGCCGCCCGCCCGGTCTCCGCCTCCGCTGCCGAGCTTGTCGGCGCCGCCGCGCGCGATATCCCGCTGGCCCGCTTCGGCGCGGCCGCGGAAGGCCTCGCGCGATTCGGCACCCTGCCCCTGTCCCTTGCCGAACTTGTCCCGGCTCGCCTGGTCGCGGTATTGCACGCCCTTGCGGTGCTCCGGGCTGTGCTGCCAGTTTCCGTTGTTGATGTTGGTGTGGTTGACGCGGTTGTAGTTGTTGACGTTGATGTACACGCCGCCGCCACGCCAGTTGCAGCCGCCCCAGGCCCCGCCGATGATGATGCCCACTGTGAATCCGAAGAAGATCGCGCCGGACGCGTAGCCCGGCGGCGGCGGATAGTAATAAGGCGGGTACATCGGATACGGCCAGGGCCCGTACACCACCATAGGGTTGTAGCTCGGCACGTACACGACATCGGGCTGGAAGGGCTCGATCTTGTAGATGGTGGTGCTGCCGTCCTGCTCGGTGGCGATCGTCTGCTCCTTGCTCGACTTCAGATTCCCCGCCGCCTGCGCTTTGGCGCGCAGGCGCTGCACCGCGCTCATCACGTCCTTCTGCTGCGCCAGGAACGCGTCGCCCAGCTTCTGGGTCATGTCAAGCTTGTCGTTCATCATCTGCAGGACCGTCGGAAACGCCGCGAGCGA
This sequence comes from Gammaproteobacteria bacterium, assembly GCA_041499545.1. Classification (GTDB taxonomy): domain Bacteria; phylum Pseudomonadota; class Gammaproteobacteria; order Burkholderiales; family SG8-39; genus VBDM01. The sequence continues at coordinate 897 of JBGQKK010000178.1, read as the reverse complement.
CTTCACGCTCGGGTCCCAGCTCTGCTTCTGCAGCGCGTCCTCCAGCGCCTGCTCCTTGAGGCTCGGGTTCGCCTTCGACCAGCGCGCCGCCTCGACGATCTCGAGCGGATAAGTCGAGGCCATCAGCACCTGCGCGAGCAGGGCGTCGGGATACAGGGCGATCGGCGCGACGATCGCCTCCAGCTCTTCGGGCTTGAACTGAACCGCCGGCTTGGCGGTGTCCTGTGCGTGAGCGGCGGGCACGAAGACGACCAAGACCAACAGGAACATCGTGACCGCATTGTTCAAGCGCTTCATGTCGATCTCCAGTGCTTCAATATTACCCCGGAAGCCCCTCAGCGCACGCTGATGCTATAGCTCACGGTCTTCGCTGCGGATACGCCGCGCTCGGAAGCACGGCGATACTGGAAGTTGAGCTGCTGTTTGCCGCGCCCGCTCGCCCGGAACAGCCAGATTTCCGTCCCGCCTTCTCTGGCGGAGCCGGCGACTCGCGCGTAGACCGGATCGCCGATGCTCGTCAGCGGGCCTGGGCCCGAAGCGTCGAGCGTCCAGCCGTAGCCCGTCGCGCGATTGGAACCGAGGACCACGATAACGCGCTGTCCGGGCTCGACGTCGATCGCCTGGCCCGAGTCGCTTTCCGTCAATGTCGCCGCCGGCAGCTCCGAGACGCGGTAGAGGGACCGGCGCGCCGGCGAGACGAACTCCCGCAGATTGCGGTCGAGCAGGCGCAGCTCGTCGTCCCCGGCACGCAGGAAATTCCGCCGTGCGTCGATGCGACCGAGGTCGATCTGAATCACCGTCGCATCCCTGTCGCTCGCCGATCCGCGCAGCGTCGTCCATCGACCCGTTGTCCCGATGCTGCGGTCGCCTCCCCACGAGCCCAGGTAGGTCTCGGTG
>JBGQKK010000177.1:0-6293 GCA_041499545.1 Gammaproteobacteria bacterium | reverse complement strand
CTGCTGATCGGCGGCGCCACCACCTCGCGCGTGCACACCGCGGTGAAGATCGCGCCTAATTACCCGTCCCCCACCGTCTACGTGCCCGACGCATCGCGCTCGGTTTCGGTGTGCTCCAACCTGCTTTCGGACGAGCTCAGGGACGGGTACGTCAGGTCGCTACGCGCCGACTACGAGAAGATTCGCGTGCAGCACGCGGCGAAGAAGGGCCAGGCGCTCGCGTCCCTGAAAACGGCGCGCGCCAACGCTTTTCGCACCGACTGGGCGCGCTACGCTCCCCCGCGCCCGCGGTTCACCGGCCGAAAGCTCCTGCGCAAGGTCGATCTCGCCGACATCGCCCGCTACATCGACTGGTCGCCGTTCTTCCAGACCTGGGACCTCGCCGGCGCCTACCCGAAGATCCTGGACGATCCCGTGGTCGGCGAAGCGGCGCGATCGGTGTTCGCCGACGCGCAGGCGATGCTGGAGAAGATCGTCGCCGGGAGCTGGCTCGAGGCGAACGCCGTATTCGGGCTCTACCCGGCTGCGAGCGTGGGCGACGACATCGAGATCTACGCGAACGAGGCGCGCGCGAGGACGGCGATGGTATGGCACTGCCTGCGCCAGCAGGCCGAAAAGCCCGCCGACCGGGCCAACCTGTGCCTCGCCGACTTCGTCGCGCCGAAGGACTCGGGCGTCCCCGACACCATCGGCGCATTTGCCGTAACCACGGGCATCGGCGTCGACGAGAGGGTGAAGGCCTTCGAGGCGAAGCACGATGACTACAGCGCGATCATGTTGAAGGCGCTCGCCGACCGGCTGGCGGAAGCCTTCACCGAGCTCTTGCACGAGCGCGTGCGCAAGGAGTACTGGGGCTACGCCCCGGACGAGAACCTCTCCAGCGCCGAGCTGATCGCCGAGAAATACCGGGGCATCCGCCCCGCTCCCGGCTACCCGGCCTGCCCCGATCACACCGAGAAAGGCCCCCTCTTCGATCTGCTCGCGGCGACCGATGCCGGCATCGCGCTCACCGAGAGCTATGCCATGCTCCCCGCCGCGAGCGTGAGCGGCTTCTATCTCTCGCATCCGGACTCGCGCTACTTTGCCGTGGACAAGATCGGCGAGGACCAGGCCGCCGACTACGCGCTGCGCAAGGCCCTGGCGCTCGAGCAGACCGAGCGCTGGCTCGCCCCCAACCTCGCCTACGAGCGCTGATATGGAATCGCAGCGAGCCCATCCGCGCGCCTTCAGCTTCGAGTTCTTTCCTCCGAAGACCCCGGAAGGCATGCAGAAGCTGCGCGCGACCTGGAAGCAGCTGGCGCAGCTCAAGCCGAGATTCTTCTCGTGCACCTACGGCGCTGGGGGCTCCACGCGCGAGCGCACCCTGGAAACGGTGCTGGAAATCCGGGCCGCGGGACATCCGGCGGCACCCCACATCTCCTGCATCGGCGCCACGCGCGCCGACGTCGCCGCGACGCTCGAGTTGTACCGCGAGAAGGGTATAGACCACCTGGTGGCGCTGCGCGGGGACCTGCCCTCGGGCGCGGCGAGCGCGGGAGAGCTGCGCTACGCCAACGAATTGGTGGCCTTCATCCGCGAGCGGACCGGAGATCATTTCCACATCGAGGTCGCCTGCTATCCCGAGTTCCATCCGCAGGCGAAGAGCCCCCGGGACGACCTCGCCAATTTCAAGCGCAAACTCGACGCGGGCGCCGACTCGGCGATCACCCAGTATTTCTTCAACGCCGATTCCTATTTCCGCTTCGTCGACGATTGTGAGGCGACCGGCATCGCCGCGCCCATCGTCCCGGGGATCATGCCGATCGGCAATTTCTCGCAGCTCGCGCGCTTCTCCGACAACTGCGGCGCGGAAATCCCGCGCTGGCTGCGGCTGAAGATGCAGAGCTTCGGCGACGACCTCGCCTCGATACGCAGCTTCGGCCTCGATGTGGTGACCGAGCTGTGCGAGCGCCTGCTCGCGGCCGGTGCGCCCGGCCTTCACTTCTACACCATGAACCAGGCCGGGCTGACTTCTACGATCTGGCAGCGCTTGGGGATCTAGACCAGCCCAGGCGCTGGGAGACCGCGTCGGCCGCCGCCACCAGCTCGCGCACCCAGCCGAGCAGCGTTTTCTTGGTCATGCGGTGCACCGGGCCGGCGATGCTGATCGCCGCGATCACCTGCCCCGCGTCGCTCCGGATCGGCGCTGCGATGGAGCGCAGGCCCACCTCGCTCTCCTCGTCGTCCACCGCGTAGTTGCGGGCGCGGACCGCGGCGAGCTCGCGCTGCAAGGCCTTGCCCTCGACGATGGTGCTCGGCGCGCTCGCCGGCAGGCCCCGCGCGATGATGCGCTCGATCTCGCTCTCGGGCTGGAACGCGAGCAGGGCCTTGCCCACCGCGGTCGAGTGCACGGGCACCCGCGTGCCGACCTTCGAGCCCATGCGCAAGGCCTGCTTGCTCTCGTGGGTGATGATATAGAGCACCGAGTCGTGGTCGAGGATCGCGAGATGCACGGTCTCGCCGGTCTTCTCCATGAGCATTCGCAGGAAAGGTCGCGTCTCCACGGTGAAATCCATCTTCCGGCGCACCAGCGTCCCCAGCTCGAACAGCGCGAGCCCCAGGCGGTACTTGCCGTCGCCCGCGTTCTGCTCGAGCATGCCCTGCTCGAGCAGCGTCGATGCCAGGCGGTGGACGGTGCTCTTCGCGAGGCCCAGGCGCTTGGCGAGATCGCTGATGCCGATCTCGTACTGGTCCTCGGAGAACGCCTTGATGAGCCGCAGCGAGTTCGCGACCGAGGAAAGCCGCGTCCGGTTCTTCGAGTCGCCTTTGCGTTCCGGCGCCTTCGGCCGACCTACTTCGCCGACACCAGCTCGTTCCAGTACTTGAGCCATTTTTCGTCCTCATCGATCAGCGCCACGGGGTCGAGCATCAGGTAGGGAAAAGTCACCAGCTTGCTCCTGACCTTCTCGCTTGCGGGAAACCGCCCCATGGAATCGAACAGGCGCTGCCCTTCGGGCGACAGCACGAAATCGGCGAACAGGAGCGCGGCGTTCGGGTGGGGCGCGAAAGCCGACAGGCCGAGCGCCTGCGGCCTGCCGATCACCGGCTCGACCGGCTTCCAGTCGATCGGCCTTTCCCTGCGCTTCATCGAGTCGGCGTTGGAGGCATAGTTGGTGAGGCTCACCGGGACGTCCCCCGCGGCGACCATCTCCGACAAGAGCACGTGACCTTTGCGCAGATCGGGCTTCATCGCGACGAGCCCCCGGAAGAACTCGAGCGCGCGCTTCTCTCCCCAGTGCTTGGCGAGCCCGGCCAGCCACTCCTGGTCGGTCGCCTCCAGGCCGATACGCCCTTTCCATTTCGGGTCGAGGAAGCCCTCGTAGCTCGCCGGCAGCTCCTCGCGCCGCACCTTGCCCGTGTTGTACGCCACCACGAAGAAATCGACGCGGTCGGCGATCCACATCCGGTGGGCGGGCACACCCCAGGCTGGGATGTCGGCGATGTGGGGACTGGAAAAGCGCGCCAGCACGCGCTCGCGCGCGAGCGCTTCCAGCTCCGGAGCGTTGGTCTCGATCACATCGACGCTGTGGCGTCGCGCCCTCGCCTCGTTCAGCGCCCGGCGCAGCACCTGGTCGCTGAGCGAGCGCCACAGCTCGACCTTCACGCCGTATTTTTTTTCGAATGCCTGGGTGAGCGGAACCGATTCGGAGGTCGCGAGCGAGGTGTAAACGACGAGCGCCCCTTCCCTTCGCGCGCCTGCGGCGAGCCGCTCGGCGCGGTCCGCGCCTTCGTGAAGGTAGACCGCCGAATTCCTCTCCGGCGATTGTCCCCAGGCCGCCGACGCACAGGCTGCAATGACGACCGAGATAATGAAACGCGACATCGAAGGAATTATATAATTGCGGAACTCCGTTCTGTATACCGGAATCGACGATGCCGCACGAAAAAGACCAGACGCACTGGCACGAGCCGACCGGCAACCGCAAGGCCGGTTTCGGGGAATTCAAGAAGCAGCCGACGCCCTACGACGCGTTCATGGAATCGGAAGGCATTCCCGTGTTCCGCGGCATCGGCATCCGCAAGGTGCAGGACCTCGCGCTCGCGCCCTGGAAGCGCACCGGCGGCCGCGGCCATTACATCCAGCTGCACGGCACCGAGACCAAATGGGGCTGCTACGTGATCGAGGTGCCTCCCGCCGGAGCGCTGAACCCCGAGAAGCACATGTACGAGGAGATCTTCCTCGTGGTCGAGGGCCGCGGCACCACCGAGGTGTGGCTGGAAGGCGACCGCAAGAAGCACGTTTTCGAATGGCAGAAGGGGTCGATGTTCTCGATTCCGATGAACGCCTGGCACCGCCTGGTCAACGCCACCTCGGGCGGCGCGCTGCTCCTCGCGGGAACCACGGCGCCCAACGTGCTCAACATGATCAACAACGTCGACGCCGTGTTCAGCAACCCCTTCGTCTTTCGCGACCGCTTTTCGGGCGCGGACGACTTCTTCAAGCCCAAGGACGACATCGAGCCCGATCCGGTGCGGGGCCTCGCGATGCGGCGCACGAATTTCATCCCCGACATCGTCAATTGCGAGCTGCCGCTCGACAACCGGCGCTCGCCCGGCTGGCGGCGCGTCGAGCCCTTCATGACGAACAACGCCTTCTACTTCTGGATCGGCCAGCACGAGAACGGACGCTACTCCAAGGGCCACGCGCACACCTCCGCCGCGGTGCTGATCTGCGTGAAAGGCAAGGGCTACACCTACACCTGGCCCGAGCGCCTGGGCGTGACGCCCTGGAAGGACGGCCGCGCGGGGGAAGTAAAGCGCGTCGACTACGAGCCGGTCGGCATGGTGAGCGCCGCGCCGGGCGGCGCGCGCTGGTATCACCAGCACTTCAGCGTCTCGAAAGATCCGTTCCGCCTCACCGCCTGGTTCGGCCCGCACAACCCCGGCCGCGACCCGGGCCCGCCCGGAGAGAAGGCCATCGACTACACCGGCATGGACATCCCCGAAGGCGGGACGTCGATTCCCTATTGGATGGAAGATCCCTACATCCGCCGGGAATACGAAGAGACCCTGAAGAAAAATGAAGTTCCCAGCCGGATGGATCCGGGTTGGTACATCCAACCCAAGAAATAACCATGCCGCATGGCTGAAGAAGCGGGCGGGCGGATCTTTTTCAGCAGCACAGGTCGAAGCCTCGAGGTCGAAGACGAGATCCGGCTCACGAGCGTCGGCGTCGACATCGGCTCCTCGACGTCGCACCTGGTGTTCTCGCGCCTGGTGCTCGAGCGCCTCGACAACCGTTACGTCGTCGCCGAGCGGAAAGTCCTGCACGAGTCCGATGTTCTTCTGACTCCGTATTCCGCCGACGCGACCATTGACGCCGTCGCGCTTGGGACCTTCATCGAAGAGCAATATCGGCTGGCGAACGTCGACCCACGCGCGATCGACACCGGCGCGCTGATCCTCACCGGGGTCGCCGTGCGGCGCGCGAACGCCCGCGCGATCGGCGAGCTCTTCGCCGCGCAGGCCGGCAAGTTCGTGTCGCTGAGCGCGGGCGACGCGCTCGAGGCCACGCTCGCCGCCCACGGCTCGGGCGCGGTCGCGCGCTCGATCCGCGAGTCCGTTCGGGTGATGAACGTCGACATCGGCGGGGGAACCTCGAAGATCGCGGTGTGCGGAGCCGGCGCCATCGTCGAGTCGACCGCGCTCGACGTCGGCGCGCGCATCGTCGCTTTCGACGCCGAGGGGCGCGTGAACCGGATCGAGGAGGCGGCGCGCCGCTTCGCCGGCGAAGCGGGCCTTTCGCTGCAGCTCGGGGAAATCCCGGACGCGCAAGGCCTGCACCGGATGGTCGAGCGCATGGCCGATCGCCTGTTCGAGGCGATGAGCCGCCCGACCCTCGACGCGGGGACGGCCGCGCTGGTACGCCTCGAACCGCTTCGCAACGAGCGCAAGCCGGACGTCGTCACGTTCTCGGGCGGCGTCGCCGAATACCTCTACGGGCGCGAGACGCGGGCCTTCGGCGACCTCGGCGCGCCCCTCGCGCGCGCGGTCCTCGAGCGCGTCCGGGCCTGGGGACCGCGCATCGAGCGCTCCGACGAAGGCATCCGGGCCACCGTGATCGGCGCCTCGCAGTACACGGTGCAGGTGAGCGGCAGTACCATCTTCGTCGCGCCGCACGGCGCGCTCCCCCTGAGAAACGTGCCGGTCGTCACGCCGGACCTGCCCCTGGACGAGGAGACCCTGGCGGTGGAACGCATCGCCGACGCGGTCCGGACCGCCCTGCGCCGGCTCGATCTGGAGGGCGGCGAGCG
>JBGQKK010000176.1:0-6336 GCA_041499545.1 Gammaproteobacteria bacterium | reverse complement strand
TCGTCCGCCTTGTCGAAGGATCCGACGTTGCGGGGGTTCTCGTACTGATCGATGACTTTGTCGCTGTATGCCATATCCGACTCCTTAATGTGCAGCCACTGTACCGAGTTCAGGTCCACGCCTTCCTTGTACATTTCCCACAAGGGCGAGAGCTCCCGCAGCTTGCCGATCTTGGCGCGCAGGAGCTTGACCGCGTAGTCGATCTCCTCCTCGGTGGTGAAACGGCCGATCGTAAAGCGGATCGAGCTGTGCGCGAGTTCGTCCGAGCGCCCGAGGGCCCGCAGCACGTACGAGGGCTCGAGGCTCGCTGAGGTGCAGGCAGAGCCCGAGGACACCGCGATGTCCTTGATCGCCATGATCAGCGATTCGCCCTCGACGAAATTGAAGCTGATGTTCAGGTTTCCCGGGATGCGCCGCTGCATGTCACCGTTGACGTACACCTCTTCCATGTCCTTGAAGCCGTTCAGCAGCTTGTCGCGCAGGGAGCGGATGCGCTCGCCCTCGGTGGCCATCTCGAGCTTCGCCAGGCGGAAGGCCTCGCCCATGCCGACGATCTGGTGCGTGGCGAGCGTTCCCGAGCGGAACCCGCGCTCGTGGCCGCCGCCGTGGATCTGCGGTTCGATGCGCACCCGCGGCTTTCTGCGAACGTACTGGGCGCCTATGCCCTTGGGCCCATAGACCTTGTGCGCGGTCACGGTCAAAAGATCCACTTTCAGCTTCTGCAGGTCGATCGGAATCTTTCCGGCGGCCTGCACCGCGTCGCAGTGGAAGATGATGCCCTTCGCGCGGCAGATCTCGCCGATCTCGGCGATCGGCTGGATCACGCCGATCTCGTTGTTGACCATCATCACCGACACGAGAATGGTGTCGGGACGCAGCGCTGCTTTGAATTTTTCCAGGTCGAGCAGGCCGTTCGGCTCCGGATCGAGGTAGCTTGCCTCGAAGCCTTGGCGCTCGAGCTCGCGCACGGTATCGAGCACCGCCTTGTGCTCGGTCTTCATCGTGACGATGTGCCTGCCCTTGCTCTTGTAGAAGTTCGCCGCACCCTTGATGGCGAGGTTATCGCCCTCGGTCGCGCCGGAGGTCCAGATGATCTCCTTCGGATCGCAGTTCAGGAGCGCGGCCACGTGAGCGCGCGCCTCCTCGACCGCCTTCTCCGCTTCCCAGCCGAAAGCGTGCGAGCGGCTCGCCGGGTTGCCGAACTGCTCGGTGAGATACGGGATCATCTTCTGCGCGACGCGCGGATCCACCGGCGTGGTCGCCGAGTAGTCGAGGTAGATCGGAAACTTCATCGCTTTTCCACCGCTTTCCGCTTCAAGCCGATACGGCGACTTCCTTGCCGCGTTTGTCCTGCAGCACTCTCACCGGCTCCTTGCGCTCGGCCTGCTGCGCGACGAGGTCGGAGAGTTTCACCGAGTCCAGGTATTCGTACATCTTGTCGTTGAGCTTCGCCCACAGGTCGTGGGTCATGCAGCGCTGCTCGTCCTTGCAGTTCTCCTTGCCGCCGCACTGCGTCGCATCGAGCGGCTCGTCTACCGCGCTGATGATGTCGGCGACGGACACCTTCTCCAGCTCGCGCGCGAGCGTGTAGCCGCCGCCCGGGCCGCGCACGCTCTCGACCAGGGTATGGCGCCTCAGCTTGCCGAACAATTGCTCGAGGTAGGAGAGCGAGATGCTCTGGCGCTGGCTGATGCCGGCGAGCGTGACCGGGCGCTTGCCGCCGTGCAGGGCGAGATCAAGCATCGCGGTCACTGCGAATCTTCCCTTGGTGGTCAGTCTCATGGGTCGCTCCGGGCGTCAAATACTTGATAAAACCGCTCAACTATACGTAATCCGACAAATCCAGTCAACTATTTCCCGCCGCCTTGCGGTCGCCCCATCGAGTGGCCGACAAGGCGCTTTCCTTCTCCGCCTTCAGGGACTCAATTTCCTTGAGAATCAATTCGATACGACTATCCAGATCGACGCTGTGATCGAGCAAGCCCTGCACCGCCTTGGCGAAGGGATCGTCTTCCGCCTTGGAGGTAACGGCGTAGGCGGAGAACCCGAGCTTGGCGGCCTTTTCCTCGCGCGTTTTGTCCTGCTCGTCGAGGATGATGCGCGCCGGGATTCCGACCGCGGTCGCGCCCGGCGGAACGTCCTTTACCACCACGGCGTTGGAGCCGATTCTCGCTTGGTCGCCGACGACGATGGGGCCGAGGACCTTGGCGCCCGCCCCGATAACCACGCCTCGCCCGAGGGTCGGATGGCGCTTGCCCTTGTTCCAGGTCGTGCCGCCGAGGGTGACCCCGTGATAGAGGGTGCAGTCGTCCCCCAACTCCGCGGTCTCGCCGATCACCACGCCCATGCCGTGGTCGATGAAGACCCGGCGGCCGATGGCGGCGCCCGGGTGAATTTCGATCCCCGTGAGAAAACGCGAGCAGTGCGAGGCGAAGCGCCCCAGCCAGTGCAGCTTCATGCGCCACAGCGCGTGCGCGACGCGGTGCATGAGAAGGGCATGAAACCCCGGGTAGCAGGTGATGACCTCCCAGGTGGTGCGCGCCGCAGGATCGCGGTCGAACACACAGGCTATGTCTTCGCGGATTCGGGCAAACATCGCGTTTCCTCGTGACGGACTCGTATTATGGGAATCCTTAGTGAATTGGTCAACTATTGAGCCGGATTTCATAATAGAATCCCGCGCTCGGCAACACCGCTCTTTGAAATCCCGGACGAAAAAATGCACCCGATGCTCGGAATCGCGGTCAGGGCCGCGCGACGCGCCGGCGCGATCATCAACCGCGCGGCGCGCGACGTCGACCTGCTGTCGGTGACGCGCAAGCGGCACAACGATTTCGTCACCGAAGTCGACAAGGCCGCGGAGCAGGCGGTCATCGAGATCCTGCACCGCGCCTACCCGGACCACGCGATCCTGGCGGAGGAATCCGGCGCCACGGCGGGCCAGGCGGCGGGATCCGAATACACCTGGATCATCGACCCGCTCGACGGAACCACCAACTTCATCCATGGGTTTCCCCAGTACGCGGTGTCGATCGGCCTCAAGCACAAGGGCGTGCTCGTGCAGGGCGTGGTCTATGATCCGACCAAGAACGAGCTGTTCACCGCCACGCGCGGGCGCGGCGCGTATCTCAACGAGCGGCGCATGCGGGTCTCCAAGCGCCTCCAGCTCAACGAGGCCCTGATCGGCACCGGCTTCCCCTTTCGCGATTTCGCGGATCTCGACGAGTACCTCGCCATGTTCCGCGCGCTCACCGCGCGCGTCGCGGGGATTCGCCGCGCCGGGTCGGCCGCGCTCGACATCGCCTATGTCGCGGCGGGGCGGCTCGACGGTTTCTGGGAGATGGGCCTGTCGCCCTGGGACATGGCGGCGGGCGCGCTCATGGTCCAGGAGGCGGGCGGCCTCGTCGGCGACCTCAGAGGAGACGGGGGCTTCCTCGACTCGGGCCGAATGATCTGCGGCAACCCGAAGATCTTCGCCCAGCTCGTCCAGATCGTCGGTCCCCTAGCGGCGAAGTAGCCTCGCAGCGCCATGAGCCTCCTTCGCGCCCTGCTCGCGGGATCGCTCCTCTGGCTCTCGGCCGCGCACGCCGCCGAGTTGCGCATCGGCCTCGCCGCCGACGTGACGTCGATGGATCCGCATTTCCTCAACCTGCAGCCGAACGTCAACATCGGCTGGCACGTGTTCGACGCGCTCACGCACGTCGACGAGGATGCGCGCCTCATCCCGGGGCTCGCCGCCTCGTGGCGCGCCCTCGACGCGACCACCTGGGAATTCAAGCTGCGCCGCGGCGTGCGCTTCCACGACGGCAGCGAGCTCACCGCGGAGGACGTGGTGTTCTCGATCGAGCGCACCCTCCAGGTTCCCAACGGCCAGTTCGGGACGTTCACGCGGCGCATCGTCGCAAAGGAGATCCCCGACCCCTACACGCTGCGGCTGAAGACGGCGGCGCCTTACGCGATGGTGCCCTACGATCTCAACTCGGTGTTCATCGTCTCGAAGAAAGCCGCGACGGGCGCGCGGCCCGAGGACTTCGATTCCGGGCGAGCCATGATCGGCACCGGACCGTACCGCTTCGCGCGCTTCGCCCGCGGCGATCGCGTCGAGCTCGCGCGCAACGACCGCTATTGGGGCGGACCCGCGGCCTGGGACAAGGTCAGCTTCCGCATCATCCCCACCGACGGCGCGCGGCTCGCAGGGCTCCTCTCGGGCGACCTCGATCTCATCGAGCAGGTCCCCACCGCCGACCTGCAGCGAATTCGGCGAGACGCGCTGCTGGAGACGGCGACCAAGGTCTCTTGGCGCACGATCTTCTTCTATCTCGACCGGCATCGCGACCGGGATCCCAGGATCAGCGACAAGGCGGGCAAGCCGCTGGCGCACAACCCTTTCTCCGATATCAGGGTGCGGCGCGCGCTGTCCCAGGCGATCAACCGGCAGGCGATCGCCGAGCGGCTGATGGACGGGGCGGCGCTGCCCGCTTCGAACCTGGTCTCGCCGCCGGTGTTCGGCTACGCGGCCGACCTCCAGCCCGACGCCTACGACCCGGAAGGCGCGAAGCGGCTTCTCGCCGAAGCCGGGTATCCCGAGGGATTCGCGGTGACCTTGTCCGCGACTAACAATCGTTACGTCAACGACGAGCAGCTCGCCCAGGCGGTGGCGCAGATGCTGGCTCGCATAGGAATCCAGATTCGCGTCGCGGCGTTCCCGGTCAATGTGTATCTCCCCAAGGGCGCCAAGGGGGACTTCGCATTCGCCATGCTCGGCTGGGGCTCGTTCTCGGCCGACCTGGCGCTGCGCTCGCTCGTCGCCACGGCCGATGCGAAAAAAGGCTTCGGCGCCTTCAACTGGTCGGGCTACTCGAACCCGAAGCTCGACGAATTGCTCGAGCGCGCGTTCGCCACCGTCGACGAGAAGGCGCGCGAGGCGCTCGCGCGCGAGGCGATGCGCACGGCGATGCGCGACTACGCGGTCATCCCTCTGCATCATCAGGTGAGCACCTGGGCGATGAAAAGAAGCCTCGCGTACGCGCCGCGCACCGACGAGTTCACCCTCGCCCATCACGTGCGGGCCAAGTAGGGCTTCGCGCATGCTCGCCTACGTCGCGCGGCGCCTGGCCCAGAGCCTCGCCGTCCTCGTGCTCATGTCGCTCCTCGTCTTCGCCGGGGTGTACGCCGTCGGCAACCCGATCGACATCCTCGTCAATCCGCAGTCCGATCAGGACGAGATCGCGCGCGCGACCGCCGCTCTCGGGCTCGACCGGCCGCTCGCCGAGCAATATCTGGTCTTCCTCAAGGACGCGGCGACCGGGGACCTCGGCAGGTCCTTCGTCTACAACGCGCCCGCGATCGGCCTGATCCTCGAGCGCATGCCGGCGACCCTCGAGCTCGCGACCACGGCGATGCTGATCGCCCTCCTCCTCGGCGTCCCGCTGGGGCTGTGGGCGGGTGTTTCGCCGCGCTCGACGGCCGGCCGAGCGATCTCGGCGGGCTCGATTCTCGGCTTCTCGCTGCCGACTTTCTGGGTCGGGCTGATGCTCATCATGGTGTTCTCGGTCTGGCTCGGCTGGCTGCCGACGTCCGGCCGCGGACCGACGACGACGATCGCGGGAATCCCGTTGAGTTTTCTGTCGATCGAGGGCCTGCGCCACCTCGCCCTACCGGCGGCGAACCTCGCGCTTTTCAATCTCTCGCTCGTCGCCCGGCTCGCGCGCTCGGGCGCGCGCGAGGCGATGCAGCAGGACTACGTCCGGTTCGCCCGCGCCAAGGGCCTCGCCGAGAGCCGCATCGTCGGGACCCACGTGCTCAAGAACGTGCTCGTTCCCGTCGTCACGGTCGCGGGCGTCGAATTCGGCTCGGTCATCGCCTTCGCCGTCGTCACCGAGTCGATCTTCGCCTGGCCGGGCATGGGCAAGCTGCTCATCGACTCGATCGGCGTGCTCGACCGGCCCGTGATGGTCGCGTACCTGTGCATCGTGGTGCTGCTGTTCGTCGCCATCAATCTCGCGGTCGACCTGCTCGTGTCGTGGCTCGATCCGCGCGTCCGCTTGGGAGCGGGACCGTGAGGCCCGCGCTGACCTTCCTCGCCCTGCTGGCGCTCGCCGCCACGCTCGCACCCTGGATCGCGCCGCAGAATCCCTACGATCTCGCCCAGCTCCAGCTCGTCGATTCGCGACTGCCGCCGCTGGCGCGCTCGACCGCAGGCGCGCTCCGCTGGCTGGGCACCGACGACCAGGGCCGCGACATGCTCTCCGCGATCCTTTACGGCCTGCGCACCAGCCTCGCGGTGGGAGTCCTGAGCACCGCGCTCGGGTTTGCGATCGGCGTGAGCCTGGGCCT
>JBGQKK010000175.1:0-6337 GCA_041499545.1 Gammaproteobacteria bacterium | reverse complement strand
TACTCGGAGGAAATGAACGAGCACCTCTCCGCGAGGATCGCCAAGGAAACGCGCCTGCAGGGGGCCCTGGAGAGAAACGAGTTCATCCTCCACTACGAGCCCATCGTCGAGATCAACTCAGGCCGGATCACCGGGATGGAGGCGCTGATCCGCTGGCAGCATCCGGAGCTCGGACTGCTTCCGCCGGTGGAGTTCATCGGGCACGCCGAGCATTCCGGGCTCATCGTTCCGATCGGCGCATGGGTGCTGAGGACGGCGTGCGTCCACAACCAGACCTTCCAGGGACGCGCCCCGGCGCCGCTCACCGTGTCGGTGAACCTCTCGGCGCGCCAGTTCGAGGACAAGCACCTGCTGCGCGAGATCGAGCGGGCCCTGTCCGAGAGCGCGCTCAAGCCGAATTGCCTCGAGCTCGAGATCACTGAGAGCATGGTGATGCGGGACATCCAGAGCTCGAAGAAGATCCTCGACGGGATAAAGTCGATGGGCATACGCCTCGCGATCGACGATTTCGGAACGGGCTATTCGTCCCTGGTCTCGATCAAGCGCTTCCCGTTCGACTGCATCAAGATCGACCGCTCGTTCATCAAGGACATCCCGCAGGACCCGGACGACGTCGCGATCACGCAGGCGATCATCGCCATGGCGCACAGCCTGAGGCTCAAGGTGATCGCCGAAGGCGTGGAAACCCAGGAGCAGCTCGATTTTCTCACCGAGCACGGCTGCCACGAGTTCCAGGGATACTTCTTCCGCAGGCCGCAGCCGGCGGAGGACTTCTCCAAGCTGCTTCGCGACAACGCCGCGGCGGTCCCCGTCGGCTGAGACACGGCGCCAGGCCGCTCACTCCGGCCTGATGCCCGCCGCCTCGAGTATCTTTCCGTACTTCGCGTAGTCGCGCTTGAGGATCGCTTCGAACGCCTCGGGCGCGCCCCCGGTGATATCGAGCCCTCCGTCGGCGAACCGCCTGCGGATGTCGGGCTGATCGAGCACCCACTGAATTTCTCGATTCAGCTTATGCACGATGTCCTTGGGCGTCGCGGCGGGCACCATGACGCCGTGCCAGGTCACCAGGTCGAAGTCGGGAATCGTCTCGGACACCACCGGAAGCTCGCTGAACGGGCCGATGCCGCGCTTGGCGTTGGTCGAGGCGATCGCGCGCACGCGCCCCGATTTCACCTGCCCCTGGGCGATATTGACGAGATCGAACAGCAGGTTGACCTCGCCTCCGATCAGGGCGTTGAGCGCGGGCGCGTTCCCCTTGTACTGCACCATGATCATCTCGGAGCCGGCGTAGGATCGCAGCATCTCGCAACCGACCTGCGGCAGGGCGCCGGAGGCCGCACAGCTGACGCTGCCGGGCTTGGCGCGCGCGAGGGCGATGACCTCCGCGACGCTGCCTGCGGCGAATGCCGGATGGGCGAGCAGCACCATCGACGCGCTGTCCAGGTGAATCACGGGGACGAGGTCCTTGAACGGATCGATGCTCGCCTTGAGAAAAAAGGGGTTGGTGATGATCGCCGGCACCACAAACAGCACGGTGGTACCGTCGGCCGGCGCCTTGGCCGCCGCCTCGTGTCCGACGTTGCCCCCCGCACCCCCGCGGTTCTCGACGACGGCGGGCTGGCCGGTGCGCTCGGCGAGCTTGGCCGACACCAGGCGCGTCACCACGTCGGCCGGCCCGCCGGCCGGAAACGGCACGATCCAGCGGATTGGCTTCGAGGGCCAGGCGGATTGCGCCTGCGCGAGCGATGCCGCGAGCATCGCCGCACCGGCGCAAACCCTCAGGATCTTTGCCCTCATTGCCCTCCTCCGTGCGGAGAGTCTACCGCGAAGAAGCGGGCGGCGGAGGCGGCGTCGTGGGAGAGGGCGGTGGCGGCGGCGGCGGTACGTAGCGCGGGGGCGTCGAAGTCAGGTGACCCGAAACGGGCACCTTGTGCCCCTTCGAGTACATGCACTGCACGTACGCATTGTCGTAGCGGCGCTGAAGCGCGTACGCGGAGGCTTCTCCGGCGCTCGCCCCCACCGCGGCTCCAGTGAGAAGTCCGAACCCGGCTCCGACGGCGGCGCCCCCGCCGCCGCCGAACGCTGCGCCTACCCCCGCGCCGATGGCGGTCCCGATCGCCGCGCTCTTCCCTACGGTCGAGTTGGCCACGTCCGAGGGCGTGGCGCCGCCGATTTGCGCGTCGGCGAAGTTGCGGCACTCGGCGTCGTCCGAGCGGAACTGGTCGGGGCTCCTGCCGGTTCCAGGCAGCGCCATGACGCCGGGTCCCTTGGGCACGCTCGCGCACGCGCCGAGGAGGAGCGAGGCGCTCAAGACAGCCAGAATCTTGAGCGATCTCATCGCGCGATCAGCCTCCGGGGGCCGTCTGCGGTACCACGCGCAGCCAGCCCGCGGGACACTCCTTGACGTAGGGATAGTAGGTCTTGGACTCCGCGCAGTAGTACCAATACGAGGAACGCTGCGAAGGCGCGGGCTGCGCGCCGCCCTGCTCGATGTAGGTCTGCGGAGCGGCCGGGGCCGCAACGGCCGGCGCGTAGGGCGGATAGTAATAGTAGGGAGGGTAATACCAGGGATAGAAGGGCGCGCCGATGACCACGCCGAAGCGCACGCCTCCATGGTGCCAGGCGAATGCCGGCGCGCTCGCCGCGCACAGAAGAACCGCACTCAACGTCAAGACCGCCTTGACCCGGTTCATGATCGTCCCTTCGGATTCATTCGACGTTCATCCTAGCAAGGACACTCCGGCGCCAGAGTAACGAATTGTCACAAGATGTGACGCGCGGCGCGGGCGCCAATTCCTCCAGAAACGCCCGAAGAGAAAAACGGGCTATCGGAATCTTCAGTCGATCTTGGCGCCGGAGCGCTTGACGACTTCGGCCCACTTGGCCGAGTCCCTGCGTATCGTTTCGGCGAAATCCTCGGGCGTTCCTCCCGCGGGCTCATCGCCGATCTGCGCGAAGCGCGCTAGAAACGTAGGCCCCGCGATCGCCTGGTTGATCGCGGCGTTCAGCTTGAGCACGATCGGCCTGGGCATGCCGGCCGGGCCGATGACGCCGGTCCAGGTCGCGGCGTCGTAGCCCGGCACGCCCGCTTCGGCGATGGTAGGCAGGTCGGGGAATCCCACCGAGCGCTTGGTACCGCTGACGGCGAGCGCCTTCACCTTGCCGGAGCGGGCGTGGGTCGAGATGGAGTTGAGGCTCTCGAACATCACCTGCACGTGGCCGGCGATGAGATCGTTGATCGCCATCGCGCCTCCCTTGTACGGTACGTGCACGATGTCGGTTCCGGTCATGTACTTGAACAGCTCTCCGCCCACGTGTCCCGGCGAGCCGTTGCTCGAGGACGCGTTCATCAGCTTGCCGGGATTCTTCTTCGCGTACTCGATCAGCTCTTTCACCGAATTGACCGGCAGCGACGGCGACACGGCGAGCAGCAGATGGCCCTTGACGACCAGCGCGATCGGCTGCAGGTCGCGCTCGATATCGTAGGGAAGCTTCGCCACCATGTGGCGGGTGATCGCCATCGCCCCGATCGGGCCCATGCCGGTGGTGTAGCCGTCGGGGGCAGATTTCGCAACGAGGTCGATGCCGATCGTCAGCGCCCCACCCGGTCGGTCCTCGACCACCACGGACTGGCCGAGCGGTCCGGCCATCTCGGCCGCGAGAATGCGCGCCACCGTGTCGGTCGCGCTGCCCGCTGCCTGGGGAACGATCAGGCGAACGGGGCGCTCGGGATACTCGGCGAAGGCGGCGCACGCCGACAGGGCGAGAAGCGCGCAAAGAACGCGGCGCATGCTCACTCCGCCTTGATGCCTGCAGCCGTCGCGACCTTGGCCCATTTTTCGCTCTCCGATTTGATGAACGCTGCGAATTCCTCCGGGGTGCTGCCCACGGCTTCGGCGCCGTCGGCGGCGAGGCGCTTGCCGACCTCGTCGTCGCGCAGGGCGTGCACGATCGCGTCGTGCAGGCGCGAGACGATCTCGCGCGGCGTTCCCGCCGGCGCGAGCACGCCGTACCACTGCGTCGAGTCGTAGCCGGCGAGCCCGGATTCGGCGACGGTGGGAACATCGGGCAGGGCCTGACTTCTCTTGCTGCTTGTGACCGCAAGCGCCCTCAGCTTCCCCGACTTGATGTGCGGCAGCGCGGTGAGCAGGTTCGGCGCCATCACCAGGACCTGTCCCGCGAGCAGGTCCACCACGCCGGGCGCCGTCCCCTTGTACGGGATGTGCACCATGTCGATCCCCGCCATGCTCTTCAGCAGCTCGATCGACATCTGCGGCGAGGTGCCGATCCCGGCCGAGGCGAAGTTGAGCTCGCCGGGGCGCTGCCTGGCGTACCCGATCAGCTCGGCCACCGATTTCACCGGCAGGGACGGATGCACCACCAGTACGTTGGGCAGCGACGCCGCCTGGGTGATCGGGGCGAAATCGCGCACCGGGTCGTAGGGCACCTTCTTGTACATGACGGGATTGATCGCGAGCGTGCTCGCCGCCATCAATATCGTGTGCCCGTCGGGGGGCGACTTGGCGGCGAGCTCGATGCCGATCATCTGCCCGGCGCCGGGGCGATTGTCCACGACGAATGGCTGGCCGAAAGTCTCCGAGAGCTTGAGCGAGATGGCGCGCGCGATGATGTCGGTGCCGCCGCCGGCCGCCGAGGGCACGATGAAGCGCACCGGCTTCGTCGGGTAGGCCGCCGACTGCGCCGCCGCCGCAGTGCACAGCAGCGCGGAAAGAAGAAACAAAATGACTCTCACTGCAATTCCAGCTTTCTCGCCACGACGACTTTTTTCCACTTCTCGATCTCGGCGGCCACGCGGTTCTGCATCTCCTCCGGGCTGCCCGGGCTGGGCGCGCCTCCCCACTCGGCGAACCTCTGCCCGACGTCGGAAAGCGCCAGGACGCGGCGCACCTCGCGGTTCAGGCGCTCGACCACCGCGCCCGGCAATCCCGCGGGACCCGCGAGGCCGAGAAAGGAACTCGCCTCGTACCCGGGCACGCTGTCGGCGACGATCGGCACGTTCGGCAGCACGGCCGAGCGCGCGGGCGAGCTTACCGCGAGCGGCCGGAACTTCCCCGCCTGGATCTGGGGATAGGAGTTGGTGAGCGCGTCGATGAGCAGCTCCATGCGCCCGGAGAGCACCTCGGTCAGCGGCTCCGAGCCGCCCCGGAACGGCACGTGCTGCATGTCGATCCCCGCCATGGACACGAACATCTCCCCGGCCAGGTGATAGAGGGTCCCCATCCCGGGCGAGGGGTAATTGACCTTTCCCGGGCTGGTCTTCACGAAACCGATGAACTCGTCGAGGCTGCGGAAGCGCGAATCGGCGCGCACCGAGAACACCAGCGGATAGGACACGATCGTCGAGATCCAGGAGAAATCGCGCAGCGGATCGTAGGGCAGCTTCTTGCTGATTGCCGCCTGGGTGACGAAGGCGCCGCTCACCACCAGCAGCGTGTAGCCGTCTGCGGCGGACTTGGCGACGTAGTCGTTGGCGATGATGCTGCCCGCGCCGGTCTTGTTTTCGGGAACGACCTGCTGGCCGAGCCCCTCGCTCATCTTCTGCGCGACGATCCGGCCGACGATGTCGACGTTCCCGCCGGTCGGAAAACCGATCATCAGCCTGATCGGCTTGACGGGAAACTCCTGCGCCGGGAGCAGCGACGGCAGGAACAGCAGCGCGGCGAACGCGAGGCGGCAGGCACGCGTCATCTGCTCGACTCAATCCGCCCGAATGTTGTTGTCGCGCACCACCTTGCCCCAACGCTGCATCTGGGTCTCGAGCCACTTCGCCAGTTCCTCGGGGGAGCTGACGACGAGGTCGATGCCGAGCGTCTCGTTGAGCAGCTTGCGCACGTCGGGGAGGTTGAACGCCTTGACGAGCTCCGCGTGAAACTTGTCCATGATCGGCTTGGGCACGCCGGCGGGAGCGAAGACCGCCCACCAAGCAAGCGCGGAGAAACCCGGCAGTCCCTGCTCGGCGAGCGCGGGCACATCGGGCAGCGCGCGCGAGCGCGTGTCTCCGGTGACCGCAATGGCGCGAAGCTTGCCGCCATTCACGTGCGGCGTGATCACCGCGACCGAGCCGATGGCGAGATCGATCTGGCCGCCGACCGCGTCCGCCGTCATCGGTCCGCCCCCTTTGTACGGTATGTGAATGAGTTTGATGCCGGAGGCCTGCTGCACCAGGACCATGGTCAGGTGCCCGAGGCTGCCGCTGCCGACCGAGCCGATGCTCACGCTGCCGGGTTTCGCCTTGGCCTCGGCAACCACGTCGGTGAAGCTCTTATAAGGCTTGGCGACGGCCGTCGCGATCGCCATCGGCGCGGTGCCGATCAGC
>JBGQKK010000174.1:0-6346 GCA_041499545.1 Gammaproteobacteria bacterium | reverse complement strand
CTTCCTTGATCACCTGGTTGCGCGGATCGCCGGTGGTGTAAACCGGGTGGCCGAAGCCGATCACGATCTCCTTCGCGGCCAGGCGCCGCAGCACGTCGGCCTCGGCCTCGTCGGGGTTCGCGTAGCGCGACTGCACCTCGAAGGCGAACTCGTTCGCTCCGCCGTGCTTGGGGCCGCGCAGGGCGCCGATGCCGCCGCAGATCGCCGAATGGATGTCGGAGCCCGTCCCGGCGATCACGCGGCAGGTGAACGTCGAAGCGTTGAACTCGTGCTCGGCGTAGAGGATAAGGGAGGTGTGCATGGCGCGCACCCACTCGGGCGAAGGCGCCTTGCCGTGCAGCAGGTGCAGGAAGTGCCCGCCGATGGAATCGTCGTCGGTCTCGACCTCGATCCGTCGCCCGTTCTTGCCGTAGTGATACCAATAGAGGAGGGCCGAGCCGAGGCAGGCCATGAGCTGATCGGCGATATCGCGCGCACCCGCAACGTTGTGGTCCTCCTTCTCCGGGCGCACCGTGCCGAGGACCGACACGGCGGTTCGCATCACGTCCATGGGATGCGCGGTGAGCGGCACCTGCTCGAGCGCGCTCCTCACTTGGGCGGGCAGCCCGCGAAGGCCCTTGAGCTTCTTCTTGTAGCGGGCGAGCTCGGCGGCGTTCGGCAGCTTCTCGTGGACGAGGAGGTGCGCCACCTCCTCGAACTCGGCTTCGTCCGCGAAATCGAGGATGTCGTAGCCGCGGTAGTGCAGATCGTTGCCGCTGCGGCCGACCGTGCACAGCGCGGTGTTGCCGGCGGGAACGCCGGAGAGGGCGACCGATTTCTTCGGCTTCGGAGCCGCAGAGGTCTCGCTCATTTGCGCTTGTCCCTGGCGAGCAATTCGTCGAGCTTGTGCTCGTAGGCGTGGTAGTCGAGAGTGTCGTAGAGCTCGGCGCGCGTCTGCATCGCAGCGACGACGCTCTTCTGCGTGCCTTCCTTCCGGAGGGCATTGTAGACCTCGAGCGCCGCGGCGTTCATGGCCCGGAACGCCGACAGAGGATAGAGCGCGATCGCCACCTTGGCCGAGCGCAGCTCGTCCACGGTGAACAAGGGCGTCGCGCCGAACTCGGTGATGTTGGCGAGAATCGGGACGCCGACCGCGTCGGCGAATTTCCGGTACATGGACAGCTCGGTCATGGCCTCGGGGAAGATCGCGTCGGCCCCGGCCTCGACGCAGGCGAGCGCGCGCTCGAGCGCGCGCTCCAGGCCCTCGACGGCGAGCGCATCGGTGCGGGCCATCACGACGAAGTCCGCGTCGGTCTTGGCGTCGACGGCGGCCTTGATGCGGTCGACCATCTCCTCCTTCGACACCAGCTCTTTTCCAGGCCGGTGGCCGCAGCGCTTGGCGCCGACCTGATCCTCGATGTGCATCGCGGCGGCGCCGGACTTGATGAGCGACTTCACCGTGCGCGCGATGTTGAAGGCGCTCGCGCCGAAGCCGGTGTCCACGTCGACGAGGAGGGGGAGGGAGCAGACGTCGGTGATGCGGCGCACGTCGGTGAGCACGTCGTCGAGATTGCTGATGCCCAGGTCTGGAAGCCCCAGCGACCCGGCGGCGACCCCGCCGCCCGAGAGATAGACCGAGCGGTAGCCGCAGCGCTCGACGAGGCGCGCCGCGTAGGCGTTGATCGCCCCCACGCACTGCAGCGGCTTCTCCGCCGCCATTGCGGCGCGGAACTTCGCTCCGGCTGATTCGGTGCTCACGCGATCAGCTGCCCGATACCGTCGCGCTCTTCGTGCAGCTCCTTCAGCGTGGCGTCCATCCGCGCGCGGCCGAATTCGCTGATCTGCAAGCCCTTCACGATCTTGTACTTGCCGCCCTCGCAGGTCACGGGATAGCCGTAGATCACGCCTTCGGGAATGCCGTAGCTTCCGTCCGAGGGCACCCCCATGCTGACCCAGGTGCCCGGGCGGGTGCCGTCGATCCAGTCGCGCACGTGGTCCATAGCAGCGTTCGCCGCGCTCGCCGCGGAGGACAGGCCGCGCGCCTCGATGATCGCGGCGCCGCGCTTCTGCACCGTCGGTATGAAGATCTTCTCCAGCCAGTCCTGATCGTTGACCATCGGCCAGATCTTCTTGCCTTCGCACTCCGCCTGGAACACGTCCGGGTACTGCGTCGCCGAATGGTTGCCCCACACGGTCATCTTGCGCACCGAGGAGAGCGGTTTTCCGATTTTCTGCGCGATCTGGCTCACCGCGCGGTTGTGGTCCAGGCGCATCATCGCGGTGAACTGCGTGGGCTTCAAGCTGGGCGCGTTCTTCATCGCGATGAGGCAATTGGTGTTGGCGGGGTTGCCGACCACCAGCACCTTGACCTTACGGCTCGCGACAGCGTCGAGCGCGCGCCCTTGAGGCGCGAAGATCTTGCCGTTCGCCTCGAGCAAGTCTTTGCGCTCCATGCCGGGCCCGCGCGGGCGCGCCCCGACGAGAAGCGCCACCTCCACGTCCTCGAACGCGACCATGGGGTCGGAAGTCGGGATCATGCCGTGCAAGAGCGGGAAAGCGCAGTCGTCGAGCTCCATCGTCACGCCCTTCAGGGCCTTCTGCGCCTTCTCGTCGGGAATCTCGAGCAGCTGCAGGATCACCGGCTGGCTCTTGCCGAGCATCTCGCCGCTCGCGATGCGGAAAAGCAGGCTGTAGCCGATCTGGCCGGCGGCGCCCGTCACGGCGACGCGAATGGGCTTGTTGGGCATGGCGAAGGACTCCTGAAGAAGGCCTGAATATATCCGGCTTGGCGCTTTTGCGCAGCACAAGCCGCAAATGAAGCCTGGTATAATCTTGATTCCCGTCAAGATTCCCGACAAGCCCAAGAGTTGCAGAAGGATCGCTTTACATGCCTGATCTGACGGCGAAAAAAAAGCGTCCCCGCTGGTATAACCTCAGTCCGCTCAATCTTCCGCTTCCGGGTCTGGTTTCAATTTTCCACCGCGTCAGCGGCGCGCTGCTTTTTCTCGGGCTCGTCTGGTTCCTGTTTCTGCTCGACATGAGCGTTTCCTCGGAAGCCGGCTTCGCGCATTTCCGGACCTACGTGGGGCACCCCTTGGTGAAGCTGGCGCTGCTCGCCCTGCTGTGGGCTTACCTACATCATTTCTGCGCCGGCATCCGTTACCTGTTTCTCGACATCGACAAGGGCGTGGATCTCGTCGCGAGCCGCAGGAGCAGCTACGCCGTGCTCGCGGTGAGCCTCGCGCTCACCGCATTGCTGGGAGTGAAGCTGTGGTGAAGAAGGTAGTCGTCGGCGCGCACTACGGACTCAAGGATTGGCTGGCCCAGCGGGTCACCGCGATCGTGATGGCGGTGTGCACGCTGGTCTTCATCGGGGCGCTCCTCGGCGGCGGGCCGCTCAGCTACGCGTCGTGGAAGGCGCTGTTCGCCAAGGGCCTCTTCGGGCTGATGCCTCTTCTGACGCTCCTGTTCGTGGTGAGCGTGCTGATTCACGCGTGGATCGGCATGCGCGACATTCTGATGGATTACGTCAAGCCCACCTGGATGCGTCTCGCATTCCAGGTCGCGACCATCCTGTGGCTCGTCGCCTGCGCCGGCTGGGCGGCGCGGATACTGTGGAGGCTGTGACGGTGGACCTTCCCAGCAGAAGTTTCGATGCGGTCGTGGTCGGCGCGGGTGGCGCGGGGCTGCGCGCCGCGCTGCAGCTCTCGGAGTCGGGCCTCTCCGTCGCGGTCGTCTCCAAGGTGTTTCCGACGCGCTCGCATACGGTCGCGGCGCAGGGCGGCATCGGCGCCGCGCTCGGGAACATGGGCGAGGACTACTGGCTGTGGCACCTGTACGACACGGTCAAGGGCTCGGACTGGCTCGGCGACCAGGACACGATCGAGTTCATGTGTCGCGAGGCGCCGAAAGCGGTCTACGAGCTGGAGCACTACGGCATGCCCTTCGACCGCAACGAGAACGGCACCGTGTACCAGCGTCCCTTCGGCGGCCACTCCCAGAATTTCGGCGAGCGCCCGGTGCAGCGGTCCTGCTGCGCGGCCGACCGCACCGGCCACGCGATGCTGCATACCCTGTATCAGAGAAACGTCAGGGCGCACACGCAGTTCTTCGTCGAATGGCTGGCGCTCGACCTGATCCGCGACGCGAGCGGCCAGGTGCTGGGCGTGACCGCGCTCGAGATGGAAACGGGCGAGGTCTTCGTCCTGCATGCCCGAGCGACGCTCTTCGCGACCGGCGGCGCGGGACGTATCTTCTCGTCGACCACGAACGCCTTCATCAATACCGGCGACGGCCTAGGCATGGCCGCGCGTGCGGGAATTCCGCTCGAGGACATGGAGTTCTGGCAATTCCATCCGACCGGGGTCGGCGGGGCCGGCATCCTCATCACCGAGGGCGTGCGCGGCGAGGGCGGGTACCTGCTCAACAAGAACGGCGAGCGCTTCATGGAACGCTATGCGCCCAACCTCAAGGACCTCGCCTCGCGCGACGTGGTCTCGCGCGCCATGGCGACCGAGATCAAGGAAGGCCGCGGCGCCGGGCCGCACGGCGACTACCTCCTGCTCAAGCTCGACCACCTCGGCCCCGAACTCATCGACAAGCGCCTGCCCGGCATCCGCGAGATCTCGAAGAAATTCGCCAACGTCGACCCGGTCAAGGATCCCATCCCGGTGGTCCCGACGGCGCACTACATGATGGGCGGCATCCCGACCAACTATCTGGGGGAGGTGGTGGCTCCGCAAGCTGGAAATCCGGAGGCGGCGGTACCGGGCTTCTACGCCGCGGGTGAATGCGCCTGCGCCTCGGTGCACGGCGCCAACCGCCTGGGGACGAATTCGCTGACCGATCTGCTCGTCTTCGGCAAAGCCGCCGCGGAATCGATCGTCAAGTTCCTGCAGGAGAATCCGGGCCGCAAGGATCTCCCGAAGGACGCGGCTGAGCGGACCCGGGCGCGGCTCGCGCGGCTCGACGGCCAGAAGAACGGCGAATCGGTCGCCGACGTGGGCACGGAAATGCGCCGGACGATGCAGGCTCATTGCGGGGTATTCCGGTTTCCGGACATGCTCGTCCAAGGCGTCAAGAAGATCCACGAGATCGCCGACCGCACCACCCGCACCGAGATCAGGGACAAGAGCAAGGTGTTCAATACGGCGCGGGTCGAGGCGCTCGAGCTGGACAACCTCGTCGAGACGGCGCGCGCGTCGATGGTGTCGGCGGAGGCGCGCAAGGAATCGCGCGGCGCCCACGACCGCGCCGACCACCACCAGCGCGACGACGGGAACTGGCTCAAGCACACGCTGTGGTACAAGGACGGCGACCGGCTCGACTACAAACCGGTTCACATGAAGCCGCTCACCGCGCACACCATCGAGCCCAAAGTCCGCACGTATTGAAAGGCACGCCATGCGCTTCCGAGTATTCCGCTACGACCCGGACAAGGACGAGAAGCCGTACATGCAGGACTACGACCTCCGGCTCGACCCGCACGATCGCATGCTGCTCGACGCGCTGGTGCGCATCAAGGAGCAGGACGACAGCCTCTCGCTGCGCCGTTCGTGCCGCGAAGGCGTGTGCGGCTCGGACGCGATCAACATCAACGGCAAGAACGGCCTTGCCTGCATCACCAAGCTCGACGGCCTGAAGGAGCCGGTCGAGCTCCGGCCGCTCCCCGGGCTGCCCGTGATCCGCGACCTGATCGTCGACATGACCCAGTTCTTCAAGCAATACCATTCGATCAAGCCGTATCTCATCAACGACGATCCCGCGCCCGAGAAGGAGCGGCTGCAGTCCCCGCAGGAGCGGGAGGAGCTGGACGGCCTGTACGAGTGCATCCTGTGCGCGTGCTGCTCGACGTCCTGCCCCTCGTTCTGGTGGAACCCGGACAAGTTCGTCGGCCCGGCCGGGCTGCTGCAGGCCTACCGCTTCATCGCCGACAGCCGCGACCAGGCGACCGCGGCGCGCCTGGACGACCTCGAGGACCCTTACCGCCTGTTCCGTTGTCATAGCATCATGAACTGCGTCGAGGCTTGCCCGAAAAACCTCAATCCGACCAGGGCCATCGGCAAGATCAAGGAGCTGATGGTGAAGCGCTCGGTGTAGCCGGCATGACCGAAGTCGAAATGAACCGTCTGCGCTGGCGCTGCCGGCGCGGCCTGCTCGAGAACGATCTGGTCCTCGAGCGCTTCCTGAAGAAGCACGGGGCGCAGCTCGAGGGCGAACGGCTGAGTGCGTTCCAGGCGCTGCTCGACTACGGCGACAACGAGCTGTGGGGCCTGATCGGCGGCCGCGACGAATGTCGCGATCCCGCGCTGGGCGAGCTGGTGCAGCTGCTGCGGAGTTGTTGAGGATGAATTCATCGGGGGTTACG
>JBGQKK010000173.1:0-6364 GCA_041499545.1 Gammaproteobacteria bacterium | reverse complement strand
GATTCGCTGATCGAGTCGGGGCTGCGGGGGCGCATCCGCGTCATCGCCGCCGGAAGGCTGGTCTCCTCGGCGAAAGCCGCCTGGGCGCTGTGCGTCGGCGCCGATTTCGTCAACACCGCGCGCGGATTCATGTTCTCGCTCGGTTGCATCCAGGCGCTGCGCTGCCACCAGAACACCTGTCCCACGGGCGTGACGACGCACAACCCGCGTCTGCAGCGCGGCCTGGTGATCGAGGAGAAATATCTGCGCGTCGCCAACTACGCGATGGGCATGAACAAGGAGATCGACATGATCGCCCACTCGTGCGGCTGCCGCCAGGCGCGCGAGCTCAGGCGCGAGCACGTGCGCATCGTCCAGACGGCGGGGCACAGCGCGGCGCTCAACATGCTCTATCCCTACCCGGAGCCCAACGTAAAACGCAGGGCCGCCTGAGCACTAATTCCGGCGGCCTGCGGTCGTTCCGACCGTGCACCGCGTCGATGTGCTAGATTGCGCGCTGTCTTCACTCTCGCTTCGGAGATCAAGATGTTTCTGAGACTCGCACTCGTCGCTTCAATCGTCTTGGCGGTGTCGCTGCCGGCTGCTGCGAAGGACCTCACCATACAGGGCCTCTCACAAGACGACTTCCACAAGATTTCGCAGGATCTCGGAGCCGCGCTATCGTACAAGCCGCTCACGCCCGCCGAGCCGCTCGGCTTGTTCGGCTTCGACCTGGGCGTGGCCGGCACCGACACCAAGATCAAGAACACCGACTCGTTCAAGAACGCCGGGGTCGGGGACATCTCCGACATCGCGGTGCCGTCGTTGCGCTTCAACCTGGGGCTGCCGTTCGGCCTGGACGTGGGCGTGATGGCCGGGGCAGCGCCGAGCACCAACGTGCGAGTCTACGGCGGGGAGGTGCGCTGGGCCTTCATCAAGGGAAGCACGACCATGCCGGCGATCGCGCTGCGGGGCAGCTATACCCAGCTCGCCGGGGTAGACCAGCTCGATTTCAACACCAAGGGCGCCGATCTCTCGATCTCGAAAGGCTTCGCCATGTTCACGCCCTACGCGGGAATCGGCAAGGTCTGGGTGACGAGCACGCCCAAGAACATTCTCGGCGCCACGCCCTCCGAGGAATCGTTCTCGCAGAACAAGTATTTCGTCGGCGTCAACATGAACTTCGTCCTGGTCAATATCGCGCTCGAGGCGGACAAGACGGGCGAGGACACCAGCTACGGCCTGAAGCTCGGCTTTCGATTCTGAAGGCCCGCGTCGACGGGCGCGTTCATCAGGGCGCGCGCGCTGTCGATCACTTCGCTCGCGGTGAGGCCGACGGGGCCGGAGCCGGCCGCAACCAAGGCATCGGCGGCCGCGCCGTGCAGGTAGGTCCCGGCAAGCAGAGCGTGTAGCGGCTGTGCGCCCTGAGCGCACAGCGCCGCGACGATCCCGGCCAGCGCGTCTCCCATTCCGGCGGAGGCCATTCCCGGATTGCCCGAGGCGTTGATCCAGAATCTTCCGCCCGGTTCCGCGATCACGCTGCCGTTGCCTTTCAGGACGGCAAAGCTCCGGTAGCGCCGCGCGATCGTCCTCGCCGCAGCGACGCGGTCCGCCTGGACGCCTCGCGTGGTTTCTCCGAGCAGGCGCGCGGCCTCTGCGGGGTGGGGCGTCATGACGGTCGCCGCCGTGCGCTTCCCGGTCGCGGAGGAGAGCGACCGCTTGCCGGCGATCAGGTTGAGCGCGTCGGCGTCCAGAACGACCGGTACGGGAGCGGCGAGCGCGGCGCGGAGCGCCTTGCCCGCGGAAGCGGCCTTGCCCATTCCCGGCCCGGCGACGAGCACGTCGACCAGTCCTTTCTCGAGCAGGGCGCGGGGCTCTCGCAGCATCAGCTCCGGATACGCGGTGTCGACGTAAGGCGGATGCGGGGTCAGCAATCCGAGATAGACGCGCCCCGCGCCGCACCTGAGCGCGGCGCGTCCTGCGATGACCGCAGCGCCGACCATCCCGCTCGCGCCGCCGAGGATCCCCACGCTGCCCGCCTGCCCCTTGTGAAAGTTCCTCGGCCGGGGAGCGAGCGCGCTTGCGACGATGTCCGCGTCGAGCAGGGCGCCCTCGGGCTCGAGCAGCTTCGCCGGATCGAGCCCGAGCGTGTCCAGCTTCAGCCTGCCGCAGTGATCGGGGCCGTCGAGCGTCAGCTGCCCCGGCTTGTACGCAATGAAGGTGATCGTATGGGTCGCCCGCACGGCGCGGCCCATGACCGCGCCGGTGTCCGCGTCGATGCCGCTGGGGATGTCGAGCGCGAGGATGGGAATGCCCATTGCGTTGAGCTTCTCGACCCGTGCGGAGTATTTTCCCGTGAGCGGCCGCTTGAGACCGATGCCGAACAGGCCGTCGATGGCGAGATCGAAGCGCTTCCCTTCGGGGATTTCTACGAGCAGAGTCCCGCCCGCCGCTTCCCACTTGCCGAGGGCGGCGCGCGCGTCCTTCGAGAGCTTGTCGCGCTCGCCCGTGAAGACGAGGCTGACGCGAAAGAACGCCCGCTTGAGATGCGTGGCGACTTCGAATGCGTCGCCGCCGTTGTTGCCCGGCCCGGCGACGACGAGGATGTCCCTGGCCGTGTCGCCGCACAGCGCTCGCGCTTGTTCGGCGGCCGCCGCGCCGGCGCGCTCCATGAGCGTGGGGCTCGGGTTCGCGGCGGCGGCGAGCGCTTCGAGCTCGCGCATCGCGGAGGTGGAGTAGATCGGAGCGGCGGCCATGTCGCGCTCAATGATAGCGCGGCGGCCCGGATGCCGGGCCCTCAACCGAGCCTGAACATGCGGCCAGGCAGGTAGGTCACGATCTGCGGAAACTCCCAGATCACGAAGACCGCCACGACCATGAGGAAGAAGAAGGGCAGCGACGCCCGGGCCACGTAGAACATGTCCTTGCCGGTGAGCCCCTGCAGCACGAACAGGTTGAAGCCGACCGGCGGCGTGATCTGCGCCATCTCGACCACCAGCACGATGAAGATGCCGAACCAGAGAAGATCGATGCCCGCGGCCCGCACCGACGGGAGGATCACCGCGGAGGTGAGCACCACCATGGAAATGCCGTCGAGGAAGCAGCCCAGCACGATGAAGAGCAGGGTCAGCACGAGAATCAGGGCGCCGGGCGTGAAGCCCTGGTGGCCGATCCAATCCGCTATGGCCCGCGGGATTCCGGTGAAGCCCATCGCCACGGTGAGGAAGGCCGCGCCGGTGAGTATGAAGGCGATCATGCACGAAGTCTTCATCGCGCCCATCACCGAAGCCTGAAAGGTCTTCCAGTCGAGCGAGCCGGTGGCGAAGGAGAGAACCAGGGAGCCGAGCACGCCCAGCACCGCGGCCTCGGTCGGCGTGGCGATGCCGGCGTAGATCGAGCCGATCACCGCGGCGATCAGCGCGACCGCCGGGAGCAGGTGACGCGCAGCCCGGATCTTTCCGCCGAGCGTCGTGACGATGTCGCGCGGCGGGGTCTTCTCGGGATTGAGCAGCGCCCAGGCGGCGATGTAGCCGGAGAAGAAGAGCATCAGCATGACGCCCGGCAGCACGCCCGCGACGAACAGGCGCGCGATCGAGACGTCGGCGGCAACGCCGTATACGATCATGATGATCGAGGGCGGGATCAGCAGGCCGAGCGTGCCGGCGCCGGCGAGCGAACCGATCGACATGCGCTCGTCGTAGCCGCGCTTCTTCAGCTCAGGGATGGTGATCTTCCCGATCGTGGCGGCGGTCGCGGCGGAGGAACCCGAGATCGCGGCGAAGATCCCGCAGCCGAAGACGTTGCAATGCATCAGCCGGCCCGGGAGCGTCGCCATCCACGGCGCAAGCCCCTTGAACATGTCCTCGGCAATGCGGCTGCGGAACAGGATCTCGCCCATCCAGATGAAGAGCGGGAGGGCCGTGAGCGCCCAGCTCGCCGACGATCCCCACACCGTGGTCGCCATGAGCTTGCCCGCCGGCGCCCCGGTGAAGAACACCATGGCGATCCAGCCGACGCCGAGCAGCGAAAGGGCGATCCAGACGCCCGCGACGAGCAGGACGGCCAGCGCCGCCAGGAGAACCAGCGAGATGAGGACCGGATCCACGGAGGCTAGCGCTCGAAAGCGGGAGCCGCGCCCTGGGGCCGGTCGTGCACAGGCGCTTTGCCCGAGAGCACGACCGCCAGATCGTCGAGCAGCGCGACGAGCAGGACGGCCAGCCCCAGCGCCATGCCCGCCTGCGGGATCCACAGCGGCACGGGCACCAGGCCCTGGGAAACGTCGTGCGTCGCGTACGAGAACCAGACCATGTCCGCGGCATGCCAGGCGAAGAAGCCGACGAGAAACCCCCCCGCCGCGAGGCAGGCGGTTTCGAGGGCGCGCCGCGCCGCGCCGCGCGTGCGGTGCACGATGAGCGTCATGCGGATGTGCTCGCTCGCCCGCAGCGTAGTGGCGAGCCCGAGGAAGGAGGACGCTGCCATGCAGTAGCCGGCGAACTCGTCGAAGCTGTGCGCGGCGAACCCGAGTAGGCGCCCGCCGATCTGCGCGAGCGACAGAACGGCGATCGCGATCAGAAAAAATCCGGCCAGCCGGCCGGATGTGCGGTACAGAAGCTCGAGCGCCGCCCGCACTAGAGGCGGCCCTCAGCGCGCAAAGGCCTTGAGAATCGCCTCGCCCTCGGGGCCCGCTTTCTGCGCCCATTCGTCGGCGATCTGCTTGCCGATCTTCTCGAATTCGGCGGAGAGCTGCGCGGAAGGCTTCATGATCCTGATGCCCTTGTCCGCCATGGTCTTCACGTAACGCTCGTTTTCCGATTCGCTGGTCTTCCAGCCGCGCTCCTCGGCCGCGCGGGCCGCATCCGTCACCGCCTTCTGGGTCGCCGCATCGAGCTTGGCCCAGGCGTCCTTGTTCACGATGACCATGTTCTGCGGCAGGAAGGCCTGCGTGTCGTAGTAATGAGACAGGTAGTCCCAGGCCTGGGTGTCCACCCCGGTCGCGCCCGAGGTGATCATCGAATCCACCAGTCCGGTGCGGAACGCCTGGGGAATCTCCGGCACCTGTACGGTCGTCGGAATCGCACCCATCAGCTCGGCGAAACGCGAGGTGCTGGGGCTGTAGGTCCGGAACTTGGCTCCTTTGAGATCGGAGATCGAGCGAATCTCCTTCTTCGCGTAGATCCCCTGCGGCGGCCAGGCGACCGAATACAGCAGCTTGATGCCTTGCGCGTCGAGCCGCTTCTCCAGATGAGGCCGCGCGGCGCCCCAGAGCTTTCTTTCTTTCGCGTAGCTGTTGGCGAGGAAGGGATTGGAGTCGAAAGCAAAGAGCGGCGACTCGTTGGCGAGCACCGAAATGAGCAGCTCGCCGATCGGCACCTGGCCGGTGAGGACGGCGCGCTTGATCTCCGGCATCTTGATGAGCGAGCCGTTCGAGTGCACCTTGATCTGCAACTTGCCCCCGGTCGCCTTGGCGACGTCCTCGGCGAACTGCACCACGTTCTTCGTGTGGAAATTGCCGTCCGGGTAGGGCGTCGGCATGTCCCAGGCAGTCTGGGCGGACGCGAGCGTCGCGATGAAGGGGAGGACCGCCGCCGCGGCGAGCTTCTTCGAATTCATGGTGTGCTCCTTGAGAGGCCGGACGAGCGCAGTGTGTCAGACCCGGGGAGAAGGCGTCAATCGCGCGGCAGCCCGAGGACGTATTCTCCGATCGCGAGCGCGGCCGTGAGCCCGGGCGACTCGATGCCGAAGAGATTCACCAAGCCCGCGACGCCGTGCTCCCGAGGGCCCTCGATGAGAAAGTCGCGCGCGGGCTCGCCGCGCGCCTGGATCTTGGGCCGGATGCCGCAGTAGGCGGGCTGCAGGCTGCCGTCCTTCAAGCCCGGCCAGTAGCGGCGTATGGCGTCGTAGAAGACCCGGCTGCGATCCGGATCGACGTCGTAGTCGATGCGCTCTATCCATTCGACGTCGGGGCCGAAGCGCGCCTGGCCGGCCATGTCGAGGGTGAGGTGCACGCCGAGGCCGGCCGACTCCGGGGCGGGATAGACCAGGCGCGCGAACGGCGAGCGGCCCGAGAGGCCGAAATAGTTGCCCTTGCAGTAGTAGCTCGGCGGGATGCGTTCCGCGGGAAATCCTTCGATGCTGCGCGCCACGTCCTGGGCGAACAGGCCGGCGCTGTTGACCACGGTGCGCGCGAGCAGCCGCATCGGCTCGGTACCGCCCACGTCGAGCTCGATGCCGTTCTCCCGGACGCGTCCCGCGACGACGGGGCTGCGGAGGGCGATCATTGCGCCCTCGCTCTCCGCGTCGCCGCGCAATCCGAGCATCAACGCGTGGCTGTCGACGATGCCGGTGGAAGGCGACTCGAGCGCCGCGATGCAGGCCAGGCGAGGCT
>JBGQKK010000172.1:0-6368 GCA_041499545.1 Gammaproteobacteria bacterium | reverse complement strand
GACGCCTTATCGCAGCGCGGGGAGGCCCGAGGCGATCTTCGTGATCGAGCGCCTCATCGATATCGCGGCGCGCCGGCACGGATTCGACCGCATCGAGCTGCGGCGGCGCAACCTCGTCCCGGAATCGGCGATGCCGTTCCGCAATCCCTTCGGGCTCAGCTACGACAGCGGCGATTACGGCCGCGCGATGTCTTCGGCGCTCGCCTTGGGCGACTGGAATGGCTTCGGCGCGCGCCGCGCCGAAGCGCAGCGCCGTGGAAAGCTGCGCGGTATCGGGCTCGCCAACTATGTGGAAGTCACCTCGGGCTTTCCGACCGAGCGCGCGGAGGTCACGATACACCCCGCGGGCCGTGTCGACGCCGTGATCGGCACGCTCTCGAGCGGGCAGGGTCACGAGACCAGCTTCGCGCAGCTCCTGGTCGAGTGGCTGGGGGTGCCTTTCGAAAGCGTGAACCTGATCCAGGGCGACACGGATATCGTGTCCGAGGGCGGCGGCTCGCATTCCGGCCGCTCGATGCGATTCGCGAGCGTGGTTCTGGGGAAGGTTTCGGACGCGATCCTGGATAAGGGGAGGAGCATCGCGGCGCGTCTCCTGGAGGTTGCGCCGGCGGACATCGAGTTCGGCGGCGGCCGCTTCTCGGTGAAGGGCACCGACCGCTCGATCGGGCTCTTCGAGGCTGCGGCCGCGGCGCCGCTCGCCGCGGCGCACACCGAGACGCTGCGCGTCGCCGGGTTTCCCTACGGCTGCCAAGTCTGCGAGGTGGAAGTCGATCCGGAGACCGGAGTCGTGGAAATCACGCGCCTGGCGGCGGTCGACGACGTGGGCCGCGCAGTCAATCCGCTCATCCTGCACGGCCAGACCCACGGCGGCTTCGCGCAAGGCGCGGGCCAGGCGCTGCTCGAAGAATGCCGCTACGATCCGGGCTCCGGGCAGATGCTGTCGGCTTCCTTCATGGACTACGCCATGCCACGAGCGGACCACTTTCCGGAGCTCGCGACCGAGCTGAGCGAAGTCCCTTCGCCCACCCATCCGCTCGGCATCCGCGCCGGCGGCGAAGGGGGCACCACCCCCGCGCTCGCCGCCGTCGCCAACGCGATCGTCGACGCCCTCGCCGGGCTGGGCGTAAGCCACATCGAGCTGCCGGCGACGCCCGAGCGCGTCTGGCGCGCGATGCGCGCGGCGCGCGAGGCCGCTCTGCGCTGAGCGAAGGCGGTTATCATGCCGCTGCGACGAACGAGGAGCATGACCATGAACACCCTGATCGCTGTCCCGGCCCTGCTGTGTGCGATTGCCTCGGCGGCCTTCGCCGCCGAGCGCGCCGACACCATTCTCCTCAACGGTAAGATCGTCACCGTCGATCAGAGCTTCACTGTCGCTCAAGGCCTGGCGATTCGCGGGGAGCGCATCGTCGCGGTCGGCAAGAACGCGGACGTGCTCGAGCACCAGGGGCCGGGTACGAAGATCATCGACCTCAAGAAGCAGACCGTGATCCCGGGGCTGATCGACAATCACGCCCACTTCATCCGCGCCCCCGAGCACGACGAGCTGCGCCTGGACGGAGTGACCTTGCGCAGCAGGGCGCTGGCGATGCTCACCGAGCGCGTGCGCAGGGCCCGTCCCGGAGAATGGATCGCGGCGCTCGGCGGCTGGGCCGAGGAGCAGTTCACGGACGACCCGCGCGGCTTTCCGCTGGAGGAGCTCGACCGCATCGCGCCCGAGAACCCGGTGGTGCTCCAGGCGGTGTACGTTCGCAGCTACTTGAACAGCGCCGCGCTCAAAGCGGCGGGGATCGACTCGGCGACGCCCGATCCGCGCGGCGGCGCGATCGAGAAGGACGCGGCCGGCCAGCCGACGGGACTCGTGCGCGGCGCGGGCGGCGTCGCCTTCGTCGCCGCCAAGATCCCGCTGCCCGACAAGGAGCAGTGGCTCGAAAACGTGCGCAAGTACGTCGCAGGTCTCAACGCGATGGGCATCACCGCGTGGTACGACGCGGGAGGGCGCGGCATCGATGCACGGCACTACGAGGCCTACCGGACGCTCGCCGAGCGCGGCGAGCTGAACGCGCGCGCTTTCTGGACGACGATCCGGCAGCCGGCGACGCCGGAGCAGGTGGACAAGGTCATCGCCGAGATCCAGCAGGCGACGCCCTTCCAGGGCAGCGATTATTTCGACAACATCGGCTGGGGGGAATCGGTCTATCTGCCCGCGACCACCCAGTTGCTGCGCAACGATTTCGCGGTTAAACCCGAGGACATGCGCCAGGTGCGGCGCATCCTGCAGGCGGTGGCGGAGGGCGGAATGTTCCTGAACGCCCACGTCGAGATGGAGAACGCCATCGACGCCTACCTGGCGGAGCTCGAGGCGGTCAACAAGGTCGAGCCGATCAAGGGGCTGCGCTGGGCCCTGTCACACCTCGACCAGGTGACCGATGCGCAGCTCGCGCGCATGAAGCGCCTGGGCTTGTACGCCGGGCTGCACAGCCGCCCGCTCATCCAGGGTGCCCAGATGCACGCGGTGCACGGCGAGCGCGCCTGGGACATGCCGCCTTTCAAGCGCGTGCAGGAGAGCGGCATCGTCTGGGGCCTCGGATCGGACGCCACCGCGGTGACGACCTCCAATCCTTTCTACACGCTGTCGTTCGCGGTGACCGGCCGCATGATCGGCGGGCGCAAGGTGAACCGCCAGAGCGTCAGCCGCGAGCAGGCGCTGATCGCGCACACGCGCAGCAATGCGCTGTTCGTCTTCCAGGAGAGCAACCTCGGCTCGATCCAGCCCGGCAAGTACGCCGACCTCTTGGTGCTCGATCGCGACTACCTGTCGGTGCCCGCCGCGCAGATCAAGGACATCAAGCCGCTGATGACCATGGTGGGCGGAAAGATCGTCTATCAGGCGAAGTAGGCGGGCGCACCGGGCTTCAGGCCGCGGCCCGGATCGCGACCCGCAGCTTCTCGATCATGGTGTCGATCTCGGCCGGGGTCGAGATGAAAGGCGGCGCCATGGCGATGATTTCGCCGGTGAAGCGGTAGAGCATCCCCTCGTCCATGCCGCGCTCGAAGACCTTCAGCGCGCGCACGCCCGGCTTTCCCTCGATCGGCTCGAGCTCCACTGCAGCGGCCAGGCCGATGTTGCGGATGTCGGCGACGCCCGGCTCACCCTTCAGCGAATGCACCGCCCGCTCCAGCACGGGTTCGAGCGCGCGCGCCTGCTCGAAGGAGCCTTCCTCCTTGAGCGCGTCGAGGGTGGCGTGCGCCGCGGCTGCGGCGACTGGATGGCCCGAGTAGGTGTAGCCATGAAACAGCTCGACCGCGGCATCGGCGCCGGTCATGAACGCGTCGTAGATTGCGGGCTTCACGATCACCCCGCCCATCGGGATGACGCCGTTGGTGACGATCTTGGCGAAACAGATCATGTCGGGCGTGACGCCGAAGCGCTGCGCGCCGAAAGGCTCGCCCAGGCGCCCGAAGCCCGTGATCACCTCATCGAACACGAGCAGGATGCCGTATTTGTCACAGATCGCGCGCAGGCGCTCGAGGTAGCCGCGCGGCGGCACCAGCACGCCGGCCGAGCCTTGCATCGGCTCGACGATCACCGCCGCGATGGTGGAAGCGTCGTGCAGCGCGACCAGGCGCTCGAGCTCGTCGGCGAGGTGCGCGCCCCATTTCGGCTGTCCGCGCGAGAAGCCCATTTCCGCGGCGTTGTAGGTGTGCGGAAGATGATCGACACCCTGCAGGATGAGCGCAGCGAACATCTTGCGGTTGGCCGCCATGCCGCCTACCGAGATGCCGCCCAGGCCCACCCCGTGATAGCCGCGCTCGCGGCCGATCAGGCGCGTGCGCGAGGCCTCGCCTTTCATGCGGTGGTAGGCGACGGCGATCTTGAGCGCGGTGTCCACGGCCTCGGAGCCCGAGTTGCCGAAGAACACCTGGCCCATTCCCTTCGGCGACAATTCGACCAAGCGCTCGGCGAGCGAAAAGATCTTCGGATGCCCCATCTGGAACGCGGGGCTGTAGTCCAGCTCCTTGACCTGCTTCGCCACGGCCTCGGCGATCTTCGGGTGGCCGTGGCCGAGCGGGCAGCACCACAGTCCCGAGAGACAGTCGAACAGGCGCTTGCCCTCGACGGTGGTGTAGTACGCGCCTTCCGCCCGCGCGAGAACCCGGGACCGCGGATTCTTCTTGAGATAGCGATTGTGGGTAAAGGGCATCCAGTACGCCCCGGTCCGAAGGCTCGGAGCCTGCGTGAGCGCCGCGGTTTCGTTCTTCATGGATGGGTCCTTCGCATTTACACCACTGAGGGGGAGAGCTTACACTGGTACGGGAGAGCCAGAGAAGGGGGAGAAAGCCGATCCTATGTATTCGAACCTGGTCGTCATCTTCAACTTCATCATCAGCCAGTGGAGCCTCTCGCCGCAGGCCTTCAAGGACACGGTGCTGATCGCGGCCCTGTTGAAATCCGTGCTTGCGATCCTGTGGTGGACCATGCGCATGCTGGTCAGGAAATTCCCCGCGAGCGGCCCCGTATCGAAGTTTCAGGCCATGCTCAACAACCGGCCCGCGAAGATGGTGGTGCTGGTCCTCGACGTTACGCTGATCGACGTGTTCCTGTTCTTCGCCTGCGTGGCGCTGCTCGATCTGCATCGCGGATTCTCGATCTTCTCGCTTTGGACCGCTGCGCTGTTCTCCTTCCTGCTCGCCTACATGGTGCTGGTCGCGCACGCGGACATCAAGAGGTACTAGCATGCCGCTCTCCCACATCGAACACTATCTCGTCGCCACCGACGATATGGAGCGCACCCGCGACTGGTACCGCGACGTCCTCGGCATGCAGGAGGGATGGCATCCGGATTTCGGATTTCCGGTTTACTGGATGTATCTGGACGGGAAGGACGTCGTGCACATCGGCAGAAGCGCGCAGAACGCGAGCGACAACCAGAAGACGTACCTCGGGCGACTGGCGCAGGACTCGGGAGCGGGAACCGGCGCGATCGACCACATCGCGTTCCGTGCCAAGGGCCTCGCGCAGACCATGGCGCAGCTGCGCAGGCACAAGGTGGAATTCAGCGAGCGGCGCGCCAACGGCCAGGCCCTGTACCAGCTCTTCATGTACGACCCGAACGGCGTGAAGATCGAGCTCAACTTCGACGCCGCCGAAGCACAGGGGATCGAGCCGGAGATCACCGCGGAAAAGCTGGCGGCGCGGAAGTAGTCCGGGAAAGAATTCCGCCGCACCCGGAGTACAGCATGCGACTCCTCACGTTCAGGCTGCGCGGCGTCGAGGCCCCGCGGATCGGCGTGCGCGTCTCCCGCCACGTGCTCGACCTCGCCGCGGCGGCGGGAGTCGCCGGCGAGGCGCCGCTGCCGTCCCGCATGAAGGACTTGCTCGGTGCCGGCAAGCCGGCGATGAAGCAGGTGCGCAAGCTGTTCGAGCAGGCGCACGCCGATCGCACCGGGTTCAGCGCGGCGCTGCTCGAGGAGCGCGAGATTCGCTTCCTGCCGCCCGTCCCCGACGCCGACAAATTCCTGTGCGTAGGCAAGAACTACCGCACGCACCTCGAAGAGCTCAAGCGGAACGATCTGCTCACGGAGGTGCCGCAGGAGCCCACCGCCTTCGTCAAGCTCAACTCCTGCCTCGCCGGCCACAACGCCCGCGTCGCGCGACCCGAAGGGATCGTAAGCCTCGACTACGAACCCGAGCTGGTGTTCGTGATCGGCAAGCGCGCCCTCGGCGCAAAAAAGAAAGACGCGCTCGACTACGTCGCGGGGGTCACCATCCTGAACGACCTCACCGATCGCGACGCGCAGAAGCGCGAGGTCGCCTCGGGCTCGCGCTTCTGGACCGGGAAGAACATCCCGGGCTTCGGGCCGCTGGGACCCGAGATCGTCACCATGGACGAGATCCCCGATCCCTATGACCTGTGGATGGTGTGCACGGTGAACGGCGAGCAGCGCATGCGCGTCAACACGCGCGACCAGATCTGGAAGCTGCCCGACATCCTCGAGCATTTCTCGCGCCACATCCCGATCGAGCCCGGGGACATGTTTTCGACAGGCGCGCCGGGCGGCGTCGCCGTGGGCAAGCCCAACGCGGCGGAGCTGTTCCTCAAGCCGGGCGACGTGGTCGAGTGCTCGATTGAAGGCGTCGCGACGTTGCGCACCCACATCGTTTCGCCGGGCGCGGTACATTAGCCGCGTCGCAGCGCGGCACACCTGCAAAATAATTCATGGAGGGGCAATGAAG
The DNA here is from genome assembly GCA_041499545.1 of Gammaproteobacteria bacterium. GTDB lineage: Bacteria > Pseudomonadota > Gammaproteobacteria > Burkholderiales > SG8-39 > VBDM01. The sequence goes on along the minus strand of JBGQKK010000172.1, from coordinate 130 downwards.
AGAATCGTGAAATCGGCAAGCGGAGCGGGACTGGCCGTGCTCATCGCTTCGGGTCCCGCCGGAGCGCAGGTCGTGCTCAACGCGAGCTCCTGGGTGCCGCCCGCGCATCCCATCACGGCGAACATGCTGG
>JBGQKK010000171.1:0-6396 GCA_041499545.1 Gammaproteobacteria bacterium | reverse complement strand
CTCGCCACGAACGCCTCGCAGCGCATCGCCGCCCTTCCTGAAGTGCCGACGGTGCGCGAGCTCGGCTTTCCAAAGCTCGAGGCGGAAGGATGGAACGGCCTGTTCGCCCCCGCCAAGACGCCGCGCGAGGTCATTGAGCGCCTGCACCGGGAAACCGTGGCCGCCGTGCGCCATCCGGACTCGGTGAAGCGCCTCACCGATCTCGCGGCCGAGCCGGTGGGCTCGACGCCAGCCGAGCAGGATGCGATGCTGAAGAAGCAGGTCGCACAGTTCCGGCCGATCATTCAGGAGCTGGGTGTCACGATAGACTGATGCGCTTTCCATTCGAGATCGAGATGACACACAAGACGGGCATCGCAGGGTTCGCGGCGGCATTGTTCCTGATCGCCGTTCCGGCAGGGGCGCAGGACTACCCCGCGCGGGAGATCCGGGCACTGTGCAACTACGCTCCGGGATCGGGGGCCGATATCATCGTGCGCTTCTACAGCGACCGGCTGGCGAAGCTGTCGGGCAAACCGGTCGTCGTCGAGAACAAGGTCGGCGCCAACGGCGCGCTCGCGACCGATGCGCTCGCCAAGTCGAGGCCCGACGGCTATACGATCCTGATCACGCCGGCGAGCTCGACCATCGCCTCCGCGCCGTACCTGTTCAAGAACCTGCCCTTCGACACCGAAAAGGACTTCGCCGCGGTAACCACCATCGCCTCGCTTTCCTTCGTGATCATGGTCGATGCCGCGAAGCCGATCAATTCGGTCGCCGAGCTGATCTCGCACCTCAAATCGAAATCGAACAACGGCTTCTACGGCACGACCAACAACACGGGCGTCATCGCCGCAGAGCTGTTCAAGACCAAAGCGGGGCTCGCGACGACCTACGTTCCCTACAAGCAGAACGCGCAGGCGCTGACCGACCTGCTCTCGGGGCAGCTCGATTTCCTCACCTTCGATGCGACCTGGGCCTCGGGGCAGGCGAAAGGCGGCAGGGTGAGAATTCTCGCGGCGACCGCGACCAAGCGCTCGTCGGCCCTGCCCGAGGTGCCGACCCTCACCGAGCTCGGCTACGGCGGAAACGACGTCTCGCCCTGGTGGGGCGTGGTGGTGGCCGCGGGCACACCCAAGGCGATCGTCGACAAGCTGGCCGGCTGGTTCAACGAGATCACCGCAGCCGAGGACACGAAGCGGTTCCTCGCCAACGCGGCCTTCGATCCCTTCCCAGGGTCGCCCGAGCAGATGCAGGCGCTGCTGAAGAGCGACGCGGTGCGCTGGAAGCGCTACGCCGAGCTGGCGAAGATCGAACCGCAATAGGAGGAGGCATGAAAGCTCAAGCTCTCTCGTCCGACGCGCGCGCCGACGAGCTCGAGGAGCGCCTGATGAAGCAGCTGCGCAAGCCGGCCGTGCGGCGCGGCACCGGCGTCCTATTCGGCGGGCTTACCCCGAGCGGCGCTCCGATCGAGATCGAGCCGCTTGCGGCCATGCCGCGCGCGCCCACGCTCGTCGATTTCTTCAGGCTGCGCTTCAGGCCGCACACCGTGACGCACCTGCTGCAGAGCGCGAGCGACGCGCAGAAGAAAGGCGAGCCCGAGGATACGGTGCTCGCCTGCCTGCTGCACGACATCGCGATCAATCTGCTCAAGGTCGATCACGGCTATTGGGCCGCGCAGATGCTCGAGCCCTATGTCCCGGAGAACGTCGGCTGGGCGATCCGGCACCATCAGGCGCTGCGCTTCTTCGCCGACCCGTCCGCGGGGTACGAGTATCCGCAGCGTTACGTGCAGATCTTCGGCGAGGGCTACCAGCCCGAGCCCTATATCAAGGCGGCGTACGAGCAGGCGCGCAAGCACAAGTGGTACATGCAGGCACGCCTGATCACGGTGCACGACCTGTACGCCTTCGATCCGGACATGAAGGTGAGTCTCGATCCCTTCATCGAGACCATCGGGCGGCGCTTCAAGCAGCCCAAAGAGGGCCTGGGCTTCGACGGCAGCCCGGTCGCCCACATGTGGCGCTCGCTGATCTACCCCGACAACCCGCTCTAGGGTTGTGGAATTTTCACGCTCGCTGAAGAGCGCGGGCGCGAATACTGCTTCTTATTCCTGGTCTGTAGAGGATTTCGCATCGGTCACAGCCGAGGCGCGCTATTCTTCGCCGGTCCCAAGGGGCCGGCTTAACGACGGGCTGGCCTTGTCGCCCTGGGAGGGGTTCGGGCATGCGGGTTCGGTCTTTCCACTATCCTCGCCGGGAAAACCGCGCGCGCGGCATGACGCTCGTCGAGCTGATGATCACCGTGCTGATCGTCATGGTGCTGGCGGGTATCGCCGCTTCCGGCTACCAGAACTACCGCGAGCGGATCCGGGTTTCGCAGGCCGTCACCGATATCGGCGGCATGTCGGTCCAGATCAAGCATTACATGCTCGACAATCAAGGTCCGCCGGAATCGCTCGCGGATATCGGCCTGGGGAGCAAGCTCGATCCCTGGGGGCGTCCATATTTCTACCTGAACCTCGCCACCCAGAACGGCAAGGGGAAGTCCAGAAGGGACAAGAAGCTCAATCCGCTGAACAGCGATTTCGACCTCTACAGCGCAGGCAAGGACGGCTTGACCCAGACGCAGCTGAGCGCGCGGGAGAGCCGGGACGACATCATACGGGCGCGCGACGGCAAGTTCATCGGGCTCGCCTCGGACTTCGATCCGTGACCGTAGCGCGCAGCTTGTTCACGGGTCGCGTCGCCCGGCAGGTGTTCCTGCTGTTCGTATTGTCCGCGTTCGTTCCGTTCGCGCTGATCGCGGCCTTGTCCTATGTGCAGGTGCGGCAGCTGCACCTAAACAACGGACAACAGCGCCTCGCCGCCGCGAGCAAGCGGTACGGCATGGCGGTATACGAGCGCCTGCTGTCGGCGGCGGAGATCGCACACAACGCGGCCGAGTTCCCGGATGCGCGCTGGCGCGGACAGAGGCTCGCAGGACCTCGATTCCGGGCGCTCGGCTTCGTCGATGCGGGAGGGCGAACGAGGCCTTTGCTGGGTACGACCGAGGCTCCCGCGATCGACGCCGGCGCCCGCGAGCGGCTTGCGCAGGGAAAGCCGCTCGTTTGGATCACCCCGGGGAAGGACGCCGCCCGCATTCTCTTGCTGCTCCCCGCCGCCGTCCCCGGAACCGTGCTGGTCGGCGAGGTGGACCCCGAGTACCTCTGGGGCGAATCGGATCAGGTCCCCGCCGCCATGGACGTCTGCGTGATCGCCGAGACGCTGCATTCCGTGCTGCATTGTTCGGCGCCCATGCCCGAGAAGGTCCTGTCGGACATCCGCAACTCGCCCTCGGAGTACGCGTTCAGATCGTTCGAGTGGAGCGCGGAAGGAAAAACGCAGCGCTCGGTCGTTTGGGCCGAGTTCATGGGCGGGGAATTCGCCACCGGCGACTGGCTCTTCGTGGTGAGCCAGCCCGAGAGCGATCAGCTGAGTTTCGGCTCGGAGCTCGAGCAGCTCTTCGTTCCCGTCGCCGTTCTGGCGCTGCTCGTGGCGGCGCTGCTCAGCCTGAGGCAGATCCGGAGCATTCTGGTGCCCGTGGAGCAGCTCGCCGGCGGCGCCCGCCGCGTGGCGATGAGAGATTTCACGGCCCGGGTCGACGTGCGGAGCGACGACGAGTTCGGCGAGCTCGCACGGGCGTTCAACACGATGTCGGAGCGCCTCGGGCACCAGTTCGCGGTGCTCGCGGCTCTCGGCGAGATCGACCGGATGATCCTATCCACGCCGGACACCGAGCAAGTCATCCGGCTGGTCGTCGAACGCGTCGGCGGCGCGTTCTCGGCGGATTGCGCGAGCGTCACGCTGCTCGATCACGACAATCCGGATCTCGCCCGCACCTATTTCCGCGCAACGCAGATCGGAAAGGAAATCTCGATGACGCGGCAACAACTGAGCCCCGGCGACCGCCGCGCGCTGCAAGCCTCGCCCGAAGGCGACTGGACGCCTCTGACCGGACCCGAGCAGGTCTATCTGAGGCCGGTGCGCGACCTGGGTATGAGCATCGCTTACGTCCAATCCATCGTCTGGCGCAACGCGGTCTGCGGCGTGCTCGCGCTGGGCTACAAGCTTGCGCCGGTGATCGATCACGAGGAGCGGAAGCAGATCAGCGACTTCGCCGATCGGGTCGCGGTGGCGATCTCTTCGGCCTGGCGCGACGAGCAGCTGTACCAGCAGGCGCACTACGACGCTTTGACGGGACTCCCGAACCGCCTGCTTCTCAAGGACCGCGTCAACCGGGAAGTCGCGAGATGCGAGCGTGCGGGCGGGATCTTCGCCCTGCTGTTCATCGACCTGGACCACTTCAAGAACGCCAACGATACGCTGGGACACAGCTTCGGGGACCGCGTGCTGAAAGAAACGGCCGACCGCATCTTGCGCTGCGTGCGCGCGAGCGACACCGTGTCGCGCCTGGGCGGAGACGAGTTCGTCGTGATCCTCTCCCAGCCGCAGCGGCCGCAGGACGCCTCGACGGTCGGAGAGTACATCGTGCGGGAGTTGTCGGAGGCATTCTTGATCGATGACCAGAGCTGTTTTCTCAGCGCGAGCATCGGCATCGCATCGTTTCCCCGCGACGGAGCCTCGGCGGAGACGCTCATCAGGAACGCCGATACCGCGATGTACCGCGCCAAGGCGGGGGGACGCGCCCAGGTGGTGAATTTCGAGGAAGCGATGAATGCCAAGACCGTCGAGCGCGTCTCGCTCGACCGCGAGCTTCGACGCGCGATCGAACGCGGCGAGCTCGAATTGCACTATCAGCCGCAGTTCAATCTCGCGACCGGAGGGATTGAGGGCGCGGAAGCGCTGCTGCGCTGGCGGCATCCTGTGTTCGGAATGGTTCCTCCGGTGCAGTTCATTCCGATAGCGGAGGAGTTCGGCTACGTCGAGCATATCGGCGAATGGATCTTCCGCGAAGCGTGCACGCAGTTGAAAGCCTGGCAAGCGCAAGGCCTTTCCGTGAAACGCCTGGCGATAAACGTCGCGGCGCGCCAGTTTCGCACCGACAAGCTCGTGAGCATCGTCCGCGAGTGCGCGAGCCTGGCGGGGGTGCCGCCGAGCCTTCTCGAGGTGGAAATCACCGAGAGCGTGCTGATCGACCCGCGAGGCGTTGCCGAAAGAGTGCTGCGCGAGCTCGCCGAGATGGGCGTGGAAGTTTCGCTCGACGATTTCGGGACGGGATTCTCGTCGATGGCCTACCTCAAGCGCTTCCCGGTCCACAAGATCAAGATCGATCGCGCGTTCGTCGAAGGTCTCGGCCGCGACAAGGACTCGCAGGCCATAGTCGCCTCGATCATCGCCATGACTCGCGCGCTGGGCAAGATCGTCGTCGCCGAAGGCGTCGAGACGGCCGAGCAGCTCGCGATTCTCCGGAAACTGCGCTGCGACCAGGCTCAGGGGTTCCACTTCTCGTACCCGTTGTCGGCGGCACAGTTTGCGGAGTTTCTCAAGGACCACCGCAAGGCGGCATAGCAGTCCGGCCTACTCGGGCTCCAATCCGATCGCCTTGACAAGGTTTCCCACGGCCTCGATCTCGCGGCGCAGGTGCGCGGCGAGCGCATCGGGCGTGCTCGCCAGGGTGGCGAGACCCAGGTCGTTCAATTTCGATTGGACGTCCGGCGCTTTGAGCGCCGCGCGCACTTCTTCGCTCAGCCGTTCGGCGACGGGAGCCGGCAGGCCCGCCGGGCCGAAGAATGCCCACCATGCCGGAAATCCCTGGAAGCCCGGGATGATTTCCGCGACGGTCGGGAGGTCGGGGAAGCGGCTGCTGCGCCGGGTATCCACGATGGCAAGCGGCCTGACCTTGTTGGCAATATTGGGAGCGAGGAAGGCGTAGGTCGGAAACCAGATGGCGACCCGGCCGGTAACCCAGTCGTTGATCATCTGCGAGAAATTGGCCTGGGCGTAGGGCACGTGCAGCAGGTCGATCCCGGCGTAGAGCTTGAGCGATTCCCCGGTCAGGTGAAACACCGAGCCGACCCCGGTCGATGCGTATTCGAGCTTCCCGGGATTGCGCTTCGCGTAGTCGATGAGCTCCGCGAGCGAATTCACCGGGACCGAGCCGTTGACCGCGACGTAGCTCGGCGAGCTGACTGCAAGGCTGATCGGCGCGAAGTCCTTGAGAACGTCGAAGGTGAGGTTCTTGAAGAGGAACCTCGCATTGACGAAAGTGCCGGAGGTCCCGTAGGTGATGGTGTAGCCGTCGGCTCCGGCGCGGGCGAGCGCCTGCGCCGCCTGTGCCCCGCGCGCCGCGGTCTTCAGCTCGATCACGACCGGCTGGCCCAGGCTTGCAGTCATTTTTGCCGCCATCAGCCGCAGCGCCGCGTCCCCGCTCGACCCGGGGGATGCGGTGCTCACCACGAGTATCGGCTTCGACGGG
>JBGQKK010000170.1:0-6408 GCA_041499545.1 Gammaproteobacteria bacterium | reverse complement strand
GTGGACGGCGTGCTGGTCGTCGATTATCCGCCCGAGGAAAGCAAGGACTTCGCAGCGATGCTGCGGGCGCACGGCATGGACATGATTTTCCTGCTCGCTCCGACCTCGACCGAGGCGCGCATCGAGCAGGTGGCTCGGCTCGCCAGCGGGTACGTCTACTATGTATCCTTGCGGGGCGTGACCGGTGCGAAGCACCTCGATCTGGAAGACGTTACGGCCAAGCTGCCGGTCATCCGGGGCAAGACCTGCTTGCCTATAGGAGTGGGATTCGGCATCCGTGACGGTGCAACGGCGCGTGCAGTGGCCCAGGTCGCCGATGCGGTCGTGATCGGCAGCCGCATCATCCAGGAAATGGAGCAGGTTGCCCCGGAAGCCTGCGTGGAGAGAGGCGCCGCCTTCCTTCGGGAGATTCGCGGAGCGATGGACGCATGAGCTGGCTGCAGAAACTGCTTCCGCCGAAGATCAACCGCACGGGCACGGGAACGAAGAAGAACGTCCCGGAGGGCCTGTGGAGCAAGTGCCCGTCATGTGCGGCGGTGCTGTACGCGACCGATCTCGATAAGAACGCCAACGTGTGTCCGAAGTGCGCCTATCACAATCGTATCTCGGCTCGCGAAAGGCTCGACCTGCTTCTCGATCCCGAAGGCCGATACGAGATCGGCGTCGAGGTCACGCCGGTAGACAGCCTCAAGTTCAAGGACGACAAGCGCTATCCCGATCGGCTCGAAGAGGCCGAAAAGGCGACCGGCGAGACGGACGCGCTGATCGTGATGCAGGGCGCCATCAAGAACGTGGCGGTCGTCGCTGCGGTCTTCGAGTTCGAGTTCATGGGCGGGTCGATGGGCTCGGCGGTGGGAGAGCGTTTCGTGCGCGGTGTCCACGCCTGCCTCGACCAGAATTTGCCGTTCGTTTGCGCGACCGCAACCGGAGGCGCGCGCATGCAGGAGGGGCTTTTTTCCCTCATGCAGATGGCCAAGACGACCGCCGCACTGACCCTGCTCGCCGCGCGCAAGCTCCCGTTCGTCTCGGTTCTCACCGACCCGACCATGGGTGGAGTGTCGGCAAGCTTCGCCATGATAGGAGACGTCGTCATTGCGGAACCGCGGGCGCTGATCGGGTTCGCCGGACCGCGGGTCATCGAGCAGACGGTGCGCGAAAAGCTCCCGGAGGGTTTTCAGCGCTCGGAATTCCTCCTCGAAAAGGGGGCGGTCGACATGATCGTCGACCGGCGCCAGATGCGCGACAAGATCGCCAATCTCCTCACGCTGCTGATGCGGCAGGCTCTCCCGCCGGTCTGATTTCCGCTTCCTCGCCTCATGCCCGGCCGGGGCCTTGCCGAATGGCTCGATTACATCGAGCGAATTCATCCGAAGTCGATCGAGCTCGGGCTGGAGCGCGTGGCGAAGGTGCGCGACGCGATGGGACGGTCGAGTTCGGCCGTCCGGATTATGGTCGCCGGCACCAACGGGAAGGGCTCGACCTGCGCGATGCTCGAATCCATTCTGCTCGCCGCCGGATACAAGGTCGGCCTGTATACTTCGCCGCACTTGCTTCGCTACAACGAGCGCATTCGCCTCGACGGCACCCCGGTGGGCGACGAGCGACTGTGCGCGGCATTCGAAACGGTCGAGAACGCCCGGGGAGAAGTCGCGCTGACTTACTTCGAGTTCGGTACGCTCGCGGCCTGGGAGATCTTCAGCTCGCGGCCTCTCGACGTTGTGGTACTGGAGGTCGGTCTCGGCGGCCGGCTCGATGCGGTCAACGCCTTCGACGCCGATTGCGCGGTGCTGACTTCCGTCGACCTCGATCATATGGATTACCTGGGCGACACGCGTGAGCGCATCGGTGCGGAAAAAGCCGGGATATTCCGCGCGGGCAGGCCGGCGATCGTCGCGGACCGCGACCCGCCGCGCAGCGTCCTCGCTCACGCGGACGCGGTCGGCGCGCAGCTTCGCTTGATCGATCGCGATTTCGGATTCCGGCAGCAGGGACAGCAATGGATGTATTGGGGGCCGAACGTGCGCCGCGGCGGTCTCGCCGCCCCGGCGCTGAGGGGCGAGCGCCAGCTCGCCAACGCGGCCGCTGCGCTTGCGGCGCTCGACGCGCTTCGCATGCGCCTGCCGATAGCCATGCAGGACGTGCGCAACGGTCTCGCCCGCGTGGAGCTTCCGGCGCGATTCCAGGTGCTTCCGGGCCGGCCTGCCGTGGTTCTGGATGTGGCGCACAACCCGCAGGCGGCGCGCGTGCTGGCGGACAATCTTTCCGATATGGGCTTCTTTCCGCAGTCCCATGCCGTCTTCGGCATGCTGAAGGACAAGGACATCGACGGCGTGTGCAGAGCGCTGAAGGACAAGTTCTCGACTTGGTCTGTCGCCGCGCTCGCCGTACCCCGAGGCGCGACGGCGGATGCTTTGGCCAATGCGCTCAGAGCCGCCGGAGCAAGCGGCGAGGTGGCCTGCTTCAAGAATCCGCTGGAAGCCTATGCCGCAGCGCGGAAGCGCTCGGGTGAAAATGATAGAATCGTCGTCTTTGGATCGTTCCATACCGTAGCCGAAGTCATGCAGGGGACCGAGGCCGCCCGAATCGAAGCTCGGGAGGCGCGGCGAGGGCTCTGAGCGTGCTAAGCACCTTCGATTCGCAGTTTATTTGGAGCGGTTTCGATTGCCCGACGACGCCAACCTGCTGAAACGCCGCGCGCGCCGGCGGCTGGTCGGCGCCATTGCGCTGGTAGTGCTCGCGGTCGTGGTCTTGCCCGTCATCCTGGACCAGAAGCCCAGGCCGGGTCCGCAGGAGCTGACGGTGCAGATCCCCAGCCAGGACGGCGGTCCTTTCAAGACCCGGGTTCTCCCGCCGCTGCAATCGCCGCCCGCGACACCGCAGAAGAGCGAAACTGCTCAGGTGGCGAAGGAAGCACCGCCGGCGCCGGCAGAGCCCGCGGCGCGTACCGCGCCCGCGAAGAAAGAGAGCGCGAAGACCTCGCAGAAACCGCGCGCGAAGGCGAAGGCAGCCGAGGCGTTCGTTTTCCAGCTGGGCGTATTCGCGAATCCGGACAATGCGAAGCAGGTCCGGGACCGGGCGGCGTCCGCGGGCATCAAGAGCTACACTGAGCAGATGATGGGCCAGCAAGGCGAACAGACGCGGGTTCGTGCAGGCCCCTTCCCGAGCCGGAGCGCCGCGGAAAAGGCCCGTGACAAGCTCAAGTCGCTGGGGTTGGAGGTGGGACAGGTGGCGCAAAGATGACCTTGTTCGACTTTGGCGTGCTCGGCATCCTGGTCGTGTCGGTGGCGATCAGCCTGCTGCGCGGCCTCGCGCGCGAGATGATTTCCCTCGGGGTGTGGGTGGGCGGTTTCGTCCTCGCGACGCTTTTCGGGGGCTACGTCGCGGGATACCTGCCGCAGAGTCTCAATCCTCTTTGGAGCATGTTGATAGGGTTTCTGATCGTGTTCGGCGTGGTGCTGGTGGTCGGGTGGATCGTCGGCATGGCCCTTTCGTCCGCCGTTCGCGCGGCGGGTCTGGCACCCGCCGACCGGGCCCTGGGCTTGCTCTTCGGGCTGGTGAGAGGACTGCTCATCGTCCTCGTCGTCGTGTTGCTGGGTGGATTGACTCCGCTTCCACGCGAGCCCTTCTGGCGTGATGCGTTTCTGTCCGGTCCCTTCGAAACCGCAGCCCTCGCGCTGCGGCCCTACCTTCCCGCGGGCCTGGGGAAGAGCTTGAAGTACCGCTGAATAGAGAGGAAGAACAAATAATGTGCGGCATTCTCGGAGTGGTAGCGAAGACGCCGGTCAACCAGTTGCTCTACGACGGTCTTCTTCTGCTGCAGCACCGCGGGCAGGACGCGGCCGGGATCGTCACGTCGGAGCACAAGACGTTCCACATGCACAAGGGTCCGGGAATGGTCCACGAGGTGTTCCGCACCCGGAACATGCGCTCGCTGCCCGGCGCGACCGGCATCGCGCACTGCCGCTATCCCACCGCCGGGTCGGCGTTCAACGCCGGGGAAGCCCAGCCGTTCTACGTCAATTCTCCCTTCGGAATCGTGCTCGGTCACAACGGCAATCTGACGAATTCCGAAGCGCTCAAGCAAGAGATGTTTCGCCAGGACCTGCGCCACATCAACACGAACTCGGACTCGGAGGTGCTGCTCAATATCCTCGCGCACGAGCTGGAGCTCGCCGCCAAGGGTCAAAAGCTGGACCCGGAAACCATTTTCACGGCGGTCGCGAACGTGCACCGGCGCTGCCGCGGCGCGTACGCGGTCGTGGCTCTGATCGCGGGCTATGGACTGCTCGCGTTTCGCGACCCGTTCGGGATCCGTCCGCTGGTGATCGGCCGCAGCCAGACGGACGAAGGTCCGGAGTATCTGGTCGCGTCGGAGAGCGTCGCACTCACCGCGTTCGGTTTTGAGCTGATGCGCGACGTCTTGCCCGGCGAAGCCATCTTCATCGACGAAAGCGGGAAATTCAACAGCCGCCAGTGCGCGGCCAAATCGGTGCTCGCCCCCTGCATCTTCGAATACGTCTATCTCGCCCGGCCGGACTCAGTCATCGACGGAGTGTCGGTCTATGAGAGCAGGCTGCACATGGGGCGGCATCTCGCCGACAAGATCAAGCGCACGCAGCCGGGGCTCGATGTCGACGTGGTGATCCCGGTCCCGGACACGAGCCGGCCGAGCGCTCTCGAGCTCGCCCATGGCCTCGACGTCTCGTACCGCGAAGGCTTCATCCGCAATCGTTATATCGGCCGCACCTTCATCATGCCCGGGCAGACGATCCGCAAGAAATCGGTGCGCCGGAAGCTCAGCGTGGTCGGCCTGGAATTCAAGGGCAAGAATGTGCTCATCGTCGACGACTCGATCGTGAGAGGGACGACCAGCCGGGAAATCGTCCAGATGGCGCGCGAGGCCGGCGCCAACAAGGTGTTCTTTGCGTCTGCGGCGCCGCCGGTGCGCTTCCCCAACGTTTATGGAATCGACATGCCGACCCGCACCGAGCTCATCGCTACCGGACGGGACGAGGCGGAGGTCGCGCGCGAGATCGGCGCCGATGCCGTCATCTATCAGGACCTGGACGCGCTCAAAGCCGCCGTGCGCGCCGTCAACCCGAAGCTCACCCAGTTCGAGACTTCGTGCTTCGACGGCGTGTACATCACCGGAGACGTGACCAGCGAATACCTCGCTTCGGTCGAGCGGCAGCGCGATGCCGGGCGGCAGGAAAGCCAGGAGGAGAGCGAAAGCAACCAGCTGGACCTCAACGCCGCGTAGTGCGGGCGTTGATTTGACATCCCAGGCACGGAATAGTAAGGTTCGCTCTGCGCCGATTTGATCGACAGCTTGCGGGCGCCGCCGGCGAAAGCCGGTAACAAATACGGCTAAAGCGCGGTGAAGACCCGTCTTAGCGAAAGCTGGACGGGTTTTTTTATTTGGGGTCGCACATGCAGGATTACGACATCGAAACGCTCGCGGTGCGCTCGGGCATCCATCGCAGCCAGTTCAACGAGCACTCCGAAGCGCTGTATCTCACCTCGAGCTTCGTGTTCGAGAACGCCGCCCAGGCCGCGGACCGGTTCTGCAACAACGCGCCCGGGAACATCTATTCGCGCTTCACCAATCCCACCGTGACCGCGTTCCAGGAGCGGCTGGCGGCCCTCGAGGGCGCGCAGGCCTGCGTCGCGACCGCCTCCGGAATGTCGGCCATCCTCGCGACCGCGATGGCGACCCTGAAAGCCGGCGACCACGTCGTGTGCTCCTCCGGGGTGTTCGGCGCGACGGTGCAATTGTTCAGCACCGTCCTTTCCAAGTTCGGAATCGAGACGAGCTACGCGGACGGCACCGAGCCTTCGACATGGCGCGCCGCGATGAAGCCGAACACGCGGCTGCTGTTCCTCGAGACGCCGTCGAATCCCTTGACCGAGGTGTTCGATATCGCGGCGCTGGCGCAGATCGCCCGCGAAAAGGGCGCGCTGCTCGCCGTCGACAACTGCTTCTGCACACCCGCTCTGCAGAAACCCTTCGAGCTGGGCGCGGACCTCGTGATCCACTCGGCCACCAAGTACCTCGACGGCCAGGGCAGGGTGCTGGGCGGAGCGGTGCTCGGCGCGAGCGGCCCGGTGATGGACTCGGTTTTCTCCTTCCTGCGGACCGCCGGACCCACTCTTTCCGCTTTTAATGCCTGGGTGCTGCTGAAGGGACTGGAGACGCTCGGGATACGGATGGAAGCGCAATCCCGAAGCACGCTCGAGATCGCGCGGTGGCTCGAGTCCCACCCGCGCGTCGAGCGCGTGCACTACCCGGGACTCGCGTCCCACCCGCAACACGCGCTTGCGATGCGCCAGCAGCGCTCGGGAGGCGCCATCGTCTCGTTCGTCGTGAAAGGCGGGCGCGAGGCGGCGTGGAGAGTCGTCGATTCGACG
>JBGQKK010000169.1:0-6414 GCA_041499545.1 Gammaproteobacteria bacterium | reverse complement strand
CTCGTCGCCGCGACGCTCGAGCGCAACGCCGATATCCGTCTCGCGGTGGCCCGCATCGAGGAGGCCGACGCCAACCTGCGTGCGGCCAGGGCGGCCTTCCTGCCGGAGATCGACCTCACCGGGGCGGCCAACCGCCAGGGAATCAGCACCAGGACGGCGGTCCCCGTCCCGCTCGGGATTCCCGCGACGCGCAACAACGTTCGCCTCGCGCTGTCGACCTCGTTCGAGCTGGATTTCTGGGGCCACCTGCGCCGCAGCGTCGAATCCGTGCGCGCGCAGATGCTATCCACCCGCTACGCCAGGGACGTGGTCGCGCTGACGCTCGCCGGGCTGACGACGCAGGCGTACTTCGGGCTGCGCTCGCTCGATGCGCAGATCGCGGTCACCCGCGAGACACTGGCCAACCGCGAGGATTCGCTGGCCTACGTGAGGAAGCGCGCCAGAGGCGGGATCGCCTCGGACCTGGACATCGCGCAGGCCGAAGGCGCGCGCGCGGACATCGCGACCCAGCTAAAGGACCTCGAGCGCCAGCGTGCCCTTATCGAGCACCAGCTCGCCACTCTGACGGGCCGTCTCGACCAGAAGCTCGCGGACGGGGACCTGCGCACCTTGCCCGTCCCCGCCCTTCCGCCCGCCGACCTGCCTTCGAGCCTCCTCGAGCGCCGCCCCGACGTGCAGCAGGCCGAGCAGCAGCTCGTCTCCGCCAACGCGCAGATCGGTGTCGCCAAGTCGGCGATGTTCCCGACCCTATCGCTCACGGGCTTCTACGGCGGGGAAAGCACCGCGCTGTGGACGCTCCTCAACAACGGCGCTTCCATCTGGTCGATCGGCTTCGGTCTGAGCCTTCCCGTGTTCGACGGCGGCCGCTACAGCGCGCTCACCGACGCGGCCATTGCGCGCGACCACCAGGCCCTGGCCGCCTACCAGAAGACGGTCGAGACCGCTTTCCGCGAGGTCGCGGACGCGCTCGTTTCGGTGCAGCAGACTTCGTCCGCCGAAACCGATTACCGGGCGAGCGTCGACGCGGCGCGCCGCGCAGTGCGCCTGTCGAGAATGCGCTACGAAGCGGGCTACTCGCCGTACCTGGAAGTGCTCGACGCGCAGCGCACCGCGAACGTCAGCGAGCTCGCCGCGCTGCGCAACCGGCAGGCGCTGCTCTCGGCGACGGTGGACCTGATGAAGGCGCTGGGCGGTGGATGGTCTGCGGATCAGGTGAGCATGGAGCCCTGACGGGTTCTCAGGACGACATCTCGTCCACGCCGCGATTGGCAAGCTCATCGGCACGCTCGTTCTCCGGATGCCCGGCGTGCCCTTTCACCCAGTGCCAGGTGACGCGGTGCCTGCCCGCCACGCGCTCGAGCTCCTGCCACAGGTCGACGTTCTTCACGGGCTTCTTGTCGGCGGTGCGCCAGCCACGCCGCTTCCAGTCGGGCAGCCATTCGCTGATCCCCTTCTGCACGTACTGCGAGTCGGTGTAGACCTCCACCGTGCTCGAGTGCTCGAGGGCTTCCAGTGCGCGGACAACCGCGGTCAGCTCCATCCGATTGTTGGTCGTCTGTGGCACCCCGCCGAAAAGCTCCTTCTCGCTTCCTCCCGTCATGAGGATCGCTCCCCATCCACCCGGACCGGGATTGCCCCGGCAGGCGCCGTCCGCGTAGATGCGAACCGCGCTCGAAGCCCGATCAGCCCTGCTTTCGCTTTTCGACATGCAGTCCGTTTTCCCTCTGCGTGACCGGGGCCAGGGCCTTCTTCGGGGCGGGCTTGGTGCGCCAGTTCGGGGTCACCAAGCGCATCCCGGCGACGCGCTTCACCGCGCGCACGACATAGACGCTGCCACAGATCGGCCACCAGCGCTCCCCCGCCTTTTCCATAAAGGTAAAGCGCTCGAGCCAGCGACCTTGCGAAAACGGCGGAGCGTAGCAGCCGAAGCGCCCGCCGTTCAGCTCGAACCCGAGCAGGGCGAGCCAGTCCTTGAGGCGCAGCAGCCCGATAAATCGTCCGCACCCCGGATACCGCCGCCGCTCCCAGCCGAGCGCGCGGGCCGCCCCCCACAGCGACAGCGGATTGAAACCGGAGATGACCACGCTGCCCTCGGGCATGAGCACCCGCTCGGCTTCGCGCAGGATCGCGTGCGGGCGGGCGCAAAACTCCAGCACGTGAGGCAAGGCGAGCAGATCGATGCTCTGCGAGGCGACCGGCAGCTGCACCGGGTCCGAGCGCAGGCTGCAGCCCGGCTCCAGCCCCGCCCGGACCTTGAGCGGGATGCGCGACTCGCGCAGGAAATCCAGCCCAGGAAGCCCGATCTGGACCGCATTGAAGCCGAACACGTCCTCCACCGCCGCGTCGAACTGCTTTCGCTCCCAGCCGAGCACGTAAGCGCCCTTGGGAGTTTCGAACCAATCCGCTAGCATTGAGATCTGCAACATCACTCCACAGCCTCCCCGGGGGAACGGCCATGCCTGAGAACTTTCACGTCATCCCCTTGCGCGCCTTCAAGGACAACTACGTGTGGACATTGCGAAACGGGCGCTCGGCCGCCGTGGTCGATCCGGGTGAAGCGCAGCCGGTGTTGGACTATTTGGCGGCCGAAAAGCTCCGGCTGGTCGCGATTCTCGCGACGCATCATCACCAGGATCACGTCGGAGGCATCGCGGAGCTTCTTCAAACGGCGGGAAGGGTCCCGGTATACGGACCACGCGGAGAGCCGATTGCCACGCTCACGCAGGCGGTCGGCGGCGGAGACAGGGTCTCCCTCGAACAACTGGGCGTGTCGTTCGAAGTGCTCGACATTCCCGGGCACACGCGCGCGCACGTCGCCTATTATGGGGCAAACATGCTCTTCTGTGGCGACACGCTGTTCGCTTGCGGCTGCGGAAAGGCTTTCGAGGGCACGCCGCAGCAGTTGTACGCTTCACTCGAGAAGCTCATGGCGCTCCCCGACGACACGCTCGTCTATTGCGGACACGAGTACACGCTCGCAAACATCGGTTTCGCGAAGGCCGTCGAACCGGACAACCCGGCGCTGCTCGAGCGCGAGGGGAGCGATTCGCTGCTGCGGCGGGACAACCGGCCGACGCTGCCATCGACCATAGGCCGGGAGAAAGCCACCAACCCTTTCTTGCGCGTGACCCGGCCGGCGGTGATCGCCTCGGCCAACAAGTATCTCGGCAAGCGCGTGAGCGACCCGGCCGGCGTCTTCGCCGCGCTGAGGCAGTGGAAGAACGAATTCTGAGGCTTCGCCTATCCTCGTCTCCCGCGCTGAGGCCTTATCTAGCGTGCCCCATAGGGCTAAGCACAGAAAAACCCCTCCTTGGTTGGATACTTGCTTGACCGGCATGGAAAGCATAGGTAGTATCGCGGCGTTTGCCAGCGGGAGGGATAAGCGCTTGAACAAAAAGGGGATAGGACTGTTCCTCGCGGCGGCGGCGTGCTCGCTCGCAGCCTGCTCCGAGATTCCCTGGAATCCGGAGCCGGCTGCGAGCGGTTTACCCGCGCCCGCGCCTGTCGTGCAGGCGGCGACCTCTATCCCGTTCCTCCCCGTTTCCATCCCCGCCCAGAGGCAGCCGGCGCGTGCGCCCGCTCCGAACGCTCCCGCACACCCTGGCGCCGCCACGAACCCGGGCTCGGTCCCCGCTTCATCGCAGGCAGCGAAGGCTCCGGCCGCGAAGGATCTCGAGCCGCCGCACCCGGTCGATCTGGCGCGTCCCGCGGACGACCTCTGGGACCGCATCCGCGCCGGCTTTGCGATGCCCGATCTTGACAGCCCGCTGGTCGGGGTTCGCGAGCGCTGGTATGCCGGGCAGCCCGAGTACCTCCAGCGCATGGTCGAGCGCAGCAAGCTGTATCTGTACTACATCGTCAAGGAAGTGGAACGGCGCGGCATGCCGACCGAGATCGCGCTCTTGCCGATGGTCGAGAGCGCGTTCAATCCCATGGCGTACTCGCGCTCGCACGCCTCCGGCCTGTGGCAGTTCATCCCCTCGACCGGCAAGCGGCATCAGTTGACGCAGAACTGGTGGGCGGACGAGCGTCGGGACGTGGTCGCCTCCACCAACGCCGCGCTCGACTACCTGCAGGCCCTCTACGACCTGCACGGCGACTGGCACTTGGCCCTTGCCTCGTACAACTTCGGCGAAAACGGCGTTTCGCGCGCGATCGAGAGAAACCGGGCTCGCGGCCTGCCCACCGACTACCTGAACCTGAAGATGCCTCCGGAGACGCGCGGCTACGTGCCCAAGCTGCAGGCCCTGAAGAACATCATCGCGAATCCGGAAGCATTCGGAGTGTCGCTCGAACCGATCCCGAACGAACCCTATTTCGCGACGGTGCCCACGCCGACTGCGATCGACATCCGGCTCGCGGCAAGGTTCGCGGAGATGTCGGTGGAGGAACTGATCGCGCTCAACCCTGCGATAAATCGCCCGATGATTTCCGGCCCGCATACGCAGTCTCTGGTGCTTCCCGCCGATCGCGTGGACGGCTTCCGAAGAAACCTGGACGCCTACGACCAGCCCCTGACCTCCTGGCAGGCGTACACGATGAAGCACGGTGACAGCCTGGATAGACTGGCGGCGAAGCACAGTATCGCGCTCTCCAAGCTCAAGCTCGCGAACGGCATCACCTCCAAGACCAAGGTCAAGCCGGGATTCGAGTTGCTGCTCCCTATGAAGGGATCCGGCGTCGGCGCAGAACCCCTTCCGGCGGTATTCCGGCAGCCGGCCCTCCCTCCCGCGCGCAGAGGGGGCTCGATCCACATCGTGCGCAAGGGCGAAACCCTCTACGGAATCGCCAGGCGCTATCACGTCAACACCGACAGCCTGCTGCGCTGGAACCATGTGGGCGTCCTGACCACTGGCCAGCGGCTGATCGTCTATCGGGCGCCGGCAAAAGCGCGCAAGCCGGCCAACCCGATCAAGGTATCCGCCGTCCAGAATTAGGCGGACCCGTCATCCGGCATCCGGATGGCCGTGCCTCCAGCGGGGCAAACAGAGTAAAGTGGCGCGTATCCGTCTGTTGCACGCCATGAACCTTGCTCGCTCAAAGGCCGGCTTCACGCTCCTCGAGTTGCTCGTCGTCGTAGTCATCATCGGCCTCCTCGTCAGCTACGTCGCGCCGCGCTACTTCGGACAGGTGGGCAAGTCGGAAGTCACCACCGCGAAGGCGCAGATCGATGCTCTGGAGAAAGCGCTCGATCAATACCGCCTCGATACGGGCCACTATCCTTCGACCGAGGTAGGACTGACTGCGCTCTTGAATCGCCCGCAGAACGAGCCCAAATGGAACGGTCCTTACCTGCGAAAAGACGTCCCGCTCGATCCCTGGGGGAAGCCCTACGTCTACAAGCAACCCGGAGAGCGGGGCGACTACGACATCACCTCCTTCGGCAAGGACGGCCAGCCCGGGGGAACGGGCGAAAGCGCCGATATCACCAACCACTAGAACCCGCGGCCGAGGGATGCGCCTCCAGGCACCGGCTCAAACCGGATGCAGCCCGAGCGTCAAGCCGAGGGGCACGAACACGATGGCGAAGGCGTTGCCGATCAGCACCAGCGATGCCACGCGCTCGGGCTCCTGGTCGTAGCGCTCGGCCAGCAGGTAGTTGAGCGCCGCGGGAGGCAGGCTCGCAAAGAGCATCAGCTGCGCGAACTGCTCCGGCGGAAGGCGCAATGCAAATTGCGCGAGATACGCTCCCGCCACGCCGGCAAGAGGACAGACGACCGCGCCCAGGACGCCGAGTTGCCAGCCGCGCCTCGACAAGTCGTTCAACCGGGCACCCAGTGCGAATAGCATCATCGGCAAGGTCGCGTCGCCCAGCATCTTCAGCCCCGGCATCAGCGCCGCGGGCACGTTCCAGGCGAAGGCGTTGAAGGCAAGTCCCAGCGCGCTCGCGATGATCATCGGCGAGGTGGCGAGGGCCCTCCACTCCGCGTGGCGGCTGACGATGCGGCTTCCCAGCGTGAACTGGATCAGCGTACTCACCACGAGCAGCAACACCATGGCCGCGAGTCCGGCCCGGCCGAAGGCGAGCACGGCGAGGGGCAGGCCCATGTTGCCACAGTTGTTGAACATCATCGGCGGGACGAAGGTACGGGGGCTGACGCGCGCCAAATGCGCGATCGGCCAGGCGATCACGCCCGAGATCAGTATCACCGCCGCGCCCGCCGCGACGAAGGACACGTTGCCCTTGAGCTGAAGGTCCTCGCCGGCGAGCGACGTGAAGACGAGCAGCGGACCGAGCACGTGCAACGACACGTGATTGAACGCCCGGAGGTCCGGCTTGTTGCGGCGCCCGTAGCCGTAGCCGATCGCGATGATCAGGAACACCGGCGCGATGACCGAAACGATTCGCTCGAAAATCAACATGAGGGGCGCGATGCGAACGGCGGCATTATAAGGGCTACAATCGCGCTCACT
>JBGQKK010000168.1:0-6575 GCA_041499545.1 Gammaproteobacteria bacterium | reverse complement strand
ATGCCGATCACGGAAAGCCACGCCGATCGGCTGAACCTCCTGCCGATGGTGGCGCGCAATCGCTCGGTGCACGGCGCCAATTTCACCGTGTCGATCGAGGCCGCCTCGGGCGTCACTACCGGGATCTCGGCGGCCGACCGCGCCCACACCATCAAGGTTGCGTCCTCCCCCAAGGCGACACCGCGCGACATCGTCCAGCCCGGCCACGTGTTTCCGCTGATCGCGCAGCCGGGGGGCGTGCTCGCGCGCGCGGGGCACACCGAGGCCTGCTGCGACCTCGCGCAGCTCGCGGGACTCTATCCGGCGGCGGTGCTGTGCGAGATCATGAAGGACGACGGCAGCATGGCGCGGCTGCCCGATCTGCTCGAGTTCAGCAAGCAGCACGGCCTGAAGATCGGCTCGATCGCCGATCTGATCCGCCACCGCAGCCAGAACGAATCGCTCATCAAGCGC
This sequence comes from Gammaproteobacteria bacterium, assembly GCA_041499545.1. Lineage (GTDB taxonomy): Bacteria > Pseudomonadota > Gammaproteobacteria > Burkholderiales > SG8-39 > VBDM01. The sequence continues at coordinate 6,122 of JBGQKK010000168.1, read as the reverse complement.
GTCACCGAGCGCACCATCCAGACGCGCTTCGGCGCCTTCCGCCTCGTCGCCTACCTGGAGAAGCTCAGCGGCGAGACCCAGCTCGCGCTGGTGCGCGGCGAGATAGCTCCCGAGCGCGAGACGCTGGTTCGCGTGCACGCGCCGCTCTCCCTGCTCGACCTGCTCGAAGCCGGCCCCGGGACGCACTCCTGGCCGGTCGACGACGCGCTCGAGCGCATCGCCGCCGAGGGCAGGGGCGTGATGGTGTTGCTCAATTGCGCCGAGACCGCCGCCCAGCTGATCGAGCGCGTCGCCTCCCCCGAGCGGCCCGAGGCGCCCTCCCGGATGGATTTCCTCACCTACGGCATCGGCGCGCAGATCCTGCGCGACCTCAGGGTCGGCAAGATGCGCCTGCTCGCCTCGCCCCGCAAAATGCCCAGCATGGCCGGGTGGGAGCTCGAAGTCACCGGCTACGTCGAGAAGGCGTCCCGGACGCGGGACTGATGGTCGAGATCAAGCCCGACTTGAGCGCGGAAGGCCTGCGGGTCGGGATCGTGCGCGCCCGCTTCAACGAGAGAATCGGTGCCGCCATGCTCGAGGCCTGCCGCAAGCGGCTCGCCGAGCTGGGCGTCCGGGCGCCGACCGTGGTGAGCGTGCCCGGATCCCTGGAAGCGCCGCTCGCGCTGCAGAAGCTCGCCAACACGGAAAGTTACGACGCGCTGATCGCGCTCGGCGCCGTGATCCGCGGCGAGACCTATCACTTCGAGATCGTGGCCAACGAGTCCGCGTCGGGCCTGATGCAGGTGCAGCTCGACAGCGGCATCCCGGTCGCGAACGGCATCCTCACCGCCGACACCGAGGAGCAGGCGGAAGCGCGCGCGGCGAAGAAAGGGCGAGACTGCGCCGAGGTCGCCGTCGAGATGGCGAACCTCGGCAAGAACGTCGCGAAGAGCCACCGATGAAATCGGCGCGGCGCCGCTCGCGCGAGCTCGCGCTGCAGGCCCTCTACGCCTGGCAGCTTTCGGGCGAAGGCGCGGCCGGATTGCAGACCCAGCTCGCTCAGTCGAAGGACTTCGGCAAGGCCGATTCCCAGTACTTCGCGCGCCTGCTCGAGGGCACCATCGGCGACGCCGGCGAGCTCGAGCGTCTGATCGCGCCGGTGCTCGATCGCAAGCCGAAGGAGCTGTCGCCCGTCGAGCGCGGCATCCTGCTCCTCGCCGCATTCGAGCTGAAGAACGCGCCCGACATCCCCTACCGGGTCGTGATCAACGAGGCGGTCGAGCTCGCAAAAGAATTCGGCGGCACCGACGGCCACAAGTACGTGAACGGCGTGCTCGACAAGCTCGCCGCCGAGCTGCGTCCCGGCGAGCGGCCGGGCTGAAGCTCCCGTGATCTCCGAATTCGAGATCATCCGCAAGTATTTCACCCGGCCGGCGCGCACCGCGGTGTTGGGGGTCGGCGACGATTGCGCGCTGCTCCGGCCGCGCCGCGGCGCGACGCTGGCGGTCTCGACCGACATGCTACTCGCCGGACGGCACTTTCTTCCCGACGCCGATCCGGGACGGCTCGGACACAAGGCGCTCGCCGTCAACCTCTCGGACCTCGCGGCGATGGGCGCCGATCCGCGCTGGGCCCTGCTCGCGATTGCGCTTCCCCGGGCGAGCGAAAAATGGATCGCCGCCTTCGCCAAGGGTTTCTTTCGGCTCGCCCGTCGCTTCAAGACCGAGCTGGTCGGCGGCGACACGACCCAAGGGCCGCTCGCGATCTCGATCACCGTGATCGGCGAGGTGCCGCAAAAGCTCGCGCTGCGGCGTGACGCTGCTCGCGCAGGCGACGACATCTGGCTCTCGGGCGCGACCGGCGAAGCGGCAATGGGGCTCGCGCACCTGAAGGGGCGCGTGCAGCTCAAAGGTGGGGCGCGCGAGGACTGCCTTGCTCGCCTGCACGCGCCCGAGCCGCGAGTGAGGCTCGGGCGGCAATTGCGCGGCCTCGCGCGCAGCGCGATCGACGTCTCCGACGGGCTGCTCGCCGATCTGGGGCATATCGCGAAGGCTTCCGGAGTCGGTGCCGAGCTGCGCTGGGAGGACATCCCGCGCGCCGAAGCGATCGCATCGTGTCCCGACAGAGCGCTCGCGAGGGATTGCCTGCTCGCCGGCGGCGACGACTACGAGCTGGTGTTCACCGCGCCGCCTTCCAGGCGGTCCAGGATCGAGGCGGCGGGAAGAAGGGCCGGCGTCCCGGTCGCCGTCATCGGCGCAACCGTCGCAGGCAGGACCGGGGTGCGGGTGCGCGACGCCAAAGGCAGGACGGTGTCGACCCCGCGCGCCGGTTTCGAACATTTCGCATGATCGCGCACCCCGGCGCCCGATTCGCGCTCGCCCATCCGGCGCACTTCATCGCGCTCGGCTTCGGAACCGGTCTTGCGCCGATCGCTCCCGGCACCGTCGGCACCGCGCTCGCGTTCCCGATCTACATGCTGCTCGACCGCTGGCTCGATGTGCCCGAGATGTTCGCGGTGATCGCGGTGTTCTTCGCCGTCGGCGTCTGGGCCTGCGGTCGAACCGGGCGCGATCTGGGCATCGCCGATCACGGCGCCATGAACTGGGACGAAGTGGTCGCGATGCTGCTCGTCCTCATGCTCATCCCGGCGGAGTGGGAATGGTGGTTGTTCGCCTTCGGCGCGTTTCGCTTCTTCGACGTGGTGAAGCCCCCGCCGATACGCCACATCGACCGCACCATGAAGGGCGGCCTGGGGGTGATGTTCGACGACATCGTCGCGGCCTTCTATGCGCTGTTCCTCGTGGCGGTCGTGAAACGGCTGCTGTTCTGATGGCCCGCGACGCGCTTGGGCCCCTCGCGAGGCGCGTCGGCGCGCGCCTGAAGAAGCGCGGGCTGAAGCTTGCCACCGCGGAGTCCTGCACCGGCGGCTGGATCGCGCAGGCGGTCACCGCGATCGCCGGGAGCTCCGACTGGTTCGAGGGCGGCTTCGTGACCTATTCGAACCGCTCGAAGAGGGAGCTGCTCGGCGTTCGCGCACGCACCCTCGCGCGCTACGGCGCGGTCAGCGAGGAGACCGCGAGAGAGATGGCTTCCGGAGCGCTCGAGCGCAGCCGCGCACAGGTCGCGATCGCCGTGACCGGCGTCGCCGGGCCCGGCGGCGGGACGCGCAAGAAACCGGTGGGCACGGTATGTTTCGCGTGGTCGAGGAGGCGGCGCGTTGCGCAGAGCGTCACGCGGCGCTTCCCCGGGACTCGCGAGGGCGTGCGCCGGCGCTCAGTCGCCTTCGCGCTGCAGGGCTTGCTGGAAAGACTGGAGGAGACGGAATGATTCTGCGCTCGCTTGCCGCCGTGCTCGCTGCCGGCACCCTCTCGCACGCTCAGGCGCAAGGGCCCGAGGCGAAGGACAACATCGCCGGCCCCTACGTACCGACGCCGTGGGTGATCGTGGACGAGATGATGAAACTCGCCGACATTCGCGCCGACGACGTGGTCTACGACCTCGGTTCCGGGGACGGGCGCCTGGTCATTACCGCGGCCAGGCGTTTCAAGGCCCGCGGGGTCGGCATCGAGCTGCAGCCGGAGCTGGTCGAGCTGGCGCGAGCGGGCGCCGTGAAGGAAGGCGTGGCCGATCGCGTGAAGTTCGTCCAGGGCGATTTGTTCGAGACCGACATCCGGGAGGCGAGCGTGGTGACCCTCTACCTCCTGCCGCGCTTCGTGACGCGCCTGGTGCCGCGCTTTCTCGCGGAGCTGCGCCCCGGCACGCGCATCGTTTCGCACGACTACCCGCTCGTGCCCTGGCGGCCGGACAAGGAGCTGTCGATGGACGTTCCGGAGAAGGAGTTCATCAGCGGCACGACCTGGACGCGGCTCTACTACTACGTCGTCCCGGCGCGCGTCGGCGGGGTGTGGGAACTGTCATTGCCCAAGGCCCTCGCCGGCGCTCCCTTGAACCTCGAAGTGGCGCAGGAGCCCCACACCGTCGGCGGTGTGGTGCGCGACGGCAAGTCCGAGCTGCATTTGAGGGACATGACGGTCAGGGCCGCGCAGGTGCGCTTCGGCTTGCTCTACAAAGGCCAGCTGATGGACTTCGAGGGAACTGCCGCCGGGGAGACGATGTCGGGCGAAGTGCGCGCCCGCACCGCCCGCGGGGAGTGGACCGCCCGGCGCCGCAGCACCCCCTAAGGGCCCTTGGGAAGCGGGCAAAGCTGCCCTATATTGGACCTATGAGTCTTTTCCGAGACCCCGAGGTGCGCCCGCCCGCCGTCGCCGGGATGTTCTACCCGGGGGATGCGCGCGAGCTGGGTGAGGAGGTCGGCGCCCATCTGGACCGCACGGAGGACGCACCCCAGGCGCCGGGGTTTCCCAAGGCGGTCATCGTCCCGCACGCCGGGTACGTGTATTCGGGGCCGGTGGCGGCGAGCGCCTACGATCTGCTGCGTCCCGCGCGCGGCATCGTCAGACGCGTGGTGGTCCTCGGCCCCTGCCACCGCGTGCCGGTGCGCGGCCTCGCCCTGCCGCAGGCGATCGCTTTTGCGACCCCGCTCGGCCGCGTCCCGCTCGACGTGGAGGGCGTGAGCGCGATCCGCGATCTGCCGCAGGTGGTCGAGTCGGCCGCGACGCACGCCGAGGAGCATGCGCTCGAAGTGCAGCTGCCTTTCCTGCAGCGGGTGCTGGGAGAATTCTCGATCGTGCCCCTGGTCGTCGGCGATGTCGCTCCGGAGAAGGTGGCCGAGGTGCTGGAGCGCCTGTGGGGCGGCGCGGAAACGCTGATCGTGATCAGCTCGGACCTGTCGCATTATCATCCCTATGACCGCGCCCGCGAGATCGACCGCGCCACCGTGCGGGCCATCCTCGATTTCGACGACGAGCTCTCGCACGAGCAGGCCTGCGGCGCAACCCCGGTCGCGGGCCTGCTGATCGCCGCCAGGCGCAAGGGTCTCGCCCCGCGTCTGCTCGATTGCCGCAACTCGGGTGACACCGCCGGCGACAAGCGCCGCGTCGTCGGCTACGCGTCCTTTGCCCTCGGGGCTGGAAGCGCGGGCTACGGGGCGGAGCATGGAAGAACCCTCCTCCGGATCGCCCGCGCCTCGATCGCCCATGCGCTGGGTGCCGGCTCGGCCGGGTCGCCGGAGACGAACGAAACCTGGCTCCGGGAGTCGCGCGCGACCTTCGTCACCCTGATGCAAGGGGAGGAGCTGCGCGGCTGCGTGGGCGCGCTCGAGGCGCGAAGGCCGCTCGCCGAGGACGTCGCCGCCAACGCCCGCGCGGCCGCCTTCGAGGACAGCCGCTTCGCGCCCCTCGCGCTCGAGGAATTCGCGCGCACGCAGATCGAGGTGTCGCTGCTGTCCACGCCCAAGACCGTCGCGTTCGAGGACCACGCCGATCTGCTGCGGCGCCTGCGCCCGGGATTGGACGGGGTGATCCTCGAGCAGCTCGAAGAGGGACGCCGCGCGACCTTCCTGCCGCAGGTCTGGGAGGATCTCGCCGACCCCGAGCAATTCATCGCGCGCCTCAAGCACAAAGCCGGCATCGCGCCGGGCACCGACACCCGGCGCTGCCGGGTGAAGCGCTACGGCGTGCTCAAGTGGCGCGAAGCGGACATCCTCAGATGAGCGCGGTCCTCGACCGTCCCTACGTCGGCCGCTGGTGGCATCTCCTGGACGATGGCCGCCTGCAGTGCGACCTGTGCCCGCGCGACTGCAGGCTCCACGAGGGCCAGCGCGGGGCCTGCTTCGTGCGTATGCGCGAAGAGAACCGGATGGTGCTGACCACCTACGGACGCTCCTCGGGCTTCTGCATCGATCCGGTGGAGAAGAAGCCGCTCAATCATTTCTACCCGGGCTCGAGCATCCTGTCCTTCGGCACGGCGGGCTGCAATCTCGCCTGCAAGTTCTGCCAGAACTGGGATATCTCGAAATCCCGCGACGTCGACACGCTCGCCGATTCGGCGAGCCCGGAACAGCTCGCGAAGGCGGCGCTCGAGCACGGCTGCAAGAGCGTCGCCTTCACCTACAACGACCCGGTGATTTTTGCCGAGTACGCGATGGATGCCGCCGACGCGTGCCACGATCTCGGCATCCAGGCAGTTGCGGTGACGGCGGGCTACATAGGCGTCGAAGCGCGGCGCGACTTCTACGCCAAGAT
>JBGQKK010000167.1:0-6580 GCA_041499545.1 Gammaproteobacteria bacterium | reverse complement strand
GATCTGCATCACCGAGGGCATCCCGGTGCGCGACATGATCCGCACCAAGCACAAGATGCAGGGCAGGCGGACGAGGCTCATCGGGCCGAACTGCCCGGGCATCATCACGCCCGACGAGATCAAGATCGGCATCATGCCCGGCCACATCCACAAGAAGGGCCGCGTCGGCGTGGTGTCGCGCTCGGGCACGCTCACCTACGAGGCGGTCGGCCAGCTGATGGAGCTCGGCCTGGGGCAATCCTCGTGCGTCGGCATCGGCGGCGACCCGGTGAACGGCATGAAGCACGTGGACGTGCTGAAGCTCTTCAACGACGATCCGCACACCGACGCGGTGGTCATGGTGGGCGAGATCGGCGGCTCGGACGAAGAAAACGCCGCGCGCTGGGTCAAGGCCAACATGAAGAAACCGGTGGTGGGTTTCATCGCCGGCGTCACGGCGCCTCCGGGCAAGCGCATGGGTCACGCCGGCGCCATCATCTCGGGCGGCAAGGGCACGGCGCAGGAGAAGCTCGCGGTGATGGAGGAATGCGGGATCAAGACGACGAAGAATCCCGCGGAAATGGGCAGGCTGCTCAAGTCCGTGCTTAAGTAGCGGGCGTCAGGGGACGTGGCCAGCCCGAAGGACCTCGCCGACGCGTTGATCGCCGAGGGCAACAGGGCGGAGGATTCGGGCAGGCTGAGCGAAGCGTGCGAGCGCTACCGCAAGGCCGTCGCCGCCGCGCCGGAATACGCCAGGGCGCACCTCAACCTCGGCATCGGGCTCGAAGCCTCGGGCGACGCCGGCGGCGCGATCGAGTCCTTCGAGGCGGCCCTGGCTCTCGAGCCGGCGAACCCCTTCGCGAACTACAACCTCGGCAATCTGCTCTTCAAGCGCGGGGACCTTGACCGCGCCGAGGTCCTGCTCGGCAACGCCCTGCGGAACAGGCCCGAGTTTCCCGAGGCGCTGATCGCGCTGTCGAACGTCCACGACGCGCGCGGAAACCTCCAGGCCGCCGCGGCCGCCCTCGAGGCGGCGCTCCGGCTGAAACCCGGCTACGTGGGGGCGCTGCACAACTACGGCACCGTCCTGAGGAAGCTGCGCAAGCTTCCCGAAGCGGAGGCCGCATTGCGTCGCGCAATCGATGTCGATCCGCGATTCCTGCCGGCATACGAGACCCTGGGTGGCGTGCTCCGCGGTCAATCGAAGATAGCGGAGGCCCTCGAATGCTTCGCCGCCGCCCGGAAGCTGGCGCCGGAAAGGTTCGACCTCGAGTCAGCCGAGCTGTTTACGCTCAACTGTTCGGAGGAAATCTCCGCCGACGCGCTCTTCGCCCGGCACAAGGCGTTCGGCGAGCGCCTCGAGAAGGCGGTTCCGGCAAGGTTCCAGTTTCGCAACGCGAGGGACCCGGAGCGGCGTCTGCGCATCGGCTACCTCTCGGGCGACTTCTGGAGGCATCCTGTGGCGCTGTTCGTGATTCCCGTGATCGAGAAGCACAGCGAGGAGGTCTTCTGCTACTCGACCGGCACAGTCGCGGACGAGGTCACGCGGGTGATCGAGCAGGGAGCCGATGTCTTTCGCGACGCGCAATCGATGTCCGACGATGAGCTCGCCGAGGCGATCCACAGGGACGGGGTCGACATCCTGGTGGATCTCTCGGGGCATTCCGGCGTCTTCCGCCTCGGCGTTCTCGCGCGGCAGCCGGCACCGGTTCAGGCGACTTGGCTCGGCTACCTGAATACGACCGGCCTGAGGCGCGTCCATTACCGGATCTGCGACGCCCATTCCGATCCCGAGCGCCTCGCCGACGCATTCCACACCGAGACCCTGGTCAGGCTTCCCCACAGCCAATGGTGCTACCGCCCGTTCATCGCGGACATTCCCGTCACGGATCTGCCCTCGAAGAAGAACGGCTTTGTCACGTTCGGCTCGTTCAATCACGTCTCTAAGCTCTCGCCGGGGATCCGCAGGCTCTGGGCCGATGTTCTCAAGCGCGTGCCGGATTCCCGGCTGCTGCTCGCCGGCGTTCCGGACGGGCCGGCGAGGGACGGATTGCTCGCCGATCTGGAGCGCGCCGGGGTTGCGTCGGCGAGAATCGCCACATTGCCGTACGCGCCGCTCGACGACTACCTTCGCTCGCTCGGCGGCGTGGATATCGCCCTGGATACGACTCCCTACAGCGGCGGAACGACGACCTGCGACGCTCTGTGGATGGGAGTACCCGTGGTCGCCCTGCGGGGCTCCCGCTCGATATCGCGCAGCGCCGCCAGCATTCTCTCCACCGTGGGACTCGCCGACTGGATCGCGGCCACGCCCGAGGACTACGTCAGACTGGCCGCCGAATACGCGCGCGCCCCGGCGCTCCTGGCGGGGCTGCGGGGCTCGCTGCGCCAAAAAATGCGGCTATCGCCTATCATGGACGAGACGGCATTCGTGCGCGATCTCGAAAACGCCTATCGGACGATGTGGCGTGCATGGTGCGAAGGCCGCGGCTAGCGGGGATCCCATGTTCGGTGACTGGTTCAACTGCAGGGAAATCGACGAGCTGGTCGACTCGATCGTCGCCGATCTCGTGAAGCGGTTCCCCCCGGGCGGACTGGACGACATGCCCGTCGAGAAGGCGGCGAAGCGCCTGAAGGGCGTGCACAACGTCGCGTTCAACCGCGTAGACGCGTTCGCCCGGTCCCGGCGCCTCAACCTGTACAAGAAGGCGCATTTGGGCAACCGGTTCAAGTGGTCGCTCAGGGAAGCCGGATATCCCGGCGCGTTTGCCGATGCACTGAGCTCGGAGTTCGTCATGCTGGCAACGCTGGCATCGGGGGCACGCAAGAACCTGAAACCCTGACTGCGGTCCAAACAATTGATTCGTGTCAAGTTTTTGCGCGTGCGCTCGGACGTAAAATGAGCGCATGAACGATCGGGCTCCCACGCAAACCGGAAATCGCGTGCGCGTACGTTCCACGCTCAAGGGGCGCCAGGTCGACCCGAAGGCCCGCGAGGAAGTTCGAGCGCTGCTCGGGGACGATCCGCGCCGCCGCGACCTGCTGATCGAATACCTGCACCGCATCCAGGACCGCTACGGGCATCTCTCGGCCGCGCACCTGGTCGCGCTCGCCGAGGAGATGAAGCTCGCGATGACCGAGGTCTACGAGGTCGCGACCTTCTACCATCACTTCGATGTCGTGAAGGAAGGCGGCGCGCCGCCCCCGGCGATCACGGTGCGCGTGTGCGACTCGATCTCGTGCGAGATGGCGGGCGCGAATGATCTGCTCGCGAAGCTTTCGGGAATGCTCGGCAAGGACGTGCGCGTCCTGCACGCGCCCTGCATCGGGCGCTGCGAGACCGCGCCCGCCGCGGTCGTAGGACAGAACCCGGTCCCGTACGCGAGCGCCGAGAAAATCGCGGCGCTGGTGAAAGCCAAGGCGGTCAAGCATCCGGCGCAGCCCTATATCGACTATGCGGCGTACCGCGCCAAAGGCGGCTATGCGCTCGCCAGGGCCTGCATGGAAGGTGAGAAGAAGCGCGAGGACGTGATCGCCGTGATGGAGAATTCGGGTCTCCGCGGTCTCGGCGGAGCGGGCTTTCCCGCCGGCCGCAAATGGAAGGCCGTCGCGGCCGAGCCCGGGCCGCGCCTGATGGCGATCAACATCGATGAAGGCGAGCCGGGCACGTTCAAGGACCGCTGGTATCTCGAGCGCGATCCGCACCGCTTCGTCGAGGGCGCGCTCGTCGCCGCCTGGGCGGTCGGCATCGACGAGATCTACATCTATCTGCGCGACGAGTACCACGGCTGTCGCGCGATCCTGGAAAGAGAGCTCGCGGCGCTGAAGAGCGATCCGCCGTGCAAGCTGCCGCCGATCCATCTGCGGCGCGGCGCGGGCGCCTACATCTGCGGCGAGGAGTCGGCGATGATCGAGTCGATCGAGGGCAAGCGGGGCATGCCGCGCCTGCGCCCGCCCTACGTCGCACAGGTGGGGCTGTTCGACCGGCCCACCCTCGAGCACAACATGGAAACGCTGCACTGGGTGCGCGAGATCCTCGAGCGCGGCGCGGACTGGTTCGCCTCGCAGGGCAGGAACGGCCGCAAGGGCCTGCGCTCGTTCTCGGTGAGCGGCCGCGTGAAAAAACCGGGCGTGCACCTCGCGCCGGCCGGCATCACGGTGAAGGAGCTGATCGCGGAATACTGCGGTGGAATGCAGGACGGCTACAAGTTCTACGGCTATCTTCCCGGCGGCGCTTCGGGGGGCATCCTGCCCGCTTCGATGGCGGATATCCCGCTCGACTTCGACACGCTCAACCAGTACGACTGCTTCATCGGCTCGGCGGCGGTGGTGATTCTCTCGGACAGGGACCGGGCTACCGCCGCCGCGCGCAATCTGACGAAGTTCTTCTCCGAGGAATCCTGCGGCCAGTGCACGCCCTGCCGCGTCGGGACCGCGAAGACGCTCAAGCTGATCGAAGAAAAGAAGTGGGACCAGCCGCTGCTGAAGGAACTTTCCCAGGCGATGATGGACGCATCCATATGCGGGCTGGGGCAGGCGGCGCCCAATCCCGTGCTTTCCGTGATGAAATACTTCCCGAACGAGATCGTTTGATGGCGAGAGGTGAGCGATGGACCGCATAAGCACCGCGCAGGCGGCGACAATGCCCGTCGAGTTCAAGTTGAACGGCAAGGCCGTCGTGGGCCGTTCGGACGAGACCCTCATCGAGACGGCCAAGCACTACGGCATCGAGATTCCGCACCTGTGCTACAAGGAAGGGCTGCGGCCGGACGGCAACTGCCGCGCCTGCGTGGTCGAGATCAAGGGTGAGCGCGTGCTCGCGCCATCCTGCTGCCGCACCCCCAAGGACGGCATGGAGGTCACCACCGACAGCGCGCGCGCGGTGGCGAGCCAGAAGATGGTGCTCGAGCTCTTGCTCTCCGACATCCCGGAGAAATCCTATACGCTCGACTCCGAGCTCGACCATTGGGCGAAGGCGCTGAAAGTCGGCAAGCCGCGCTTCGAGTCCCGGCACCAGCCGAAGCCCGATCTTTCGCACGCGGCGATCGCGGTGAACCTGGACGCGTGCATCCAATGCACGAGGTGCCTGCGCGCCTGCCGCGAGGAGCAGGTCAACGACGTCATCGGCTACGCGTTTCGCGGCGAGCATTCGAAGATCGTCTTCGACCTCGACGATCCCATGGGCAACTCGACCTGCGTCGCCTGCGGCGAATGCGTGCAGGCCTGCCCCACCGGCGCGCTCATGCCGGCGCGCGAGGTCGGCAAGATCCAGGCGGACAAGACTGTGGACTCGGTCTGTCCGTACTGCGGCGTCGGGTGTCTCCTCACCTACAACGTCAAGGGCAACAAGATCCTCTGGGTGCAGGGCCGCGAGGGGCCCGCCAACAGCAATCGCCTGTGCGTGAAGGGGCGCTACGGCTTCGACTACGTGCAGCACAAGCACCGGCTTACCAAGCCGCTCATCCGCAAGCCCGGGGTGAGGAAGCACAAGGACTTCAGCGTCGATCCGGACAACTGGGCCGAGGTGTTCCGCGAGGCGAGCTGGGAAGAGGCGCTGGATTTCGCCGCGAAAGGCCTGCGCGACATCCGCGACAAGCACGGAAAAAAATCGCTCGCCGGCTTCGGCTCGGCCAAAGGCACGAACGAAGAAGCTTATCTCTTCCAGAAGCTGGTGCGCACCGGCTTCGGCTCGAACAACGTCGATCACTGCACGCGCCTGTGCCACGCCTCGTCGGTCGCCGCGCTGATGGAGGGCATCAATTCGGGCGCGGTCTCGAACCAGGTGCGCGACGTGATCAACGCGGAAGTGATCTTCCTCATCGGCGCCAACCCCACGGTGAACCACCCGGTCGCCGCCACCTGGATGAAGAACGCGGCCAAGGCCGGCGTGAAGCTCATCGTCGCCGACCCGCGCAAGGGTGAGCTCGCGCGCCACGCGACCTATAACCTGCAGTTCAAAGCCGATACCGACGTGGCGCTCCTGAACGCGATGCTTCACGTCATCGTGGAGGAGGGCTTGGTGAACGAAGCCTTCGTCCGCGACCGCACCTCGGGCTACGAGGCGCTCGCCGAGAACGTGAAGAAATTCTCCCCCGAGGCGATGGCGCCGGTCTGCGGCATCGACGCTAAGACGATACGCGAAGTCGCGCGCCTGTACGCGACCTCGAAAGCCTCGATCATCATGTGGGGCATGGGCATCTCGCAGCACGTGCACGGCACCGACAACGCGCGCTGCCTGATTGCGCTCGCGCTCTCGACCGGCCAGATCGGCAAGCCGGGCTCCGGCCTGCATCCGCTTCGCGGCCAGAACAACGTGCAGGGTGCGTCCGACTCGGGCCTGATCCCGATGTTCTATCCCGACTACCAGCGCGTCGCCACGCCCGAGGCGAAGGCACGCTTCGAGAAACTCTGGGGCATGGAGCTCGATCCCAAGCCCGGCCTCACCGTGGTCGAGACCATCCACGCCGCGAAGAAGCGCGAAATCCGCGGCATGTACATCATGGGCGAGAACCCGGCGATGTCCGACCCCGACGTCGATCACGCGCGCGAGGCGCTCGCCACGCTCGATCACATGGTGGTGCAGGACATCTTCCTCACCGAG
>JBGQKK010000166.1:0-6586 GCA_041499545.1 Gammaproteobacteria bacterium | reverse complement strand
ATTGTTCCCGTCGTCCGAACGCAACCGGATGCCGTAGGCCTTGGAGACAGCGAGCGCGATCTCCAGGATATCGATCGAGTCCAGCCCGAGCCCCTCTCCATAAAGCGGGGCGGCCGGGTCGACCTCTTCCGCGTGAATTTCGAGGTTCAACGCGGATACAATGAGACGCGCCAGCTCGAGCTCCTCGGGCGTAAGGGCGCCGTTTCTCAACTCGACGCCGTTTGCGAGCTTGTTTATCATGCCGCTCTCCTCGAATTCCCGGCAGTCATGATTGTGACGTCCTTGCTGGATGAATCCTGCCCGACCCGCGACGCCTTATTATAGCTGCGCCGCATTGTCAGCGGGCTATCTCCGCCCACAGCTTGTCGAGCCGCTTGTAGGACACCGGGTATCGCGTATTGAGTTCCCGCGCGTAGAGCGACCCGCGCCAATCCTGGTGGTATGAATTGCGCCAGAAATCCTGAAAAATAGTATTTCTCCAGAAGTTCTACAACTCAATGATTTGCGACTTCTAATATCTTGCCGGAAATAGCGTCTCGGAGAGATGGGTGGCGAAGCGTTCCTGGCGCTCTGCTTGCTAGCGCACATACGGAAGAGTGTCTTTGCGGTAGTCTCGCCGAGGTTGTTTGTTTAAGGAGAGACAAGTGACGAAATCGAATATGAGTGTCGCGGCAGCAGCGGTGGTGGCTGTGCTGATCGGGCTGTGCGGATGTCAGAAAGAGGAAGGCCCGATGGAGCGCGCCGGAAAGCAGGTCGACAAGGCGGTCGACAAGACCGGGCAACAGATCGAGAAGGCCGGCGAAAGTATTCAGGACGCCGCGAAGGGCAACAAGAAATAGCCCCACGATTTTCAATCGCGCTGAGTTCAGCGCCAATCACCGGAGCAATCGAACATGAACAAAGATCAAGTGAAGGGCGTGGTGAAGAATGTTGCCGGGAAAGTCCAGGAACAAGCCGGCAAGCTGGTCGGAAGCAAGGAACAACAGGTCAAGGGGCTTTCAAAACAGATTTCCGGCAAGGTGCAAAAGAATCTCGGCGACGCCGAGGAGATCATCGAGAGTGTCGGCAAGTAGCTAGTCCGAAGCCGCGCCGCCGATCGGCGGCGCGATCCCGCCCGACCTAGGCCGCGGCCGGCGCGAGCACGCGGCTGTGGGAGGACACGTGTTGGACCAGAAATTCCATCTGGTCCGCGAGGATCTTGCGGTTGGTGAGGATCAGGTACTCGGCCTTGTTCGGGACGTAGGGCGCGTAGATGAGCTGCAGCCCGGACTCTTCCGGCAGGCGGTTGCGCTTGACGCCGTTGCACGAGCGGCATGCCGTCACGACGTTCATCCAGGTGTCGGTGCCGCCGCGCGACACTGGCCGGATATGGTCGCGCGTCAACCTCAGGTAGCTGAAGCCTCCGCCGCAGTAGCCGCAGATGTGGCGGTCGCGGCGGAACAGCTCGCGGTTGTTGAGCGGCGGCACTTGGTTGAAGGCGCGCATCGCCATCGCCTTGCCCTTGATCGCGATGATCGAGCGGGCGGTGATGCTGGAACGCCTGCCGGTGGCCTGGGAGATGCCGCCGTGGAAAGTGAACTCGCGCTCGCCCAGGGTCCAGGCGACCAGGTTCTTGGCGTAATAGAAGCACGCCTGCTGCCACGTGACCCAGCGATGCGGCACGCCGTGATTATCGAGCGTCAGAATCAGCGGAATTTCGCCCGCCATTTTCAAAACTCCTGCCCAAACAATCGTCTGCGCCGGATTGTGCCGCAAAATCTCAGGCAGCGCCACCAGCCCGCGGTCATGCCACCACCCGGGGCGGGAGCTCGACCAGCTCGGCGGTGTAGGCCTCTTCCATCTTGGGCTTCAGGCCGTGCTGGGCGAGCGCCTCGGTGAACGCCTGGCGGATTGCGGGTTTCTCGTCGGCGTAGTCGATCTGGTCGCCGCCGACCCGCCGGCTGATCCAGGCCTTGGGCACGCCCTGCAGGTTGCGGATCGAGGTGGCCTCGTGCTTGAACGCGAGGTAACGCGCCGGCGTCGTGCCCGTGTTGAAGTGCTGATGGAACCACATGTTCGGCGGCACGATCATGGCTCCGACCTGCCAGTCGTAGCGCCGCGGCTCGTCGCCCTCGGGCCACATCAGGCTGTACCCTTCCCCCGAGAGCATGATGACGTGCGCGCCCGGGCCGTGAGCGTGCCCTTTCTTGTAGGTGCCGACCGGGAACTGCGAGATGTGGCTGTTCATCGAGCCGCGCGCCATGTTGAAGCGGATGTGCCCGCCCCCCGCGCCACGCTCCTTCGCCGAGATGAGCGGCAGGTTGACCGCGTCGGCGACGAAATTCGTCTCCAGCAGCAGGCCCTTCTGCTCGCCCTTGTTGCTGAAGTAGTCGGGCTCTCCCGAGAAGCGATTCTTGAAGTCGTACTTCGTGTTGAACACGAAATCGACGTCTTCATAGAGGTTGATGACCGCCGGTGCGTTGGTCACCGCCACGTAGCGCGCGCGCTCGCGGCCCGCGCCGTTGAAATGCTGGTGCCAGGCGTTGAGCGGGATCGCGAACAGCGACCCGGCCTTCCATTCGAAGGTGACCCGCTGTCCGGCGTCGTTCCACACCGTGCTCGAGCCGCGCCCGCCCAGCACGTAGATCATCTCCTCGAACAGCTGGCGCTGCGGCGCGAGCTTCCCGCCCGGCGGGATCTCGCACACGTAGCAATCGTTCGAGGTCCGCGATGCGTCGTGGTTGAGGTACAAGCCGGCCCCGCCGCGCCTCGCCCAGGGCTTCAGCTCCACCGTGTGCAGGTTCGGCACGAAATGCGCCGCGACGATGTCCAGGCCCTCGCCGCGCACCCAGCGGGTGTACGGGGTTTCCTTCTCGGTGGCGAACTTCTTCGCGAACTCTTCCGGGACGATTGCGTTTCCGGCCATGCGGTAATCCTGGTTACGCAGGCTCCCTGACCTTGGCCTTGAGGTAGCGCTCGACGAGATCGGCGGTGAGCACCACCTTTGGGTCGTACTCGGGCGCGTCCTCGAGCTGCTCCAGGTCGCTGAGCCCGCAGTACTTGTAGATCCGGTTGATCGCCGAAACGAGCCGCACCGGCTTGTCGGATGCGGCATTGAAGTGCTGGTGGATGGTGTTCGGCGGGATGTAGATCACATCCCCCGCCTCCCACTCGTAGCGCTTCACCTCGGCTTGCGGCTTCCAGTGGTAGGTATCGGTGATCTCGACGTCGCAGTCCTGGTGCAGATCGTAGCCCCGGCCCTCGACCACGTACAGGCATTCCTCGGCGAGGTGTCGGTGCTTGCCCGAGCGGCTCCCGGGCGGGATGATCTGCATGTAGGCGTCCACGGTTTCCATGCGCGTGTTCATCTGCTCGTTCAGGAGATGCTTGAGCAGGCCCTGGCGCGACATTTCCCAGGGCATGTCCTCCGGGTGCACGATTTTCTTGCGCTTGGCGTTGCGCGTCGGCTGATTCAGGACATCGTCGAGCATGCCCTGGTAGATCTTCGCGCTCGCCGTGCCGCGCATCCAGGCTTTAGCTTCACCCCATGCCATTTCGTTTCTCCGTCGCTCTCGTCTACTTCGCGTGGTTGTAGTCGTCCTCGGATTCCCGGGCGCTGAACCCCTTCCCGCCCGGCGCAGGCTCGGTGGGCCGAGGTACGACCAGCTGCTGGAACAGCATGTTCATGAACATGTACATGGGCTTCGCCTTGAGGACCAGGGCGCGGGCCGGCTTGTCGGGGTCGGCGTTGAAATGCTGGTGCACGCAGTTGTTGTGCACGACCGCCACATCCCCGGCCTTCCAGTCGTAACGCACGCCGTCGTGGATCTCGTAGCCGCGCCCGTCGAGGATGTAGAACGCCGCCTCGTTCACGTGACCGTGCTTCTGCGACCTACCGCCCGGACCGTATTCCTCGAGATGGATATGCAGGGTCTGCGTGATACCGTCCACGGGCTCCACGTAGTGCCGGCTGTAGGTCTGCGGGCCGTCGACGAACTTGATCTCGCTGCCCTTGCGTACCCGCGGCAGGGCGCGCAGGCGCGCGAGCTCGTCCTTGAGCTTGTAGTGCCCGGTGATGCCGCGGACGAACACCCGGTCCTTCTTGCTGTGGTAATGCGACTCGATGCCCATGCGACTCTCCGTCCGAGTGCTCGATTATACGCCCCCGCTCCGTCCGCTCTCGGCGTTCCGCCGGGCGGACCGCGCTCGGTGCGCGCTTCGCGGCCCGCGCGGATCTTCGCCGAACACCAGGGACTTGATCGTGACCGGGACGGTCTGCGAAGGCATGCGAATGCGGCCGAGGTCGATGTAGTCGAAATCCCACAACACCACCCCGTCGATCACCAGGATCTCGCTCCGGACGTCCATCTCGTCGCGCAGGATCGCGCCCAGCGTCTGCGCGATGTCGCCGTCCACCATGACGTATACAGGCATGCGCTTCGCGACGGTCCCCGCCAGTCCGCGCCGGATGCCGAGCGCGAACGCGGCGAGGCGTTCGTGCGAAGGCGTCCCTTCCCAGCGCAGCGCGAGCGCCGCCTCGTTCTCCCCCTCGACCAGATCGAATGCCTTGAAGTGCTCGCGTATCGCCCGCGCGAGCGCGTCCGGGTCGATGCGCTCCCCGCAGGCGTAGCCGGGCTGCAGCACTTGCAGGTTGCGCCGGGGCAGCAGCGCGCCGGGATCGGAGATGTAGATGGTATTGCCGCTCAGCTGCACGCTGTACTCGGAAGCCCCGAGCGCGGTCGCGCGTATGCACTCGCCCGGGGGCAGCAGCGGCCAGGGCAGAGCGCCCGCGTCTAATTTCTTTCGCAGCGCGAGCCCGAGCAGCCGGCCCAGGTCGCCGAAATCGCGCGTCTCGCGCCGATACACGTATTCCGCCACGCCCCCGGAGAACATGACGCCGTCGACGCCGGCCGAATCGGGCAGCAGCTCGGTCAGGAACAGCTCTCGTACGTCCTCGGGCAGGGGCTGCGCGCCCGCGGAGGCCAAGATCGCGTCGGCCATCCATTCCGCGACTCGCTCCATGGCCGCCGCGTCGACCGCGTCGCCGCGGCTCCAGCGAAACCCCGCCATGGCGGCGAGATGCTTGCCCGCGGGATCGAGCCTGACGATGCGCCCGGTCTCGTCGACGACCATCAGCCGGCCGCCGACGTGCAGCGCCGCCGTGGCGGTCACCTTTCCCCCCTCGACCAGGGCGAGCTTGGTCGTGCCCCCGCCGATGTCCACGTTGAGAACGCGCTTCGCGGAATCGTGGGACACGCGCGCGGCGCCGGAGCCGAACGCGGCGAGCATCGATTCCATGTGGTGCCCTGCGCTCGCGCAAACGAACTCTCCGCGTTCCTCGGCGAGCAGGCCCGCGATGGCCTTCGCGTTCTCGCGCCGCAGCGCCTCACCCGTCAGGATCACCGCCCCGGCGTCGATATCGTCCGCGTGCAGGCCGGCGGCCGCGAAAGCCCTGTCGATGATCGCGCCCAGTTCGGCGTCGTCGATCAGTTCCTCGCTCTTGTAGGGCGTGAGCGAGACCGGCGACTGGTACAGCGTCTCGCGCGAAACCACGACATAGCGGCTCGAGAGCTTCTCCCCCATGCGCCGCAGGTCGATCCTGGAAAAGATGACCTGCGTCCCCGATGAGCCGATGTCGATGCCGACGCTCCGCAGCGAAACGTGGTCCTGGACCCACAGGGCGTTGTCCTCGGGATTCCCCTCCCCCTCGAAGAAATGATCGTGGTCGTGATCGGCCCCTTCCTCGTCGTCGTGAACGTGGTCGTGCTCATCGCCGTGAAGGTGATCGGCGAGGCTGTGAGGCTTCTTGAGACCGGACATGAGAATCAGGGCGCCGCCCGCGCGGGCTGTCTGGCCTGTAGGTTCTCGCCCAGGGCCTCGATCAGGGCGCGGGCCTGTGCCGCGCCTTCCGCGTCGCGGTCGGCCTCGCTCACCGCGCTCGCGCGTTCGTAGAACGAGCGCGCCGCCGCGCGGTCGCCGCGCAGCGCATTCGCCCGGCCGAGGGCGATCAAATCGAGGTAAATCTTGCGCGGGGCTGCAAGTTCCCGATCGATCGCGAGCGCCTCGCCGAGATATCCGATCGCGGCGCCCGCGTCGCCCGTGCGTATCGCGGCGGCTCCCAGAAGGCGCAGCGCGTTCGCAGCTTCGGCGCGATCCCCCGAGGTGCGGCTGGCGCCGAGCGCCGCTCTCGCGCTTGCGGCAGCCTGGTCGGGCCGTTCCGCCTCGAGCGCGAGTTGCCCCCTCACGTTCTGAATCGCCGCCGAGACCGAGCAGCCGCGCCCGCAATACGCGGCGGCGCGCTCCAGCCACTCGCCGGCGCTCGCCAATCGCCGCTCCTCCATGTCGAGCACCGATCGGCGCAGCGCGGCCTGCGCCATGCGCTCGGCGGAAAAGCCGAGCCGGCCCCGCTCGAGCAGGACGGCGAGGCTCGCGCGGGCGTCCTCCGGGCGACCGAGCCGCTGGTATACGATCGACAGGTTGATCGCGTTCGCGGCGATGCCCTGGGCGTCTTCCACCGATCGCGCCAGCCGGACCGCTTCCCGGTATTGCCGCGCTGCGCCTTCGAGATCCCCGCCCCGCAGGTACACATCGGCCCTGCGATTGGCCT
>JBGQKK010000165.1:0-6607 GCA_041499545.1 Gammaproteobacteria bacterium | reverse complement strand
CGGACTGGAACGGCAGTGTACCGCGTGCTACGCTCCCCGCACCTCGAAATCCGCCAGTTGAAGTCCCACCACCACAACGTATACGTCGTCGAGCTCTCTCCCGAGGTGCTGAAGGAGGCGCGCTTTCGGCGGGCAAACCCCGACTACGACGCGACCAAGCCCTGCGTCTATGTCGGCATGTCCGGGCTCACCCCCGAGGAGCGGCTCAAGAAGCACAAACAGGGGATCAAGTCGAACCGTTTTGTCGAGTGCTACGGCGTGCGGCTGTTGCCCGAGCTCTACGCCTACGCCAACCCGATGCCATACGAGGCTGCCCGCGACATGGAGGTCGAGCTCGCGATCGGGCTGCGGGAAGAAGGCTACGGGGTGTGGCAGGGCTAGGCCGTGGAGTCCTGCTGGTAGCAGGCCGAAATCACTCCTGCCGCACGTTCGCCTGCTTCACCACCTTTTCCCAGCGCGCGAGGTCGGCCCGGATCTGCGCGGCGAATTCCGCGGGGGCATTGCCCACGGGCTCGATGCCGAGCACGGCGTAGCGCTCGCGCACTTCGGCCTCGGCCAGCACCGCGGCGATCTCCCGCTGCAGGCGCTCGACCACCGGCCGCGGCGTTTTCGCCGGCGCGAGCACGCCCACCCAGGAATCCACCACGAACCCTTCGAGACCGGACTCGACGAAAGTCTTCACATCGGGAAGCGAGGCCGAGCGCTTCGCCGACGGGACGCCGAGCGCCTTCAGCCTCCCGCTCTTCACGTATTGCTGCGCGCCGGCGACGGCGGTGAAGACGAGCGGAATCTGCCCGCCGACCGCGTCGGTGATCGCCGGCCCGCCGCCCTTGTAGGGGACGTGCACCAGGGCGATGCCGGCGCGCTGGTTGAGCATCTCTCCGGCGAGGTGCGGGGTGCCACCGGTGCCCGAGGTGCCGTAGGAAAGCGTCCCCGGCTTCTCCTTCGCGAGCGCGATCAGCTCGCGCAGGTCGTTCGCCGCGAGGGAGGGATGCGCGGCGAGGATGAGCGTCGCGTCACCGAGCTTGGTCACCGGGTCGAAATCGCGCAGCGTGTCGAAGGGGATCTTCGCGAACACCCAGGGATTGATCACCATGGTGCCGTCGAATCCCAGGAGCAGCGTGTAGCCGTCGGGCGAGCTCTGCGCCACCTGCTGCGTGCCGATGTTGCCGCTCGCGCCGGGGCGGTTCTCGACCACCATGGGCTGGCCCAGGCGCGCGCCGGTCCGTTCGGCGACCACGCGCGCGCTGGTATCGGTCACGCCTCCGGGCGCGAAGGGCACCACCAGGCGCAGCGGGCGCGCGGGCCAGTCCTGGGCCTGCGCCGCGAGCGCGGCAAAGAAGAAAACGAAGACTGTCTGCACGGCCCGCAGAAGCACGTTCACCCCCGTAGCCCTATTCGGAACGGCTCCGATCATACGCCTTGTGCGCGGACGTTTGATCTGCATCAAGCCGCCGCGGGTGCCGGTTGCTAACTTGGCGGCTCGCGCGCTCGAGGCGCGCAGGGAGAAGCGAATGCTCGAAGGCGAACGAAAGCTCCCGCATCTTTTCCGGCCGGGACGCCTGGGCCGCTACGCCGCGCCCAATCTCATCAAGTACGGCGCCTGCTGCGTGTCCAACTACAACACGCGCGACGGCTACATCACGCCGCGCGAGCTGGCGCGCACGCGCGTCATCGCCGCCACCGGCTGCGGCATCATCACCAACCAGGGCGCGTACCCCGATCCCAAGGGCGAGGGCAAATCCTACTTCCGCCAGGTGGCGCTCTACGACGACAAGTTCCTGCCGCAGTTCGAGATCATCGCGCGCTCCATCCACGACGCCGGCGCGGTCGCCATCCAGCAGATCCTGCACGCGGGGCGCTACGGCGGCATCGACTTGGGCTATTGCGTGCAGCCCTCGGTCGTTCCGCAGACGCTGCCGCACTTCCGCCCGCCGCGCGAGATGAGCAAGGAGGACATCCGGCGCTGCATCGGCGAGCACGTGGACGCCGCCAAGCGCGCCGTGCGCGCGGGCTTCGACGGCCTCGAGGTGACGAGCTTCATGGGCTACCTGCTCGCTTCCTTCAACTCGAAGTTCACCAACCGGCGCGGCGACGAATACGGCGGGTCGATCGAGAACCGGGGCCGCTTCATGCGCGAGCTGATCGACGCGGTGAAGCAGGCCCTGCCCGAGCACCCGCTGGTGGTGCGCCTGAGCGGCGCCGAGCTGATGGACGCCTGGGGCGGGAATTCGGAGGACGAGTGCTTCGAGCTGATGCGGCAGGCCGCCTCGGCGGGCGTCGACATGATCAGCGTCACCGTCGGCTGGCAGGAGGCGCCCGAGTCCTCGATCGGCCGCGACGTGCCCCCCGGCCACTGGAATCACCTGGCCGCGCGCGCCAAGCGCAGCTGCCCGGGGATTCCGATCGCTTTCGGCAACCGCCTGCCGAGCCCGGTGATGGCGGACGAATGCATCGGCCGCGGCGAGTTCGATTTCTGGGAAGTATGCCGGCCGCTGCTCGCCGACCCCGAGCTGGTCCACAAGGCGCGCGAAGACCGGCTGCACGAGGTGAGGCGCTGCATCGGCTCCTTGAACTGCCTCTCGCGCGTGTTCCGCGATCTGCCGTACACCTGCACCATGAACCCGGCGCTGGGCCACGAGGTCGAGCCCGAGTACGCGGTGACGTCCGCCGCCGTGAAGAAGAACATCATGGTGATCGGCGCGGGCCCCGCGGGCATGGAGTTCGCGATCACGGCGACGAGGCGCGGGCACGCGGTCACCGTCTACGAGCGCTCCGGCGCCATCGGCGGGAACCTGCTGGGCTACGCCGCGCGCGATCTCGCGCGGCCCGACGACCTGATGAGCATCGTGCGGCATTACGAGGTGATGGCGGCGAAGCACGGCGTGGAGATGAAGTTCGGCACCGAGGCCAACGCGAAATTCATGCGCTCGGTGCTTCACCGCTACGACGTCTGCGTGGTCGCGGCGGGCGCGCGCACCGACATGGGCGCCTACGCGCATGTCGCGGGGCGCGAGCGCCTCGTCGACGCCCTGGACGTGGCGCAGGGCCGCGTCCAGCCCGGCAGGCGGGTCGCGGTCATCGGTGGCGGCAAGATCGGCCTGGCGATCG
Source organism: Gammaproteobacteria bacterium (assembly GCA_041499545.1). Taxonomy (GTDB): domain Bacteria; phylum Pseudomonadota; class Gammaproteobacteria; order Burkholderiales; family SG8-39; genus VBDM01. The sequence goes on along the minus strand of JBGQKK010000165.1, from coordinate 3,496 downwards.
CCGAGTCCCTGGCGAAGCTCGGCGCGCAGGTCACCGTGGTCGAGGCCGACAAGCGAATCGCGGGCGACGTGATGCCGACCTTCAAGTGGCGGCACATGACCTGGGTCGAGGAGCTGGGCATCGCCGTGCGCACGTCCTCGCGACTGGAGAGCGTGAGCGCGGCGGGCGCGCTCGTCGTCGACGCGAAGGGCGCGCCGACCGAGATCGCCGCCGACACGGTGATCGCCGCCGGGCCGCGCAAGTCGAACCAGGAGCTGTTCGCCGAGTTCGAGTGGATGGTGGACGAGCTGCACGGCTGCGGCGACGCCCTCATGCCGCGCGGCATCGACGCCGCGATCCACGAAGGCTACCGCCTGGGCTGCCGGGTCTGAGGGCTCACGCTCATGCTCGAAGACGCGCAGCGCTGGACCCGCACCCTCGAAGCCGAGGCGGCGCTGTTCGAGCCGCTCAGGCGCGGGGCGCGCATCGGCCTGGTTGCCGAGGCTATCGTGGCCGCGCGCCCCACCCGGGCGAGCGAGCTCGTGGTGTGGGAGCGCGTCGAGACGGGCATGCGCGCCGCGCTCGAGCCCTATGCCGGTTTCGAGTCCGCCGCGGTCGACCTGCTCGTCGCCCTGGACGAGGACGGGGTGCGCGCTTTCGAAGGCGGGCGCGAGGCCGGATTTACGCGCACGCTGCGGCGCCTGGCGCGCGGCGGACATGCGCTCTTTTTCGCGCGGCGCTCGCGCAGCGAGCTCGAGGAGGCGGGCTACGACGACCTGCTCTACGAGATCGGCTTCGCCTACCTGGGGACCTGCCGGTGATCTTCGCCAACCCGGCCGGCGCCCCCGAGCTCGCCTGCGACGAATGCGGCTGCCGCTGGTTCGACCGGATCAGCGACTCCTGCTACGAGTGCGGCGCCCCGGTGACGCCCGAGGCCCGCGCAGAGTTCGCCGCCGCGCTCGAGCGCTTTCACCTCGCCAGGGCGGGCGAAACGCGCTGAACCCGACTGCGATACCGTGAGAGATTCTTCACTTGCCATCCCGTTTGCACGCGCGCAAACTTTTCCGACGCAACGGGAGATTCATCAGAAAGGGAGCCCATGACCACCGTCGCCCAGATCCTCCAGTCGAAATCCGATCACACCATCCACTCGATCGCCCCCACGGCGTCGGTGTTCGACGCGGTCAAGCTGATGTCCGAAAAGAACATCGGTGCGCTCCTCGTCATGGAAGGCGGCAAGATCGTCGGCGTCGTCACCGAGCGCGACTATGCGCGCAAGATCATCCTCATGTCGAAGTCCTCGAAGGAAACCCCCGTGCGGGACATCATGACCACGCAGGTCATGTACGTGCGCCCCAATCAGACCAGCGAAGAATGCATGGTGCTGATGACCGAGAACCGGGTGCGTCACCTGCCCGTAATGGACCAGGGCAAGCTCATCGGCCTCGTCTCCATCGGCGACCTCGTGAAAGACGTCATCGCCGAGCAGAAATTCATCATTGAGCAGCTCGAGCACTACATTGCGGGGTGAGCTACTACTGAACCTTGAGAAGCCCCAGCAGCACTTTCTTTTTTCCTTCGTGAGTTTGCCCCGAACTCACAACCCCCCGGTTCGTACCCAGGTACTCTATCCGCCGACCTGGAACCGCGTAAGTGCCACTTTCCCGTGTTGTTTTTCCTCCCGCCGCTCGACCTGGAACGGTAATTGCGTGGTCTTTAGCGCGTGGCAGAGATCGATTCTGTCACGGTCGCAAGTTCAGACAAAGGTAAACCCGGCCGAAAGGCCGGGGGCGCAAAGTCACCGGTCTACAGGGCGCAAGCCCCATGACAGCGGGATTGCCGGAACGTACGACGAGCCGTGGAAGTCGGCAGGGATTTTCTCAGCCTGCTGGAAATCAATCCGCCCATCGCTGTCCCGGTTTATCCCTGAAGTTCTCGGTATTGGCGCCGATGCATTTCGAGGAACAGGCCGATGCCGTACGGTTACAAAGGGGTTCATGCCGCCGGGAGCTCTCAGCTCGGATACGGCCGCAAATTACAACGCGCCTTTCTGGCCCTTCTCCTCACGCTCGTAGCGGGCGTCACCGCCGGCCCCGCTGTGGCGGATGAATTGAGCCTCCTGGTCAATGGCAAGGCAATTCATATCAATACCCCCGCGGACAAGAATCTGAACGAAAAGAACTGGGGCCTTGGGCTTCAGTATGACTGGGATCGCGGGGATTCAAAGTGGATCCCCTTTGCCACGGTCTCGGGATTCATCGATTCGAACCGCAATCCATCCTACTATGCCGGCGGCGGCGCGCTGCGCCGCTTCCAGTTCGACGGCATGCACGTGGACTTGGGTGCCATCGGGTTCCTCATGACGCGCAAGGACTTCAAGAACGATCAGCCCTTCCCCGGAGTGCTGCCGGTGCTGTCGGTGGGAACCCAGCGCGTCGCGCTGAACATGACCTACGTCCCCAAGGTGGAGCCCAAGGCCGTGCCGCTCTGGTTCTTTCAGCTCAAGATCAGCCTGAGATCGCTTCTATAGGGACGTGATTGGCGGAGAGAGAGGGATTCGAACCCTCGATACGGGGTTAATCCGTATAACGCCTTAGCAGGGCGCCCCCTTCGACCGCTCGGGCATCTCTCCGCTTGCTGCAGTCGCGATTCTAGCAGCCTTTCTCAGGCGGGCTGCTCCAGCCCGAAGGCCTTGTGCAGCGCCCGCACGGCGAGCTCCATGTATTTCTCGTCGATGACCACCGAGATCTTGATCTCGGAGGTGGAGATCATCTGGATGTTGATGCCCTCTTCGGCGAGGGTGCGGAACATCTTGCTCGCGATGCCGGCGTGGGTGCGCATGCCGACGCCCACCATGGAGATTTTGCAGATCTTCGGGTCGCCGCGGATGTCGGAGGCCTTGATGTGCCCCTTCACCCGGCCGTTCAGCACGTCGAGCGCCTTCTGGTATTCGTTGCGGTGCACGGTGAAGGAGAAGTCGGTCATGCCCTCGACGCCGGCGTTCTGGATGATCATGTCGACGTCGATGTTGGCCTCACCGATCGGCCCGAGTATGGCGTAGGCGATGCCGGGACGGTCGGGCACGCCCATCACGGTGATCTTGGCTTCGTCGCGGTTGAAGGCGATCCCGGAAATCAGGGCGTTTTCCATCGTGGCGTCATCCTCGAATGTGATCAGCGTGCCCTCGCCCTCTTCCTGGAAGCTGGAGAGCACGCGCAGGCGCACCTTGTACTTGCCGGCGAATTCCACCGACCGGGTCTGCAGGACCTTCGAGCCGGCGCTCGCCATCTCGAGCATTTCCTCGAAGGTCACCGACTTCAGGCGCCGGGCTTCCGGGACAATGCGCGGGTCGGTGGTGTAGACCCCGTCGACGTCGGTGTAGATCTGGCATTCGTCGGCCTCGAGCGCCGCGGCCAGCGCCACCGCCGAGGTGTCCGAGCCGCCTCTGCCGAGCGTGGTGATGTTGCCGTCCGCATCCACGCCCTGGAAGCCGGCCACCACCGGGACGATGCCTTTG
>JBGQKK010000164.1:0-6613 GCA_041499545.1 Gammaproteobacteria bacterium | reverse complement strand
GGGCTACCTCGTCAGCAGGCCCTTGCCGTTCGCGGACCTCTCGGCGTTTCTGGAATCACGGACTCCGGCGGCGCACGCCCCGGCGCCTTAGCTCCGTGTGGCTCAGCCCTCGCCGCCGGCGGGCGGCGGCTTGAAGTGCTTGCTGAGCGCGATGCCCTGGCGCTGGTACGAGGACTTCATTCCGGCGCCGTAGAGCTTCGCCGGGGGCGCGGTGAGACGCTCGTATACCAGGCGCCCGACGACCTGTCCGTGCTCGATCACGAAGGGCATCTCGAACGAGCGCACTTCCAGCACCGCGCGCGAGCCCTGCCCGCCGGCCTGCGGATCGCCGAAGCCGGGATCGAAGAACCCGGCGTAGTGCACACGGAACTCGCCCACCAGCGTGTCGTAGGCGACCATTTCCGCGGCGAGCATCGGGGGCACCTTCACCGATTCGCGCGAGGCGAGGATGTAGAAGTCCGTCGGGTCGAGCACCAAGCCGCCCTTCCGCGGCGCGAGCACCGGCTCCCAGAAATCGTACACGTCGTAGTGCCGGACGCGATCGACGTCGATCAGACCGGTGTGGCCTTTCGCTTTGTAGCCGATCACGCCGCCCGACCGGTCGCCCACCAGATCCATCGACACCGGCACGCCGTTGCGGATCTCGTCGGCGCTGATCGAATCGACCAGCCGGTGCTCTTCCTGGAGCCGCCGCAGGGTGTCGTCGCCGGTGGGCGGGCTGCCGCGGCGGATGCGGATCTGGTTGAGCCGCGAGCCCTTGCGCACCAGCACGCTGAAGGTGCGCGGGGACACCTCCGCGTACAGCGGCCCGTTGTAGCCCTCGCGCACGCGGTCGAACTCGGTGCCGTAGTCGGTGATGAGCCGCGTGAACACGTCCAGGCGCCCCGTCGAGCTCTTCGGATTGCCCATCGCCGAGGTGCGTTTTTTCAGCGCGAGGGCTTCGAGGAGCGGCACGATGTACACGCAGCCGCGCTCGAGCACCGCGCCCTCGCTGATGTCCATCTTGTGCATTTCGAGGTCCGCGAGCCGGTCCTGGACCCGGGCTGTCTTGCCCGGAAGAAAGCTCGCGCGCACCCGGTAGGCGACGCTCCCCAGGCGCAGGTCGAGGCTCGCCGGCTGGATCTGGTCGCCCTGGACGGGCTCGAGGGCGACGATCTCCTTCGACGCGCGGATGAGGTATTCGATGTCCTGCGAGGGGAGGATGCCGGTCGAATGGGACCCGGCGTCCGATTCGCCCTCCCCCGTCCGGCCCAGCAAGTCCTCCGGAACGCGCCCGATTCCCAGCTTGTCCGTCCCCGGCATGCGCCAACCCTCGTGTTCGCTGTCGGCCAGATGATGCGGGACCGCCGTCGAGGCGGTCAAGCGTCCATGAAAACACCGACTGGTGTCAGGTAAACCCTACAAAACTCCTTCTACGTGAACCAAGTCAAGAATCTCGCGCACGTCTTGCTGGACAATCTCGCCAGGGAGGCAGGCGCATTTCCAAACCAATGAACGCGCCAGGCAAAGACGATTTCGCTATTTTCATTTCGACGCAGCCCGCGGGGCGCGGCGACCGCAGGCTTGCGCTCGCGGTAGCGACCGCGAGCGTCGCGGTCTTTTTCGCCGCGGCGGCGTTCGCGAAGCTGCCGCTCGCGCAGGTCCCGGCGTTCGTCCCGGTCTACGAATCCTGGCTGGTGATTCTCGGCCTGATCACGGCGGTGCTGCTTTTCGGCCAGTTCGCCATGGTGCGCGAGCGCTCGCTGTACCTGCTCGCTTGCGGCTACCTCTTCACCGCCTTCACCGCCGTGGCGCACGCGCTCAGCTTACCCGGCGTGTTCTCGCCGACCGGGCTCCTCGGCGCGGGGCCGCAGAGCACGTGGTTGGTCATGTTCCGGCACGCCGGTTTTCCGCTCCTGGTCGTCGCCTATGCGCTGGTCAAGGGAAGGCGCGGGCGTCTTTTCGGTTGGAGCCCGGGTGTCGAAGTCCTTGCCGGAATCGCCGGCGTGGCGCTCGCCGTGTCCGCGCTCACGCTTCTCGCGACGGCGGGCGCGAACGCGCTTCCCGCGATCATGGAAGGCGACCGCTATACGGCGGCGATGATCGCGGTGGTGTCCACCGTGTGGGGACTCGGCGTGGTCGCCCTGCTCGTCCTCTGGCGCGTACGCCCGCACACGGTGCTCGACCTGTGGCTGATGGTGGTGATGTGCGCGTGGGTCTTCGACATCGCCCTCTCGGCGGTCCTCAACGCCGGACGCTTCGACCTGGGTTTCTACGCCGGCCGAATCTATGGCCTGCTCGCGGCGGGTCTGGTGCTCGTCGTGATGCTGCTGGAAAACGGCACGCTCTACGCCAAGCTCGTCCAAGCGCGCGAAAGCGAGCGCCGCGAGCGCCGCCTGGTTGAGGAAAAGTCCATCGAGCTGGCGGCTTTGAACAAGGAGCTGGAGGCCTTCTCCCACACCGTTTCGCAGGACCTGCGCACGCCGCTTCGCGTCGTGGACGGCTACGCGACCATGATCGAGGAGGATCACGGCCAGCAGTTGGATGCGAACGCGCGCCGGCTACTCACGGTCCTGCGCGCGAGCGCGCAACAGATGGCGCAGATGATCGAGGACTTGCTCGCGTTTTCGCGCCTCGGCCGCGGGCGGCCGACGACGCAGCGCGTCCCCCTGGAGGAGCTCGTGCGCGGGGTGATCGCCGAGCTGCCAATGAGCTACGCCGACCGCGCGATCGAATTCACGGTCGGCGGACTCGGCGTCGCCGACGCGGATCCCGCTCTTCTCAAGCAAGCGTTCACGAATCTGATAGGCAACTCGGTCAAGTACACTCGCGGCCGTTTTCCCGCCCAGGTCGAGATCGGTTGCAGCCCGCCGGAGTCGCCGGGGAACGCGACCGTTTATTACGTGAAGGACAACGGCGCGGGTTTCGACATGCGCCAGTCGCACCGTCTCTTCGGCGTGTTCCAGCGCTTCCACTCGCCGCAGGAGTTCGAGGGCACGGGCGTGGGGCTCGCCATGGTGGAGCGCATCGTCAGGCGTCACGGCGGCCGCATCTGGGCCGAATCCCGACCCAACGAGGGCGCGGTCTTCTATTTCACGCTGGAGCCTGACCCAGACAAGGAAGCCGGGCAGCAGTCCGCCGCCGCCTGAGGCGGCCCGCTCGGCGCGTAGCGGTCGATGTCGAATCCGGGCCGCAGCGGCATGAATTACTCCCAGTGCGTTGCGAAAATGCATAATATCGCGGCACTCGTCTCCACAGGCCCGCCGCCCGCACATGACCACGCCTCACCATCTAGGCAAGTACGAGATCACCGAGGTGCTCGGACAGGGCGCTATGGGCGTCGTGTACAAGGGATTCGATCCGGGCATCCGGCGCACCGTGGCCATCAAGACCATCCGCAGGGAGCTGGTCGAAGGCGAACGCGCCGCCGCCGCGATGCTGGCGCGCTTCAGGAACGAGGCCCAGGCCGCCGGCAAGCTCGCCCATCCCGGCATCGTCGCGGTGTACGACTACGGCGAGGACGCCTCGGTCGCCTACATCGCGATGGAATACGTCGAGGGCAACTCGCTGCGGGAATACATCGGGCGCGGCACACGCTTCGCCGAGCGCAACGCGGTGAGCATTATGTCGCAGCTGCTGGAGGCGCTCGGGCACGCGCACGAGCGCCGCGTGTGGCACCGCGATATCAAGCCCGGGAACGTCATCGTGATGCGGAACGGCAAGGTGAAGGTCGCCGATTTCGGCATCGCCCGGATCGAGGCCTCGGAGCTGACGCAGACCGGAATGATGATGGGCTCGCCCGGGTACATGGCGCCGGAGCAGTACGCGGCGGCGCAGATCGACCATCGCGCCGACCTGTTCGCGGCGGGGGTGATGTTCTACCAGCTCATCACCGGCGCGAAGCCCTTCGTGGGCACCACCGAGCAGGTGTCGTACGCGACCTGCCACACCGAGCCGCTGCGGCCCTCGCTCGCCGATCCCGGCAAGGGCTGGGAGCGCTACGACGCCGTCATCGCGAAGGCGCTCGCGAAGAAGCCCGAAGACCGTTTCCAGTCGGCCGAGACGTTCCGCGCCGCCGTCCTCGCCGCGCACGACGCTCCGGTCGCCGCCGCGGTATCGGAGGAAACCATCATCGTCGAAGTCCTGCGGCCCGCAGCCGCGGTGGAGCTGAGCGGCACCCCGCGGCCCGCGCGGGGTGCCGCACCGCGTCCGGGTTCCGGGCCGGCGGCCCGACCTGCGCGGCGCCGCGGTTGGGCGCTAGGCGCAGTGGTAGTGCTGGTGATCGCGGGCGCGGGCTTCGCGCTCTGGCGTTTCGCATGGCTGCCGGTCGCGCAGCAGGACGCAGCAGCGCAGGCGCAACTCGCCACGGCGCGCGCCGAGGCCGACGAAGCGAAGCGCCGCGCCAAGGCCGAGGCTGCCGCCGCCGCGGAGGCGAGACGGCAGCTCGAGGCCCAGCGGGCAGCCGACGCCAAGGCGCAAGCCGTTGCGGAGGCGAAGTCCAAGGCCGAGGCGGAAGCGAAGGCCAGGTCCAAGGCCGAGGCCCAGGCGGTAGCGAAAGCCCCCAAGGCGCGCCCGGCCGCGGAAATTCCACCCAAGGAAGAGGTCAGGGTCGCGGCGCCGAGCAGGGAGCCGGAGCCGCCGCCGAAACCCCAGGCGCCCGCGCAGGAGACCGCCCCGCCGAGCACCTTTCTTCCGCGGCTGCTGTGGGGTCCCGCCCAGAAAACTCAGGCGGCGCCGCCGGCGGCGCGCTACGACGGCGCCTGGACCGCGACCCGCTCGTGCGACGCCTACGAGGAGTTGCCTGCGCGGGTGACAAGCTGGAAGCTGAACGTCACAGGCGGCGAATTCGTCGTCGGGGGCGGAACGCCGGGACAACCCGGCTACAACCAGGCGCGCGGAAAGCCGGGCGACGACGGCGGCCTGGTCCTCTCGGGCAACGGGCTCACGAACACGAAGCGCAGTTCCGGGAAGACGTTTCCCGTGTTTTTCCAAGGCCGTCTCGACGGCGAGCGCTTCGTCCTCAAGGGCTCGCTGGGCGACCGCTCCTGCACGCTGGTGCTGGCGCGCGGCTGACCGCCTCAGAACCGCTCGACCCAGGGGCGCAGCTCGACCTCCCAGGTCCAGGCGCTGCGGTGCTGGCGGTAGACGTGCAGATAGTTTTTCGCGATCTCGTCGGGCAAGAGCATGCCGTCGGCACCGCGCTCCTTCGCGCGCGCGTCGCCCTGCCCTTGAGCGATGCCGCCGTCGATGACGAAATGCGCGACATGAATCCCCTTCGGGGCGAGCTCGCGCGCCTTGCTCTGCGCGAGGCCGCGCAGCGCGAACTTCCCCATGGCGAAGGGCGCCGACTCGGCATAGCCCTTGACGCTCGCCGAGGCGCCGGTGAAGAAAACCGCTCCTGAGCCGCGTGCGAGCATGCGCTTTGCCGCCGCCTGCCCGACGAGAAATCCGCCGTAGGCCGAAACCATGATCGTGCGCTCGACCTCCTTCGGATCGAGCGAGACGAGCGGCCCGCGCGCGCGATAGCCGGCGTTGTAGACGACGAGGTCGGGCACGCCCCACTTCGCCCCGACCGCGCCGAACATGGTCTCGACATCGGCGGGCACGGCCGCGTCGCACGCGATGGTGAGCGCGCCCGTTTCCTTCGAGAGCGCCGCGAGCTTGGCGGGATTGCGCGCGGCGAGCGCCACGCGCATGCCTTCTGTTGCGAACAGGCGCGCGAGCGAAGCGGACAGGCCGCTCCCCGCGCCGACGATCAACGCGGTCTCGGGTTCCTTCATCGCCCGGGCTTCAAGTCTTCGTCGAGAAACTGCTGCACCGCCTGGAAGAGCTGCATGCGGTTCTTCTCCATGATCACCGTGTGCGTCCCCTCGCCGATCTCGACGTAGCGCTTGTAGGGCGCGTTGCTGAGCTTGGAGAAGTAGGCGTGGAGCATGTAGCTCGGCAGATCCTGGTCCCATTCCGCATGGGCGAGAAAGGTCGGCACGCGGATCTCCGCGGGATCGTAAAGCGGCTTGCCCGCGCCCCAGTACTCGCGGCCGTCCTGCACCACGCCGTTCGGCGCGCGCAGCACCGGCGGATTCTTTTTCGCGGCCGCCGGATCGCTCGCGAGCGTCGCCTCGGCCCAGGCCTCGAACCAGCCCGCGGGGATCAGGTCGGCCTTCTTGTCCTCGGCCACGCCTTTCAGCCAGCGGTCCTTTGCCGACGCCATCGACACCTGCCGGTAGGCGCCGAGCGCCCCGCCCGAATCCGTGAGCGATGCGCTCTGGCGCAGCCATGCCGGCGCATAGAGCACGAGCTTGGCGACCTTGGCGTTGTTCTGCGCCGTATACCAGCCCATGATGCTCGTGCCCCAGGACCAGCCCATGAGGTTGATTTTCGCGACGCCGCGGCGCTCGCGGACGAAGTCCGCCGCGGCCCCGACGTCCCGGACCGCGGTCTCGGTGCGCACGATGGGCGCGCTCTGCTCGGCAGGCTGCTCCATCTCGGGCGGGCGCGTCGATTTGCCGTAGCCGCGCACGTCCACCAGGTACACGTCGTAGCCGCGCCGCGCGATGTAGTCCATCCACGACTGGCCGTTCAGGCGCAGGTCGAAGGTGGCTTCCGCCGGGTAGGTCGCGCCGTGGACGAAGAG
>JBGQKK010000163.1:0-6635 GCA_041499545.1 Gammaproteobacteria bacterium | reverse complement strand
GTGCCATGGTGACGTTGATGTGGTGGCGCGCGTAGGACGAAGTCTTCACGCGTATTCCCTTCTCGATCGCTTCCTGGCCGAGATAGGCGCCCCAAGGCCAGGCGGCGATCGCGACGTGCACCGAGGCGCCGATGGGCGACACGCCCATTTTCTCGGAGCCGTAGAACGCGATCGGACGGATGTAGCAGGACTCGTGCTGGTTGGCGCGCACGACCTCCTTCTGCGCTTCGATGAGAACCTCTCGCGCGTACGGGATCTTCATCATGTAGATGTGCGCCGAGTTGAACAGGCGCTCGGTGTGATCGCCCAGCCTGAATATAGCCGGCCCCTCGACGGTCTTGTAGGCGCGCACGCCCTCGAATACCGCTAGGCCGTAGTGCAGCGAATGGGTGAGGACGTGAGTCGTCGCGGAACGCCAGGGCACGAGCTTGCCGTCGTACCAGATGAATCCGTCGCGATCGGCCATCGACATGAGCACTCTCCGGGGGAGCCTTCGAAAATAGTTATTCTAGCGGAAACCCGCATGGCGCCGTCGCCGGCAGGCAAAGGGCGAAAATTCGAAGAGCTTCAGGGAGTTGTCAGTCATTTTGCGCCCCGCCAAAGGGGCCTTGCGGGTAGAATGTCGAACATTGCGAGCTTGTGTCGTCGCGACGCGGTGCTCTCGCGTTGTTCCGTTGTTCCCCGTGGCCGGCCATGAGCCGGGGCCCAGACTTCCGCACCGGCAGGCGCACTGAATCTTGAACCAGCCCCTTGAAAAACTAGAGCAGCTCGAGCACGCGATCGAGGAAACGATCGACGAGGTCATTCCACCGAAGAGCCGGTGGGCGCTCGCCGCTCGCGTCGCCGGCTGGACCCTGTTCGGCCTCTATCTGTTGTTCGCTGGCGCTCTGCTCGTGCTGCGTTATTACGTTCTCCCCAAGGTGTCGGAATACAGGGGCGACATCGAACAGATTGCATCGAAGACGCTGGGCCAGCGCGTCACCATCGGCGCGATCGACGCCGATTGGCAGGGTCTGCGGCCGGAGCTGCTGCTCGGCAGCGTGACCGTGTTCGATCACGACGGGCGCGCCGCGCTGACCTTGCCCGGCGTCGAAGCGACCCTGGCCTGGACTTCGGCCGTGATCGGAGCGCCGCGGTTCTATTCGCTCGTGTTCGACCGGCCGAAACTCGAGATACGCCGCGACGAGGCGGGCAAGTTCCATGTCGCGGGGATCGAGCTGCACCCGGCGCAAGCCGGGGACGGCGGGTTCGCGCAATGGGTGCTGTCGCAGCGCGAGATCGTCATTCGCGAGGCGAGCGTCAGCTGGGACGACAAGCTGCGCGGCGCACCGCCGCTCGAGTTGCGTACGCTCAATTTCGTCCTGCGCAACGGCTTCCTCGGGCACCGGTTCGCCTTCAAGGGCAAGCCCGCCCCGGAGCTCGCTTCCGCCCTCGACGTGCGCGGGGAAGTGAGCGGAGGCGACCTCAGCGACTGGAGCGCGTGGAGCGGGCAGGTGTACGCGGAGCTCGAATACGCCGATCTCGCCGTGTGGCGGCACTGGGTCGACTACCCGATCGACATCCACGCGGGCAAAGGCGGGGTGCGCTTGTGGCTCAACCTGGACGGCAAGAGCCGTTCCGAGGCGACCGCCGACGTCGCGCTCTCCCAGGTCACGGTTCGCGTAGCGAAGGACCTGCCGGTGCTCGAGCTCGCGTACCTGCGCGGACGCCTGGGCGCGAGCCAGCGGGCGGCGAAGGGCTTCGAAGTCTCCGGGCGCAAGCTGACTCTGAGGACGCAAACCGGGATCGAGATACCGCCCGCCGATTTCCGCGTGCGCTGGCATATGGCCGAAGGAGCGCGGTCCGACGCGGGCGGCGAGATCGAGGCCGATGCCGTCGAGCTGGCGCCGCTCGCGCGGCTCGCAGAGTACTTTCCGTTCTCGCAAGCCGTGCGCGCCCGCCTGGCGCAGAGCGATCCGCGCGGCAGCGTCCACAACCTCAAGGCTACCTGGACCGGGGAGCCGGATGATCCGAAGCACTTCGAGGCGCGCGGAAGCTTCCGCAGGCTGGCCGCCCGCGCACACGAGAAGATCCCCGGCGTATCGGGGCTTAGCGGACGCTTCGAGGCGAGCGAACAGGGCGGAAGCATCGTTCTCGGGTCGGAGCGGGTATCGATCGAGCTGCCCGGAATCCTCGCCGAGGGGGCGGCGCAGCTCGACACGCTCTCCGCCCAGGTCAGGTGGAAATTCGCGCCCGACGGCCTCGAGGTCGGCTTCAACAACGTTTCGCTCGCCAACGCGGACGGTGCGGGAACGCTGTTCGGCAACTATACGAGAGGGCAGGACGGCGCCGGCTTCATCGACCTGACCGGAAATTTTTCCCGCGCGGACGGTCGCGCGGTGTATCGCTATGTTCCGTTTGTCCCCTCGGCCGTGGTCGACTACCTCAAGGCCTCCATTCGGGGGGGGCATTCGAACGACGTCAAGCTGCGGCTCAAGGGCCCGCTTGGCCAGTTCCCGTTCGACGATCCCGCCACGGGGACTTTCCAGATCGTCGCCAAGGTGACCGACGCCGATTTTCGCTACGCCGAGGGATGGCCTCAGGCGAGCGGACTGACGGGCGAACTCGTCTTCGAAGGCAAGGGCATGCGAATCGCGGCGTCGAAAGGGTCCGTGCTCGGTGTGCGGGCGAGCAGCGTGCGCGCCGGCATTCCCGACTTGTTCCACGGCAATGTGCATGTGGGCGTCGAAGTCCGCGCCGAGGATCAGACCGCCGATTTCCTTCGATTCGTCGCCGGGAGCCCGGTGACGAAATTCGTGGACGGTGCGACCGAGGGCATGTCGGCCAAGGGGCTGGGGCGTCTTGCCCTCCAGCTCGACATTCCCATCGGGAATCCGGAGGCGTTCAAGCTGGCGGGCGAGTACCAGCTGGTGGACAACGAGATCAAGCCGGACCCCGACGCCCCACCCTTGTCGAACGTCAATGGGAGAGTCGAATTCAACGAGTCCAGCGTCACCGTGCGCACCCTTACGGCAAAGCTTCTCGGCGGTCCTGCGACGCTTTCGGTGGCGACGCGCGGCGACGGGACGGTCGCGGTCAACGCTCAAGGCACGGCGAGCGCGCCGCAGATCCTCCAATTCTTCGGCGAGAACCTGCTTCATCACGTGTCCGGCGCGGCCGCCTGGCAGGGCACCATAACCGGCGGCCGCGGCCGGCCTCTCACCCTGATCGCCCAGTCTCAGCTGGTCGGCATCGCGACCGACCTGCCTCCCCCGTTGGGCAAAGAGGCGGTCGAACCGATGGCGCTGCGCGTGGAGCGCGTCATCTCCGGGAAATCCAAGGGCGACTCAATAAAGGTTTCCCTCGGACCGGCGATCGAGGCGAGCTTCCAGCGCAGGCGCGAGGACGCTCGATACGTCATGGAGCGCGGTGTGATCAGCGTGAACCAGCCGGCCGTGCTCCCCGACCGCGAGGGTATCGTCGTGACCGGCAGTCTTCCCTACGCCGACGCCGACCGCTGGCGCGCGCTGTTCGGGGGCAAGGACCCGACCGGGTCGTCCCTGTCTTCGGCGTTCGACCTCAAGATCGCGCAGCTCGACTTCGCCGGCCGGCGGCTGAACGACGTCGCCCTCAGAGCCGGTACCAGCAGCGGCAACGTGTGGATCGCGAATTTGTCGTCCAAGGAGCTGGCCGGTGAAATCGCCTGGCATCCGGAGGGTCTCGGGCGGCTGGTCGCGCGCCTCAAGTACTTCGGCCTGCCCGACGCCAGCCCGGGCAAGAAGGACGAAGCGCCGCCACGCGACCTTCCCGCGCTCGATATCATCGCCGACAAGCTGATACTGAACGGGAACGACCTCGGCAAGCTCGAGCTGGTCGCCGTCAACAAGATCCTCGACTGGCGCATCGAGAAGCTGGTGCTCACCGGACCCGAGAGCACGCTCGCTGCGGACGGTGTGTGGCAGAGCTGGAGGCTGCAGCCAAGGTTCAACGTCAATATCACCGGGCTCGAGGTCAGCGACATCGGAAAGTATCTCGAGCGCCTGGGTTATCCCAAGACCGTGCAAGGAGGCAGGGCGACGCTCCGCGGAAGGCTGAGCTGGGCCGGGAGCCCGCAGTCGATCGATTTCGCCACGCTCTCCGGGGACCTGCAGCTGGAGGCGCGTGAGGGCCAATTTCTGCGCGCGGAGCCCGGGGCGGCTAGGCTCATTGGAATCCTCAGCGCGCCACTCGCGCTCGATTTTCGGGAGATGGTGCGCCGAGGTTTTGCCTTCGATCGCGTATCGTGCGGCTTGGGGATCACGAATGGAAACATGACCACGAAGGATTTCCGAATGAGCGGGCCGTCGGCGAAGGTTGAAATGTCAGGGCAGGTCGATCTCGTGAACGAGACACAGGACTTGAAGGCGCGCGTCGAGCCCTCCATCGGCGAGAGCTCGTCTTTGGTCGTCGCGGTGGTGATCAACCCGGTGTGGGGTTTGGGCGCCCTGCTGCTGCAGAAGATCCTCAAGAACCCACTCGGGCAGGCCCTGTCGTTCGACTACCACGTCACCGGAACCTGGACCGAGCCGAAGGTCGACCGCCTCAAGGCCGACGTGCGCAGCGCAAACGTCAGAACGGAGCCGGCGCTGCCATGATGCCGAGCACGCCCTTCCGCGCCGCCTTGGTGCAGATGGTATCGACACCGAGCGTCGCGGAGAATCTGGACGCGGCGGAGAAGCTCATCGCCCAGGCGGCGGCGCAGGGCGCGAAGCTGGTGGCGCTCCCCGAGTACTTCTGCATCCTGGGCCTGCGCGACACCGACAAGGTGGCGGTGAAGGAGAAGGACGGTGCCGGCCCGATCCAGGAGTTTCTCGCCGCGAGCGCGAAGCGGCACGGGATCTGGCTCGTGGCCGGGTCGGTGCCGCTCGAGTGCGCCGATTCCCGCAAGGTGAGGAACAGCTGCCTCATCTACGACTCGCAGGGGCGGCGCGTCGCCCGCTACGACAAGATCCACCTGTTCGGACTGGAGCTGGGGGCGGAGCGCTTCGACGAAGGCAGGACGATCGAGGCGGGCAGCGACCCCTGCGCCGTCGACTCGCCGTTCGGGCGCATCGCGGTTTCCGTATGCTACGACGTGCGCTTTCCGGAGCTCTACCGCGCTCTCGCGCCCATGGACATCATCCTCGTGCCTTCGGCGTTTACCGCGACCACCGGCCGTGCGCACTGGGAGACGCTGCTGCGCGCCCGCGCGATCGAGAACCTCGCTTGGGTGCTCGCGCCCGCTCAAGGGGGCACGCACCCGAACGGCAGGCAGACGCACGGCCACAGTATGGTGGTCGATCCCTGGGGCAAGGTCGTCGCCGAGCGGGCGACCGGGGCCGGCGTGGTGGTGGCGGACATCGACCCGGCGTTCCAGGCGAAGATGCGCCGCAGCCTGCCCGTGCTCGAGCATCGGGTGCTGTAGCCGCTGCGCGAGCTAGAATATCGGCCCAACCGCCCCCATTTCCGGTTCTCCATGGACGCCAACGAGCAGCTCCTCTCCACCGCGCAGTCGTTTCTCCTGACGCCGCACGAGCTCGAGGCGGGCAAGCTCGACCGCGTGTTCGGGTCGCTGCTCTCGCACCGTCTCGACTACGCCGACCTGTATTTCCAGTACTCGCGCGCCGAGGGCTGGAGCCTCGAGGAAGGCATCGTCAAGTCGGGCAGCTTCAGTATCGACCAGGGGGTGGGCGTGCGCGCGATCGCGGGAGAGAAGACCGCGTTCGCGTACTCCGACGAGATCAGTCTGCCTGCGCTCGAGGACGCGGCCCGCGCGACGCGCGCGATAGCAGCAAGCGGCGGCAGCCGCCATCCGGTAGCAGCGCACAGGGGCTCGGGCTTGCAGCTCTATCGGCCGGTCGACCCGCTCGCCTCGCTCGAGGATGCTCAGAAGGTGAAGCTGCTCGAGCGCCTGGAGGGCCTGTGCCGCGGGCGCGATCCGCGCGTCATCCAGGTGATGGCGAGCCTCGCCGCGGAGTACGAGGTGGTGCTGGTGGCCCGTTCCGACGGCGTGCTCGCCGCGGACGTGCGGCCGCTGGTGCGCATGTCGGTACAGGTCATCGCGGAGGAGAACGGCCGCCGCGAGCAGGGATCCGCCGGAGGAGGCGGGCGGGGCGACTACTCGCATTTCAGCGAGGAGCGGCTGCAGGAGTACGCGAATCACGCGGTCGACCAGGCGCTCGTGAATCTGCGCTCGCGTCCCGCGCCCGCGGGGACCATGACCGTGGTGCTCGGACCGGGCTGGCCCGGCGTGCTGCTGCACGAGGCGATCGGCCACGGGCTGGAAGGCGACTTCAACCGCAAGGGATCGTCGGCGTTCTCGGGACGAATCGGCCAGCGCGTGGCGGCGAAAGGGGTCACCGTGGTGGACGACGGCACCATGGCCGGGCGGCGCGGGTCCCTCAACATCGATGACGAAGGCAATCCCACGCAGCGCAACGTGCTCATCGAGAACGGCGTGCTGCGCGGCTACATGCAGGACAGCCTCAATGCGCGCCTGATGGGCGTGCCGGTCACCGGCAACGGCCGGCGCGAATCCTTCGCACACGTCGTCATGCCGCGCATGACCAACACCTACATGCTGAACGGTGACGAGGACCCGCGGGAGATCCTCGCCTCGGTGAAGAAGGGCCTCTACG
>JBGQKK010000162.1:0-6645 GCA_041499545.1 Gammaproteobacteria bacterium | reverse complement strand
TCGGCGACCGCGTCTCGATCGGCGCGAACTGCGTGCTCAGGAACGTCACCGTGGGCCCGGGCACGCGCATCGAGCCTTTTTGCCATCTCGAGGACGCCGACATCGGTGCGGACTGCCGCATTGGACCTTACGCGCGCATGCGCCCCGGCGCGCGCAACAAGCTCGCTGCAAACGTGCACATAGGGAATTTCGTCGAGGTCAAGGCGAGCAGCATCGGCGAAGGCTCCAAGGCCAACCACCTCACCTATATCGGCGATACCGAAGTCGGCAGGAACGTCAACGTCGGCGCGGGCACTATCGTATGCAACTACGACGGCGCGAACAAGTTCCGTACCGTCATCGAGGACGATGTCTTCATCGGCTCGGACACGCAGCTCGTTGCGCCGGTCCGGGTGGGCCGGGGCGCGACCCTGGGCGCCGGCACCACGCTGACCAAGGACGCGCCGCCCGGAGAGCTGACCCTGTCACGGGCAAAGCAGGTGAGCATTCCGGGCTGGAAACGGCCGGTCAAGGTCAAGAAATAGAGGCCAAACGTGTGCGGAATCGTCGGTGCAGTAGCCAAGCGTAACGTCGTTCCGATCCTCATCGAGGGCCTGAAGCGGCTCGAGTACCGCGGCTACGACTCCGCCGGCGTCGCCGTGATGAACGGCAAACCGGGGCACGCGGGGCTGCAGCGGATACGCTCGACCGGTCGCGTCGCTGAACTGGAGAAGCTCGCCGGGGCACAGGGTCTTGCCGGAGAGGTCGGCATCGCGCACACCCGCTGGGCCACGCATGGCGTGCCCTCGGAGAAGAACGCTCACCCGCACACCTCGGGCGGCGTGTCGGTGGTCCACAACGGCATCATCGAAAACCACGAGGAGATGCGCAAGCGCCTGCGCGCCAAGGGCTACGAGTTCGTCTCCGACACCGATACGGAGGTGATCGCGCACTTGGTGCACTCGAACCTGCAGTCGGGAGCGAAGCTGTTCGACGCGGTGAAGAAGAGCGTGGTCGAGCTGGTCGGCGCCTACGCGATCGCCGTCGTAAGCGATTCGGACCCTTCGCGGCTCGTCGTGGCCAGGCACGGAGCGCCTCTGCTTCTGGGCCTGGGCAACGGGGAGAACTTCGCCGCTTCCGACACATCGGCCCTGGTCCAGGTGACCCAGAGAATCATCTATCTCGAGGACGGCGACTGCGCCGAGATCGAGCTCGCGGGCGTGCGCATCGCCGACGCCAAGGGCAATCCGGTCGAGCGGCCGGTGCACTTGAGCCAGCTCACCGCCGACGCCGTGGAGCTGGGTCAGTACCGCCACTACATGCAGAAGGAGATCTTCGAGCAGCCGATGGCGGTCGCCAATACCCTGGAGATGGTGACGGGCGCGCAATCGGTGTCCCCGCAGCTCTTCGGCGCGGACGCCGAGCGCGTCCTGCGCGAAATCGACTCGGTGCTGATCCTCGCCTGCGGCACGAGCTACCACGCGGGGATGGTGGCGCGCTACTGGATCGAAGGGCTCGCAGGCATTCCCTGCAATGTCGAGATCGCGAGCGAGTACCGCTACCGCGAGTCGGTCCCCAATCCCAAGGGGCTGGTGGTCACGGTGTCGCAGTCCGGCGAGACGGCCGACACCATCGCGGCGCTGCAGTACGCGAAGTCGCTGGGGCACCGCCATTCGCTCTCGATCTGCAACGTGCCGGAATCCGCGCTGGTGCGTGCCTCGAACCTGCGATTTCTGACGCGCGCGGGGCCGGAGATCGGCGTCGCCTCGACCAAGGCGTTCACGACTCAGCTTGCGGCCCTGGTTCTGCTCACCATGATCCTCGCCAAGATCCGCGGCAAGCTCCCGGCCGATCGCGAGAGCGCGCTGCTGCAGTCGCTGCGCCACCTGCCGCGGGCGCTCGAGAGCGTGCTGCACCTGGAGCCGCAGTTGAAGATGTGGGCGGAAAAGTTCGCTCAGCTCGAGCACGCGCTGTTCCTGGGGCGCGGCATCCACTACCCCATTGCGATGGAAGGGGCGCTCAAGCTGAAGGAAATTTCCTACATTCACGCCGAAGCCTATGCTGCGGGCGAGCTCAAGCACGGTCCGCTCGCGCTGGTCGACAAGAACATGCCGGTAATCGCGATCGCCCCCAAGGACGCGCTGCTGGAGAAGCTCAAGTCCAATCTGCAGGAAGTCCGCGCGCGAGGCGGCGAGCTGCACGTGCTCGCCGACCAGGACACGCGCATGGTCGCCGGGGAGGGTATCCACGTGATCCGCATGCCCGACCATGCGGGAATCCTCTCGCCCATCCTGCACACTGTCCCGCTGCAGCTGCTGGCCTATCACGCGGCGCTCGAGCGCGGCAACGACGTGGACAAGCCGCGCAACCTGGCGAAGTCGGTCACGGTCGAATGAGGGGGTGCGCGGCTTTGATCTGGGTCAAATCGCCCCGAAGGAGGACAGGGCATCCTAGACGTCGCCTTTGCGCGGAGAGCATGCAGTGAGGCCTTTCTTGACCCGATACCGCAGGCGCTGGATCGCCGTATGCGCGGCGATGCTGCTCGCCTTCGCGCATGCGGCGATCGCCGTATCCGGGTGCCTGCAGGGTGCGATGCCCCCGTCCGAGTCCGGTTGTGAGGAGCACGGGCAGGCCGCGCCGAACCAGCTCATGTGCAGGACGCACCTGCAGGCCGAGACGCAGACGCTCGACCTCGCCAAGCTGCCGCAGCTCCCGTCCCAGAACACGCCGGCTCTCGTTCTCGCGCGCGACCCGGCCGCGGTCCCGATCCCCAGGCTCGGCTGGTTTCCGGCGGCGGTCGCGCTCGCGGGCGCGCCTCCGCCCCTCAACGTTCTCTATTCCCGGTCTCTCACTTAGCCCCGCGTGAGCCTCGGCGCCGCATGTCGCGGCGCCGCCGTCCCCGCTCATCGGAGGCTTTTATGTCCTTGGCTTTTCTCCGGCGCCTCGCGTGCCGGCTGGCTGGTTCCTGTATCGGAGTCGCCGTTGCGGCGACTTCCGCGCTCGCCGCCGACGGCGGCTCTCTCTCGCTCACCGAGGCCCTGAAGATCGGCGAACGCAGCTCCCCACGCCTTGCCGCGCAAGGGGCCGCGCTCGCCGCCGCGGAGGAGCTGGTGCCGCGCGCCGGCCAGCTGCCCGACCCGAAGCTGCGTTTCGGCATCGACAACCTCCCGGTCACCGGTCCGGACCGCTTTCAATACAACACCGACTTGATGACGATGCGCAGAATCGGTCTGATGCAGGACATCCCCAACGGCGAAAAGCGGAAGCTGCGGGAGGCACGAGCGGCCCGCGAGCGCGACGTCGAGGCGGCGAACCTCGCCGCGCAACGCGCCGGGGTGCAGCGCGAGATCGCCCTTGCGTGGCTGGAGCTCTACTACGCCCGGCAGGCGCGCCCGCCGCTCGCCGACTTGAGGAGGGAATTGCAGCTGCAGCTCGACACCATCCCGGCGGCGATCGCCTCCGGCCGGCAGACGACCGGTGACGCGCTCGCCCTGCGCGGCGCTGTGGAAGCCGCTCAGGACCGCATCATCGAGCAGGACCGTTCGATCGAGCGGGCGCGCGTCGCGCTCGCGGTCTGGCTTCCCGGGGACGCCTCGCGTCCGCTTTCCGATCCGCCCGATACGGGCCGGTTCGATCATGCCCTGGCGGCGCTGCTGGAAAACCTGCACGAACACCCGGACCAGAGAATCTACGCAGAGCGCGAAGCGCTGGCCCGGACCGACCTCGCGCTCGCGTCCAATTCGAAGAAGCCCGATTGGAGCGTCGAGCTGTCCTACGGCCAGCGGGCCCCCGCTTACGACAACATGATCACGCTGATGGTGAGCATCGATCTTCCCTGGGAGGCCGAAAAGCGCCAGGACCGCGATGTCGCGGCCAGGCAGCGGCTCGCCGACCAGGCGAGCGCCCAGGCCGAGGAAGCGAGGCGCATCCACGAAGCGGAGCTGCGCGGCAGCTACGCGGACTGGCAGACGGCGGGGGTGCGCATGGAGCGCTTCGAGAAGCTGCTCTTACCGCTCGCCCGCGAACGGGTTGGCGCGGGCCTCGCCGCCTATCGCGGCGGGCGTGGCGAGCTCGCGCTGGTGCTCGAGGCGCGCCGCGCGGAGACCGAAACGCGCCTCGGGTTCCTGCAGTCTCAGCTCGAGCGCGCGCGCGCCTGGGCGAAGCTCAATTTCCTCCTGCCGGCCGGGGTGCAGCCGTGAAACGCGCTCAGCTCGTTCTTGCCGGCTTCGTTCTCGTCGCCGCTGCGGCCGGCATCGCCGGTTATTGGTACGGCACCTCGCGCGTATCGCCGCCGGAAGCGACGCCCGCGAGCCGGGACTCGTCGGACCGCAAGATACTGTACTGGTACGACCCGATGGAGCCGCAGCAGCACTTCGACAAACCGGGGAAATCACCTTTCATGGACATGGATCTCGTCCCGAAATACGCGGACGAGGCGGGCGACTCGGGCGGCGTATCGATCGATCCGCGCGTCGCGCAGAACCTGGGCGTGCGCACGGCGGAGGCTGCTCGAGGCCGCATCGAGCACCGGGTCGAAGCAGTCGGAAGCGTCGTATGGAACGAGCGGGCGGTATTCGTAGTGCAGGCGCGCTCGGGCGCATTCGTCGAGAAACTCCACGCGCGCGCGCCGCTCGACGCGGTCGCCAAGGGCCAGCCGCTCGTCGAGCTGCTCGTTCCCGACTGGGCGGCGGCGCAGGAGGAGTACCTGCTGCTGCGCGGCGCAGGCAAGGACGCCGGCCTGGCGGATGCCGCGCGCAACCGGCTGCGGCTCCTCGGCATGAACGAGGAGCAGATCGGCCTGCTGGAGAAGACCGGCCGGGCGCAGACGCATATCACCCTTTATGCGCCGATCGCGGGCGTCATCGCCGAGCTCGGCGTGCGCGAAGGCATGACCGTTGCGCCGGGGACGATGCTGTTTCGCCTGGTCGACCTCGCCACCGTGTGGGTGAACGCCGAGGTGCCCGAAGCTCAAGGCTCGTGGCTCAAGCCCGGGACCGCGGCCGAGGCGCGCGTGCCGAGCCTCCCTGATCAGGTGTTCCGCGGCCGCGTGGGGGCGATCCTGCCGGAAGTGAACGCGGCCACGCGCACCCTGCGCGCGCGCGTCGAGGTCGCCAACCCCGGCGGAAGGCTGAAGCCCGGCATGTTCGCGAGCCTCGCTTTCGCGGGGAGCGCGGGCGGCGAAGAGCTGCTCGTCCCCTCCGAGGCCGTCATCCGTACCGGCGCGCGCAGCGTCGTGATCGTCGCCGAAGGCGAAGGCCGGTTCCGGCAGCAGGAGGTGGACCTGGGGCTCGAGTCGGGCGGCAGGAGCGAGATCCGCAAGGGCCTCGCCGCGGGCGACAAGGTCGTGGTCTCGGGCCAGTTCCTCATCGATTCCGAGGCGAGCCTGAGAGCCGCGGGAGCCCGCATGGAAGGCGCGGCGCGGATCTACCGCGCACACGGGGAGATCGTGAGCGTCGGCTCGGGCGAGCTGATCATCACGCACGGCGATGTCCCGAGCGCGGGAATGGGCGCGATGACCATGCCGTTTCTCGCGTCGCGTGAGGTCGTTCCGCCGGGCCTGAAGCCGGGCGACCGAGTGCGCTTCGAGTTCACGGCGGAGCAGCAGGGGCAATACCGGGTCACGATAATCGCCCCGGCGGAGGCGGGCCCGCAGGACCACGGAGCGCACAAGTGATCGCCGCCCTCATCCGCGCGTCGATCGCGAGCCGGTTCCTGGTGCTGCTCGGCTCGCTCGCGCTCGCCGCCTGGGGCGTATGGGCGGCGCTCAAGACGCCGCTCGACGCGATCCCGGACCTCTCGGACGTGCAGGTGATCATCCGCACGAGCTGGCCGGGACAGGCCCCGAGGATCGTCGAGAACCAGGTCACGTATCCGCTCACCACCACGATGCTCTCGGTGCCCGGCGCGAAGACGGTGCGCGGCTATTCGTTCTTCGGAGACTCGTTCGTGTACGTCCTCTTCGAGGACGGCACCGATCCCTACTGGGCGCGCTCGCGGGTGCTCGAATACCTGAACCAGGTGCAGTCGCGGCTCCCCGCGCAGGCGAAAACCTCGCTTGGACCCGATGCGACCGGCGTCGGCTGGGTCTACGAGTACGCGCTCGTCGACCGCAGCGGGCGCATGGACCTCTCGCAGTTGCGCGCGCTGCAGGACTGGTTCCTCAAGTACGAGCTGAAGTCCGTTCCCAATGTTTCCGAAGTCGCGAGCGTAGGCGGGATGGTGAAGCAATACCAGATCGTCCTCGATCCCGCGCGGCTACGCGCGTTCAACATTACGCAGGCGAAAGTGATCGAGGCGGTGCAGCGCGGCAACCAGGAAACCGGCGGCTCGGTGCTCGAGCTCGGCGAAGCGGAATACATGGTGCGCGCGAGCGGCTATCTGCAATCGCTCGACGACTTCCGCAGGATTCCGCTGTCGGCGAGCGACGCGGGCGTACCGGTCCGCCTGGGCGACGTCGCGCGCGTGCAGACCGGACCGGAAATGCGCCGCGGCATCGCGGAGCTGAACGGCGAGGGCGAGGTCGCGGGCGGCGTCATCGTGATGCGCGCCGGGAAGAACGCGCTCGAGACCATCGCCGCAGTCAAGGCGAAGATCGCATCCTTGAAGCCAAGCCTCCCCGCCGGCGTGGAGATCGTGCCGGTCTACGACCGCTCCAGCCTCATCACG
>JBGQKK010000161.1:0-6751 GCA_041499545.1 Gammaproteobacteria bacterium | reverse complement strand
CGCTTGACGCCGGGTCGGCCCGCGATCTTCGTTTCGTCGAAGCTCACGAGCTTGCCGCCGAACACGGGGCACGCCTTGATCGAGGCGCAGAGCATGCCCGGGAGCTTGACGTCGATCGCGTAGATCTTGCTGCCGTCGAGCTTGTCGGCCGTATCGAGGCGCTTGACCGGCTTGCCGGCGATCTTCCAGGTCTTCGGGTCCTTGAGGGGAACGTCCGTAGGCTGCGGCAGGCGCGCGGCGGCTTCCGCCACCTTGCCGTAGGTGGTCTTGCGTCCCGAGGCCTTGTGGGTGATGACGCTGTTCGAAGCCGTGCACTCGGAGGCGGGAACCTTCCACTCGTCAGCGGCGGCCTTGACGAGCATCATGCGCGCGGCGGCTCCGCCCTTGCGCACGTACTCGTTCGACTGGCGGATGCCGCGGCTGCCGCCGGTGGAGAACTCGCCCCAGGCGCGCTTGCGCTTCACGCTCTCGCCCGGCGTCGGGTACTCGATCACAACCTTGTTCCAGTCGCATTCGAGCTCTTCCGCAATCAGCTGGGCGAGACCCGTGATCGTGCCCTGGCCCATCTCGGCGCGCACGGCGCGGATGATGGTGGTGTTGTCCGGGCGGATCGCCACCCAGACGGTGATTTCGGGCGAGCCGTCGGCCGCGCGCACGACGGCGGGGCCAAAGGGGGGAAGGCGCAGTCCCAGCGCGAGGCCGCCGCCGACCGCGGCGCTGCTGATGAGGAAGGTACGGCGGGTGAATTGGGTCGTCATGGTCGTCTCCCTCACGCGGCCTTGGTGGCGGCGTGGATCGCTTCGCGCACCTGCTGGAAGGTGCCGCAGCGGCAAATGTTGGTGATGCTCGCGTCGATGTCGGCGTCGGTCGGCTTGGGGTTCGACTTGAGGAGCGCTGCCACCGCCATGATCATCCCCGACTGACAGTAGCCGCATTGCGGCACCTCGTGGTCCAGCCAGGCCTTCTGCACCTTGTGCAGGGTCTTGCCCGAGGCGAGGCCTTCGATCGTGGTGATCTTGGCGCCCGCCACCGCGCTCACCGGCACCGAGCAGGAGCGCACCGGGAGGCCGTTCACGTGCACCGTGCAGGCGCCGCATTGCGCGACGCCGCAGCCGTATTTGGTACCGGTAAGGCCGACCTGCTCGCGGATGACCCAGAGCAGGGGCGTGGTCGGATCGACATCGACCTCGTGAGACTTGCCGTTGATGGTGAGGCGCATTCTTTTCCTCCTTGTGATGCCGACAGCGGACGCTGCCGACGCAGATTTCGCGCCGAGAAGTATGAACCAAACTTTCCCGTTTGCCACTACCCGGCGTCATCATGCAGCGCAGCACGGTGGCGCTCCGGTGTTACCGACGGGGTGCCATCCCCCGCTCAGAGGTAGCGCGCGAGCAACTTCAAATCCAGGTTGCCGCCGGAGAGGATCACGCCGACCCGTTTCCCGGCCACGGGAAGACCGCGTTCGAAGAGGCCCGCCGCGCCGAGCGCACCGGTCGGCTCGACTACGATCTTCATCCGCTCCCACAGGTAGAACATCGCCCGGACGAGCTCCGCGTCGCTGACCGTCACCATGTCGCTCACATAGCGCAGAATCAGGGGAAAGGTGAGCTTTCCCAGGGCGTGGGTGCGCGCGCCGTCGGCGATGGTGTCCGGGTTGTAGCAGGTCTGCAGCGTTTTCGTCCTGAACGAGCGCGTCGCGTCGTCGCCCGCTTCCGGCTCTACGCCGATCACCTGGCAGCCGGGCGAGAGATGCGAGGCCGCGACCGCGCACCCTGAGATGAGGCCGCCGCCGCTCACCGGGACGAAAAGATAGTCGAGCTTGCCGGCGTCTTCGATCAGCTCCTTCGCCGCCGTCCCCTGCCCCGCGATCACCTGCGGATTGTCGAAAGGCGGGATCATGGTGAGCCCGCGCTCGCGCACGATCCGCTCGGCGACTTCTTCGCGAGTCTCCTTGCGCTTGTCGTTCAGCACGACCTCCGCGCCATAGCCGCGGGTCGCCTCGATCTTCACCGCGGGAGCGTCCGAGGGCATTACGATGGTGACGCGGACGCCAAGGAGCTTCCCCGCCAGTGCCACGGCCTGCGCGTGGTTGCCCGAGGAGAAGGACAGCACGCCGCGCTCGCGCTCCGCGGGGGACAGCTGCGACATCGCGTTGAACGCGCCGCGGAACTTGAAGGCGCCGATGCGCTGCAGGTTCTCGCACTTGAAGAAGACTTCGGCGCCGGTGCGCTCGTCGACCGTGCGCGAAGTGAGCACCGGCGTGCGGTGCGCGTGGCCGGCGAGCCGTTCGGCCGCGGCGGCGACGTCGGCGTATCGAATGGCGAGCGCGCTATCGGGGGCGTTCATAAGGCGAAAGGGAAAGATGCCGCCCGGATTTTACGCTGAGTGCGGGCGCTAGGGTCTGTCGACGCTGTCGATGCTCTCGGCGGGAAGGTGCGCGACGTCTCCCCAGGCCTCGAGCGACCAGCGGGTTCCGTCGTAGGCAAAACGGTTGACGCTCGCGTTGTGCAGGGTATAGGTTCGCCTCGACTCGAGCGGCATGCCGGTCGCGTGGCGGTACAGGATCCCGAGCACGCCACCGTGGGTCACCACGGCGGCGCATATGCCGCCTGCCCGCGACGCGACGCGTTCCAGGGCCGCGACAGTGCGGTCGCGGAACTGCAGGACGGTCTCGCCTTCCGGGGGAGCGTAGTGGGGATCGCGGGAGCGGAATTTCCGGTAGGCCTCCGGATAGTCCCGCTCGATTTCCCGATAGGTCCGGCCCTCGAAGATTCCGTAATTGCGCTCGCGCAAGGCGTCGTCGTAGACGATTTCGAGCTCGACGGCGGCGGCGATCGGCTTCGCGGTCTGGCGCGCTCGCCCCGCGTCGCTGGAATGCAGCGCCCGGACGCGCTCGCTCGCCAGGCGCTCCGCGAGCCGACGCGCTTGCGCCTGGCCGTTCGCGGTCAGCGGGCTGTCCGCGTGATAGCCCTGGATGCGGCCCTCGCGGTTCCATTCGGTTTCGCCGTGGCGAACCAGGATCAGCCGCGCCTCAATCACGTCCGCCTTTCAGCCAGCGCGCGAGCAGACGCGCCCGCGGGCCCGGCAGCTCGGACAGCACACAGGTGTCGGCCGGGGCGCGCTTCAGGCGCACCTCGAACTCCAGCAGCTCGTCCCGGCGAAACGCGTGGATCCCTACCCGATCGCCGTCGCGGTGCTTCGCCAGCGCCGCGTCCAGACCGGCCCTGCCGGGGCGCAGCCCGTCCACGGCCATGATCGCATCGCCCGCCGCCATGCCCGCCTCGCGCGCCGCGCCGCCGTCGAGCACGTGCGTGACGACGGTTTCGTCTCCGTCGGCGCGCGCCAGCACGCCGAGCATCGCCAGCCCCGTGACGCTCTTCGAACTGTTCGTCGAAGTTGCGTGTTTGCCGCCCTTGTCCGAGGTCGACTCGGCCGGGCGCAGCACCATGTCCACCCCGTGCTTCGCGAGGAGCGTCCGCAGGGGCAGCTCGCGCGTCGAGCGCAGCCATTCGTCGAATATCCGCCGCAGCCCGAGGCCGGTGACCTGCTCGGCGAGGCGCTCCACCCCGTCTTCCTCCACACCGGCGCCGGTCATGCCATGCTGCCGCCACAGCGCGCGCATGACGTCGTCCAGGGACTTCCTTCCTCGACTCCTGTCGCGGATCAGCAGGTCCAGGCACAGCGCGACCAGGCTTCCCTTGCCGTAGTAGCTGACCGTCGCATTGGGCGAGTTCTCGTCCGGGCGGTAGTACTTGATCCAGGCGTCGAAGCTCGATTCCGCGAGACTTTGCTTGCGGCGGCCCGGCGCGCGCAGGTAGGCCGTGACCGCCCGGCCGAGGAGCTCGAAATAGTCCTTCCTTCCGATCAGGCCGCTGCGCACGAGCGCGAGGTCGTCGTAGTAGGAAGTGATGCCCTCGAACGCCCACAGGAGCGCCGTGTAGTTCTCGCGGTCGAGATCGTAGGGCGCAAAGGCGGCCGGCTTGATGCGCTTCACGTTCCAGGTGTGGAAGTACTCGTGGCTCGCGAGGCCGAGGAACGTCCGGTAGCGCTCGCTCACCTGTGCCTCGCCCCGGCGCGGCAGATCCTCGCGCGAGCACAGGAGCGCCGTGGAGGCGCGATGCTCGAGGCCTCCATAGCCCTCACCGAGGGCGGTGACCAGGAAAACGTACCGCTTCATGGGCGCGGGCTCGCCAAAAAAACGGATGTGCTCCTCGCACAGCCGCCTCAGGTCGCGCGCGAGCCGCGCCGTGTCGGCGCGGTGACGGCCGGCGATCGCGATGTCGTGCGGCACTCCGCACGCACGGAAGGCCGCGAGGCTGAGCTCGCCCATCGCGACCGGATGATCGATCAGCTCGTCGTAGTCGGATGCCCGATAGGTGCCGAAGCCGCGGAGCTTCGCCCCGCCTCGAGTCATCGCCGTCGCGACGGTCCACTTCCCGTAGCGCGCACCCCGCGGCCGCAGCACCTCGATCTGGCAGGGCGCGCCCTCGTGACCTTTCGGTCGCAGGAACACGCAGGCGCCGTTGAAGAAGGCCTGCCGTGTGTCGAGGTAGGCGCCGCGCACCGACAGGTCCCGGGCGTAGATCTCGCACGTCACCATGACCGGGCCGGCGGCGGGCCGCGCCCGCCAGGTGTGCTTGTCGAGCTTCTCGATCGCGAGCGGCTTGCCGCGACTCTCGGCGCGGATCGACACGACGTTGCGCGCGAACTCGCGGATCATGTAGCTGCCCGGGATCCAGGCGGGCAGCGCGAACTCCTGCCCGGAAGGGTCGGGCTCGGCGACCGTGCAACTGATGCGGTACAGATGCGCTTCGGGTCGCTCGGGGATGATGCGGTAACGGATCGGCTCGGTCATGGATTGAGCTCGCCTGCGGCATCGTCGGCCTGCGCCTGCTGCTGAAGCCACCTGGAAAATTGTGTGGCTTCGGCACGCGCCGCCGACCGCGCCGACGGCACCAGAAAATACGCGCGCGAATCCGCGGGTGTGCACATGTAGCGCTTGCCGAACGGCAGGACCAGCTTTCCCTGCTTCACCCACTTGTGGACGAATCGGCTGCGCCCGAGCGCGATGCCCTGCCCTTCGATCGCAGCCTGCATGAGCTGATCGTAGTGCGAGAAGCGCAGCATGCCGGCGGGCCTCACGCCCTGGGTCTGCGTCAGCTCGAACCACACCTCCCAGCTGAGCCAGGGATAGCGCCTTTCGGGATCGTCATAGTGAAGCAGCACCTGGCCGGACAGGTCCTTTGGCGACGCGAGCCGCCGGCCCGCGAGCAACGACCTAGAGCACACGGGAAACACCAGCTCCCCGAAGAGGCGCACGGCGGTGCTGCCCGCCGCCTTGGGCGTGCAGTAGCGGATCGCGAGATCGATCCCCTCGCGCTCGAGGTCCTGGATTTCGTTGGTCGCAGCAAGGCGCATGTCGATGCCCGGATTTAGCCGGTGGAAATCGTTCAGGCGCGGAACCAGCCACAGCGCGGCGAAGGAAACGGTAGTCGTAACGGTGAGCATGCTTGACGGACGCGCGCTCAGCCTGCCAGCGACGTCGCGCACGAGGCGCAGCACTTCGCCCGTAGTTTTATACAGCGTCTGGCCCTCCTCGGTGAGGCGCAGTTCGCGATGGTGGCGGCGAAACAGCGCCACGCCGAGCTGCTCCTCGAGAGTCTGGATCTGGCGGCTGACCGCGGACTGGGTGACGAACAGCTCGCTCGCCGCCTTGGTGAAGCTCAGGTTGCGCGCGGCGGCCTCGAAGCCTTTGAGCAGGTCGAGCGAGGGCAGGTCCCGGGAACTCTTAAGCATTCCTTTTTCTCATGCAAGGGATGAACAAAGATCGTTTGATCGCTGTGCTGCGCAGAATGACAATGCGTATCGCCCTACACGTGAAAGCATGCGAAGGCCGCATTATGAAAGGAATGAAAATGAACATCAAGCTGGCTCGGTCCGGAAGTTGACGTCATGCCCCTCGTACGTATCTCAATGATGAAGGGAAAGCCGGCCGGCTTCGGCGCGAAAGTCGGGCGGATCGTCTACGAGACCATGGTCGATGCCATCAATGTGCCGCAGAACGACCGCTTCCAGATCGTCACCGAGCACGAACAAAGCGGTCTCCTCTACGACCCTTCGTACCTCGGCATTGCGCGCAGCGACGGGATCGTCATCATCCAGATGACGATCTCAGAGGGGCGCACGGTCGAGCAGAAGAAAACTCTGTACAAGGGCGTCGCCGAGCGCCTCAACGCCGAGCTGGGTGTGCGCATCGAGGACGTGTTCATCAACCTCGTCGAAGTGAAGAAGGAGAATTGGTCTTTCGGCAACGGTATCGCGCAGTACATCACCTAGGAAGGAGAAACAGCCATGAACATCGGTTTCAACCGCGTCGAGCTTCACCTCGCGCCCCGCGAGGTCATCCGCGTCTACGACCCTACGGGGGCGCGGGTCGAGTGCATCCGCGGAGAACTGTGGATCACGCAGGACAGGGACTTCGAGGATCACTTGCTCTCGGCCAACGATGCGCTCACGCTCGACCGCGACGGGCTTGCTCTCATCCACGCACAAGAGCCGAGCGACATCATCCTGTTCGAGCCGGAACCGCGCCCGCGCCTTGGGGCACGGATCGCGCGCGCGCTGCTCGCTGCGCTTCGGGCGGTCGGCCGATGGTTCGCGCGAACCTTCGGTCCCGAATCCATCGAGCGGATGCGCGACCGCGCCTGGCACCACGGCCTCTGAACTGAAGGCGAAGCCTCGCGCGCCTTCG
>JBGQKK010000160.1:0-6755 GCA_041499545.1 Gammaproteobacteria bacterium | reverse complement strand
GAAGGCGGGCTTCGATCCGGTGTACGGCGCGCGTCCGCTCAAGCGCGCGATCCAGCAGATGTCGGGCGACGATCCCGGCCTCATCAAGACCGCGGTCATGGCCGAGGTGAAGACCAGCTTCCGGCCCGAGTTCGTCAACCGCATCGACGAGATCGTCGTGTTCCACGCGCTCGACGAGAAGCATATCAAGGACATCGCGAAGATACAGTTGCGCTATCTCGAGGAAAGGCTGGCGAAGCTAGAGTTCGGGCTCGAAGTCGCCGACAGCGCGCTCGCGCAGCTCGCGAAGGCGGGCTTCGATCCGGTGTACGGCGCGCGTCCGCTCAAGCGCGCGATCCAGCAGAGCATCGAGAACCCGCTCGCGAAGCAGATCCTGGAGGGAAGATTCGCCGCGAAGGATGTGATCCGCGTCGAGTACCGCGGCGGCGCGATGCAATTCGAGAAGGCAGGCGCGAAGCCCGCTCAGAAAACCGCGGTGCACTGACAGATTGCCGAAACCCGGGCAGAATCCGGGTTTCATGTTCATCGCCGACTCCAAGCGCCTCACTCACGCCGGGGCCAAGAAAATCGCGGACACCGCGGTCGCCAAGGCCAGGCAAGCCGGTATCGCCATCTCGGTTGCGGTTGCCGACTCGGGCGGCCACCTCATCGCGCTCGAGCGCATGGACGGGGGCCGCTTCCACTCCCTGCACTCGGCGACCACCAAGGCGGTGTGCGCGGCTTCCAACAAGCGGCCCACATCCTCTCACGGTGCTCAAGGGCAGGCGCTCGACGTCGCCCACGCCCTGGGACTCGCGCTCGCGGCGGGCCCGGAGCGCTGGACCGCGATGGAAGGCGGCTGCCCGGTGATTGTCGAAGGCGAGTGCATCGGCGGGGTGGGGGTGAGCGGCGGCGACTGGGCGACCGACGAGCGCATCGCGCGCGAGTCCGTGGAGTCCCTGGTCGCAACTGAGGGCGCGAAGTCGAAATAGATGGAGCCTCTGCGCGTCGCCTGCATCGGCATGGGCTGGTGGTCGGACGTGCTCGCCGACGCCATCCAGCGCTCGAAGAAACTGAAGATCGTCGCCTGCTACACGCGCTCCGAGGACAAGCGCCGCGCCTTCGCCGCGAAATACGGCTGCGCGGCGTCGCCGAGCTACGAGGCGGTCCTCGAAGACCGCTCGATCGAAGCGATCGTCAATACCACGCCCAACGACGTGCATCTGGAAACCACGCGAGCCGCCGCGGCGGTGGGCAAGCACGTGTTTCTCGACAAGCCGATCGCCAATACCGTCTCCGAGGGCCGTGCGATCGCGGAAGCCTGCCGCAAAGCCGGCGTCGTGCTCGCCTTGGGATACCAGCGCCGCCGCGAGAGCCACTTCTGTTGGATTCGCGAGAGAATCGACGCGGGCGAGTTCGGCAGGCTGGTCAACGCCGAAGCCAACATCAGCCGTGACCGGCTCGGCAAGATCGATCTCAATTCCTGGCGCTACACGGCGGCGGGAATGCCCGGCGGGGTAATGCTGCAGATCGGCATTCACTACGCGGACGTGCTCGAATATCTTCTCGGACCGGTGAAGGCGGTCATCGGCCGTTTCGCGCAGCTGGTGCTGCCCGGCGACAATCCCGACGTCGCGAGCATGGTCCTCGAGCACGAAAACGGTGCGCTCTCGACGCTCAACGCGAGCTACGCCTCGGCCTCCGAGTACTACCTGTTGAACGTCTACGGCAAGGAGGCGAGCGCGTATTACGATATGCACCAGGGCCTGCGCGTGCTCAAGCGCGGGGGCGGCGGCGCCAGCCCGGTTCCCTGCCCGAAGAACGACACCTTCGTCGAGGAGCTCGAGGAGTTCGCACACGCGGTCCGCGGACAAGGCAAGCCGGAGATGGGCGGGGAAGGCGCGACGGCCTCGCTTGCCGTGATCCGGGCCGGCATCGTCTCGGCACGCGAAGGACGCCGGGTCGAGGTTTCGGAAATGCTGTCGAAAGACTGAAGCCAGGAGGAAGTCATGAAATCAGGTTTGATCCTTGCAGCTGCGCTACTCGCCGTATCCCTCGCAACTGAGGTCCAGGCGCAGGAGCCGCCGTTCCCGCAGAAAGGCGCGGTGGAGCTCACGGTGCTCTTTCCGGCCGGCTCCTCGGCGGATGTGACCGCACGCCTGCTCGCCGACGGCATGTCGAAGCAGCTCGGTGGCGCGAAGGTGATCGTGTTCAACCGCCCGGGTGCGGGTGGCGCGATCGGCTACAAATACGTCGCCTCCCAAAAGCCCGATGGATACTCGGTCGTCTGGAATTCCAATTCGATCTCGACGACCTTCCATTCCGGAATGCTGACGTTCGATTACCGCGCCTTCGACGCCGTTGCGCGTGTCCTGGTCGAGTCGCCGGTGATTGCCGTGAAAGGCGACTCGAAATGGAAATCACTGGCTGATCTCGTCTCCGATGCGAAATCCCGGCCCAAAGGCATCACGGTCGGAAACTCGGGGATCGGCAGCCATACGCATATCTCGTCCGTGGCGCTCTTCAGAGCCACCGGCGGTCAAGTCGTGGATGTGCCCTTCGGCCAGGCTCAGGTCGTGCCGAGTCTCCTCGGGGGAGAGGTGGACGCGGTGGTGCAGCTGCCCGCGGCGCTGTCGGGGTACGTCAAGTCCGGGCAGGTGCGCCTGCTTGCTGCGCTCGTCTCCACCCGCGATCCGGCGCTTGGCGACGTGCCGACGGCACGGGAGCAGGGGTTCGATGTCTCTCTCGAGGCCTGGCGCGGCATCGCGGTTCCCAAGGGCACCTCCAAGGCCGCGGTCGCGATTCTCGAGGGGGCGATCAAGAAGACCGCGGAGAGCCCCGAATTCGCTCAGGCCTGCGAGAAGCTCGGCGTGCGGCCCGCGTTCATGCCCGCGGCGGAGTTCGGTGACCTGATCGCGAAGGAAGACGCCGAGCTCGCGCGCATCATGCAGCTCATCGGCCTGAAGAAGTAGCTATCCTCCAGAGCGGAGCATCGACGCGTCGGCGCGAATCGCACGCGCCCGCCTCACCATGTCCTGCCACAGCCGGGACGTGTCTCTCAGAAACGCCGTCTTCTCGTCGGCATCGACAACCAGCCAGTCGCCGCGGTCGAGTTCGGCCTGCAGTTGACCCGGCGCCCACCCCGCGTAGCCCGAGAAGAAGCGGATCTTCGGGGGAGGCTTGCCGAGCAGGGCGTCCACCGAATCGGGGAGCACGGCCAGAAAGATCCCGGGAAGCACCGGAACAGCGGCGCCGGAATACCGGTCCGACTGGAACAGGGCGAACAGTCCCTGCGGCGCGACCGGGCCGCCGATGAAGATCGGATCGGTGAAGGCTTCGAAGCGCTCGCTCGGCAGCAGCTGCGCGAGCGAACGATTGGTGGGTCGGTTGAGGATGACGCCCGTCGCATCGCCGCCTTCGGTCTGAACGACCAGCACGACCGACTCGCTGAAATTCGGGTCGGGCATGCCGGGCCGGGCGATGAGGAGGAACGACTTGGAAGAGCCCTGCGCGTAGGCGCCGGAAGCGACCACGACCAGCGCCAGCAGCGCGGCGCGGCAGCACGGCATCATCGGGGCCGACCGCAGCTTCCTACTCGAGGCCGAAAGCAGCGAAGACGCCGAAGTGCGCGGGCGTGCCTGCGGTCACCGCCC
Source organism: Gammaproteobacteria bacterium (assembly GCA_041499545.1). Taxonomy (GTDB): domain Bacteria; phylum Pseudomonadota; class Gammaproteobacteria; order Burkholderiales; family SG8-39; genus VBDM01. The sequence goes on along the minus strand of JBGQKK010000160.1, from coordinate 3,123 downwards.
GGGCGCGACGCAGCAGCTCTTCCCAGAGCACCGCCGGATCCCTGCGGAACACCAGCTCGGGGTCGGCATCGAGCACATACCACAGGCCGCGATCCACTTCCTGGCGAAGCTCGCCCGGCCGCCACGCGACATAGCCGACGTAGTAGCGCGCTTCGTTGGGCGTTGCTTCGATGATGTGATCGACCACCGCACCCTGGGTCGCGAGGAACAGCTCCTTCATCATCCGGATCGAGCCGGGGCCCGGGGTCTGGTCGGTGTGGACCACCGCGAAAACGGCCTGGCGCAGCATCGGCCCGCCGAAATAGACCGGATCTCGCACGAGCTTGGAAGGGGCGTGCTCGGGAAACAGGCTCGCGAGCGAGCGCCCGGTGGGCCGGTTGATGATGACGCCCACGTGCCGGCTATTTTCGAGCGGCACGGCGAGGAGAACGGTGCCGCGGTAGTCGGGATCGACCAGGCGCGGCGCCGCGACGAGCGTGATCGCGCCCGCCGGGTCGCCCTCCTGGGCGCGGGCGTCCGTCAGCGGCATGTAAGCCAGACCGAGCATCGCAAGAACGGCAAACCCGCGCATCGGCATCCCCTGTCTCGTCACTTTCCTCGGAGTTTAGCCGAAGACGCAATCCTTGGGAGAAAGGCATTTGCCGCGCCTGCGAACAAATCGTCAAAGGGTCGCTGGCTGCGCCGAACGCGCTTCGCCTTGTCCTTCGCTCCGTGATACCGTCTGGAAAACGAGAGGAGGAGCGGAGCTTTTGCGGGTCGCGATCGATATCGGGGGAACCTTCACCGACCTGATGGCGTTCGACGAGGCCACGGGCCGGTTCTCGCAGGCGAAGAGCCTCACCACTCCGGCACGGCTGGTCCAGGGCATCGTCGATTGCCTGAAGAAAAGCGGCGTCGACTGCGCGGCGGTCTCGGAGCTGATCCACGGCTCGACCACCGCGATCAACACCCTGATCGAGAGAAAAGGCGCGAAAACGGGCCTGCTCGTCACCCGCGGCACCCGCGACGTCTACTTCATCGGGCGCGGCAACCGGCCCGAGTCCTACAATCTCCTCTTTCACCGGCACCGGCCGCTGGTGCCGCGCCACCTGACCCGGGAAGTCGACGAGCGTCTGCTCGCCTCGGGCGAGGTCCTCGAGCCTTTGCGGAGCGCGAGCGTCGAGGACGCCTGCCGCAGGCTCGCCAACGAAGGGGTGGAGGCGGTCGCGCTGTGTTTTCTCCATGCCTACGCCAATCCCGAGCACGAGCGCGCGGCGGGCGAGGTCGTGCGCCGGATGCTGCCCGGGGCGTACCTCTCGCTCTCCCATGAAATCCTGCGCGAGTACCGCGAGTTCGAGCGGACCTCCACGACCGTGGTCAACGCCTACATCGGGCCGAAAGTCGGCGGCTATGTCCAGAGCCTGAAGGCGAGCCTCGCCGAGATCGGCGTGCGGGGCGAGCTGACCATCATGCAGTCGAACGGCGGCGTGATGACACCCGAGGTCGCGAGCGAGCGGCCGGTGGCGATGATGGAGTCCGGGCCGGTCGGCGGGATCATCGCTTCCGCGCAGGTCGGCCGCGCGCTGAAATTCCCCGACGTGATCTCCTTCGACATGGGTGGAACGACCGCCAAGGCAAGCCTCATCCGCGCCGGCGTTCCGAGCATGGCTCCGGGCTACTACGTCGGCGGCTATGCGAGCGGCCATCCGGTGATGGTGCCGGTGATCGACGTGGTCGAGGTGGGCGCGGGCGGCGGCAGCATCGCCTGGATCGACGAGGTCGGCGCGCTCAAAGTCGGCCCGCAAAGCGCGGGCGCCGAGCCCGGGCCGATCTGCTACCGGGGCGGCGGAGTAGAGCCCACGATCACCGACGCAAACCTGGCGCTCGGGCGACTCGATCCGGACGACTTCCTGGGCGGGGAAATGGTCCTCGACGCCAAGGCCGCGGAAGCGGGCATCAGGCGCAGGATCGCCGGGCCGCTGAAGCTGAACGTCACGACGGCGGCGCAGGCGATCGTCGACATCGCGGTCTCCAAGATGTCGCTTGCGGTGCGCGAGGTCTCGGTGGCGAAAGGCTACGACCCGCGCGACTTCGCCCTCGTGGCCTCGGGCGGCGCGGGCCCGCTGCACGCCTTGGCGATCGCGCGCGAGCTGCACCTGCCCAGGGTGATCGTGCCGCTTTTCCCGGCGCATTTCTCGGCGCTCGGCATGCTCTCGGCCGACGAGCGCCACGATTTCATCCGCACGTTCTACGCCGATCTGGGCTCGGTCGATTTCCGCCAGCTCGACCGCACTCTTTCGGAGATGAAGGCTCAGGCCCTCTCGGCGCTGCGGACCGGAAGAAACCCCGAGCACCGGATCCACCTCGATCTGCGCTACGTGGGCCAGGAGTTCACGCTCCCGGTTCCGGTTACCGCGAGGCAGATCGACGCGGGCGACAGGAATGCGATCAGGGCCGCGTTCGACCGTCTCTACGACCAGCGCTACGCCCACCATTCGCCCGGCGAGCCGGTGGAGATCGTCAACATCAGGCTCGCCGCCATCGGCAAGCGCGCGAGCATGAAGGTGCCGAAGCTGTCCGCCCGGCGCCCGGCGAAGCCTTTCCGCAGGGTCAGGGTCTACCTCGACAACCCGGCCAAGCCGGTATCCTGTCCGGTCTACCGGCGCGAGGAGCTGGGCGCGGGCGCGCGCATCGCGGGGCCCGCGCTCTTGCGCGAGCACGGAACCACGACCGTGCTCTTCAAGGGCGACCGCTGCACGGTCGCTGCGACCGGCGAGCTGGTGATCGCGGTGAGAGGCAAGGGATGAAAGCCAGGCTCGACCCGGTGACGCTGGAAGTGATCCGCAACGCGCTGCCCGCGATCGCCAACGAGATGGCGGCGGACCTGCAGCGCACGTCCTACAACATGATGATCTACGAGGTGCGCGACTTCTGCACGGCACTCGTGAGCGCCGACGGCGAGCTCGTGAGCCAGAACGTCGGCGGCGTCTCGCATTTCGTCGCGGATCTCGGCGTCATCATCGCCGACGCGGTGAAACGCTACGGAAGAAAAGGTTTCGAGCCGGGCGATGTCCTCATCACCAACCATCAGGCGGTGGCGGGGCAGCACCTCAACAACATGGTGGTCTACGTGCCGTACTTCTT
>JBGQKK010000159.1:0-6771 GCA_041499545.1 Gammaproteobacteria bacterium | reverse complement strand
CTGGCTCGTCCTCGGGGAGGTACACCTGCATGTGCTGAAGCAGCGGCACATTCGAGTAGGTCAGCCGTACCTGGGGATCCTTGCCGTCGTTGACGTGGCGGTAGACCGCGTAGGAGGGATGGTTCCAGACGTCGTACTGCGCGAAGGCGATGCGCTTCCCGGCGACGAGCGTGTGACCCGAGCCGTGGATGCAGAAGTTCACCTCGGTCGCGTTGTGGCGGAACGCCCCGGATTTCTCCCCGGGCTTGAGCACCGAGAGCTTCACCTGGATGCCGGGAGCGAATCCCGGCGCGTTGGCCTCCGCGAGCGGGTGGACGATCAGCGACTCGCGGCGGCCGTTTGCCGGCAGGGGCAGGCTCGCGAGGCGCTCGACCTCGGCGTCGATCTCCCGCTTGGTGACGACGATCGGAGCCCAGTACACATTCTCATCGCGTGTCTCGTGCCCGACACGGTCGACGAAGCGGCCCCGCATCTCCTGAAAGTCCTTTCTGAAGTCGTTCATGCTGCTCTCCTCGGTCGAGGAAGGAATCGTACTCCCTAGACGGCGCTTTTGGCTCGGGACCCCCCGAGCCGGGGTTTGACCTTTTTCGGCTGGGGGAGGACGCGCCCGAGGCCCCGCTCCCGCGCCTTGCGCACCAGCTCGGCGCCGAGCGCGAGATCCGATATCCCCATGCCCATCGCCTTGAAGAGCGAGACGTCGTCCGCGTCCGAGCGCTTGCGGCCCTGAGCGATGAGCTTCGAGAGCGGCATGACCTCGTCCCAGCCGCGCGAGGCGTAGCGGGTCATGAATTCACGCGACAGCTGCTGCACCCCCGGAAGATTGTCGACGGCGACCCGCGTCGCGCGGTCGAACACGTCCTGCGCGAATTCCTCGCGGTCGGGTGCAATCGCGCCCACGGCGTTGAGATGCGCGCCTCTTTCGAGCATGTCGGCCCGGAGAAAAGGCTGGGCGGCGCGCGTCACCAGGGTCACGATGTGCGCGCCCCTGCACGCTTCGGCCACAGACGCGCATGCCGCGGTTTCGACTCCGAATTCCTCGCGCGCCTTCTTCGCGAACTCCTCGCGCGATTCCGCTCGCGGGCTGTAGACCTGCAAGCGCTCGATCGGGCGCACGGCGAGCATCGTGCCGACCTGGGCGAGCGCCTGCTTGCCCGTGCCGGCGAGGGCCATGACCTTGGCGTCTTTCTTCGCCATCCAGTCCGCCGCGACCCCCGAGATGCCGCCGGTGCGCAGGTTCCCGAGGGCGAAAGCCTCGATCACGGCGACCAGAGAACCGTCCTCCGCGCTCCACAGGAGCAGAAGGGGACAGGTTCCGCCCTGGGTATGGGTCCAGGTCTTGGTGCCCACGAGCTTGCCGAGTTTTCCGCCGATGGCGTGCAGGTTGTTCTTTCCGTATTGCAGCAGCGTCTTGGTCATGCTCTGCGCTTCACCCCGCGCCTCTTCGCGCAGCGCCGCCTCCAGAGCGGCGATGGCCTCCTTGAGGTCCATCAGCTGGACGACTTCGGCCTCGGTGATCCAGATCGCGTCGGAGCCCATCTCAAACCTTGAACGAGGTCAGCACCTGCTTGGGAAACAATTCCTCGAGCGTGAGCTTGCGATGGCACACGCCCTGCTCGAAGGCGAAATCGACGAAGGCCTGGAGCGTTTTGCGGTTCTTCTCCAACCCGTAAGGCCAGAAGTCTTCGCCGAACAGCGCCTTCATGCGCTCGGCGTAGGGCGCGAGCCAGGCGAAGGGGGCGTGCGAGGCGGTGATGTCGGAGAGGCGTTCGATCGAGCGGCGCTTCGCCTCGTCGAACGCCTTGAAGAGATTCATCGCGAGCCAGGGATGGCGCGCAAGGACATCGGTCCTGATCACGATGACGTGCATGATGGGGAAAATGCCGGTTTCCTTGAAGTACGCTTCCTCGGCGCTTTCGTAGTCCGAAAAGAGGCGCCGGATGCCCTTGCCCAGAGCGCGTGGCGGACGCGCCGATAGCACGGCATCGAGATCGCCCGCAAGCAGCATGTCGTTCAGCGAGCGACCGGGCTCGGGTCGAAGCCGCACGCCGCCGGGCAGCTTCAGCTTCACTTTCTCGACCCGCCCGGCCTCGTTCACGCCCGCCTGGACCCACTCCACCGAACCGAGCGGCACACCGACCTGGTGGGCGAGGTAGCCGCGCGCATAGATGACCGCGGTCTGCGCCCACTCGGGAATGCCGATGCGCGCGCCTTTCAACTGCTCCGGCTGCGCGATCTTGCCGCCGTCGCGCACGTAGATCATCGAGTGGCGGAACACCCGCGAGGGGAACACCGGGATCGCGATGATGCCCTCGTCGTCCTGCGAACGCAGCGACACATACTTGCCCATCGACATCTCGGACACTTCCCACTCGCGGAAATGGGTGAAACGGAAAAAAGCCTCTTCGGGCCGCAGGGTGAGCACGTTGAGCGTGGCGCCTTGGACGGGCACGCGGCCCGACTCGAGGTCGCGCGTGTGCTCGTAGTCGCCGATGGCGAGTGTCAGCGCAACTTTGTCCATCGCTAGGCCTTCAGAAGCACCGCGCCGTTTTCAATCTTCACCGCGTAGCTGCGGATGTCCTCGGTACAGGGCGCGCTCGTCGCCTTGCCGCTCGGAATGTGGAACTTGCCCTGGTGCAGCGGGCATTCGATCTCTTCGCCCTCGATGAAGCCGTCGGCGAGGCTCGCCTGCCCGTGGGTGCAGGTGTCGTGGGTCGCGAAGATCTTGCCCGCGAGGTTGTACAGGCACACTGGCTCGGCGCCGAGATTGACGAGCAGGGTTCCGTCCTCGGGGACGTCGGAAGCGGCAGCGACTTTGATCCAGTCCTCGTTCATGTCGAATGGATATGGAATAATTCGTAAATAGAACGAACGGTCGTTTATATAGAAATATGATTTCCTACCAACGAGATATATCGATCGGCGGACTCCAATCCATCACGGCGTCGATCGACGGCGGCGAAACCTGGAAAGGAGATCGTCCAGGTGATCGGGGCTCGAATAGCTGACGACGAGCTTCCCCGCGCCTTTTTTTCCCGGCTTGATGTGGACCGTTGTCCCGATCTCCTCGGACAATTCCTCCTCGAGGCGCGCGACGTCCCGGTCGAAGCCGAGCTTGCGCTTGGCTTTCGCAGCAGGGTGCACGATGGCGTTGACCAGGTCCTCGGTCTGACGCACCGAAAGTCCCCGGGCGGCGACCCGTTTCGCGATGCTCTCCTGCTTGCGCCCTTCCAGGGCGAGGAGCGCGCGCGCGTGACCCATCTCGAGCTTGCCGTCGAAGACCATGGCCTGAACCGGCTTCTGAAGGTTCAGCAGCCTGAGCAGGTTGGTGGTGGCCGCGCGCGAACGGCCGATCGCTTCCGCCGCTTCCTGATGGGTGAGCTTGAATTCGCTGATCAAGCGCTGCACGCCGTTCGCTTCTTCCAGGGGATTGAGATCCTCCCTCTGGATGTTCTCGACCAGCGCCATGGCGAGCGCGGCGGAGTCGGGAACCTCTCGCACGAGCACGGGAATTTCCGCGAGTCCCGCGATTTTCGCCGCGCGCCAGCGGCGCTCGCCGGCGATGATCTCGTAGCGGCCGCCGTCGATCGGCCGCGCGAGAATGGGCTGCATCACCCCCTGCTTCTTGATCGACGCGGCGAGCTCCTGGAGCGCCGCGTCATCCATCTTGGTGCGCGGCTGATAGCGCCCGCGCTGCAACTGATCGACGCGCAAGCTGGCCTGGTGCTCGGCGATCGGGGCGCCCTCGGCATCCGAGTCGAGCAGCGCGTCCAGGCCTCGTCCCAGTCCCTTTAGCTTCATGACACCGCCGCCGCGAGGCCGTGGCGAGAGAGGACCTCGCCGACGAGATCGACATAGGCCTGCGAGCCCTTGCATTCGCGATCGAGGTTGACCGCGGGCGCGCCGAAGCTCGGCGCCTCGGCGAGCCTCACGTTGCGCGGGATCACGGTGGCGTACACCTTGTCGCCGAAATGCTCCTGAAGCTGCGCCGACACCTGCTGTGCGAGCGTGTTGCGCGGATCGTACATGGTGCGCAGCAGTCCCTCGATTTCGAGCTTGGGATTCAGATTCTGTCGCACCTTCTTTATGGTGTTCACCAGGTCGGAGAGCCCCTCGAGCGCGTAGTACTCGCATTGCATCGGGATCATCACCGCGTCGGCGGCCACCAGCGCGTTGACGGTGAGCATGTTGAGCGCGGGAGGGCAATCGAGCAGGATGAAATCGTATTGATCGACCATCGATTTCAGCGCGCCCTTCAACCGGGATTCGCGATGCTCGAGATCGACCAGCTCGACCTCTGCGCCGGCAAGATCGCGGTTGGCTGGAATCAGATCGTAGCCTCCGGCCTTCGAGGTTTGGCGCGCCGATTCGGCGGTCGCCAAGCCCAGGAGCACCTGGTACACGGAAATCTTCAGGGCGCGCTTGTCCACGCCGCTTCCCATTGTGGCATTGCCCTGGGGATCGAGATCCACCAGCAGCACGCGCATTCCCGACAGCGCGAGGCCGGCGGCGAGATTCACGCTGGTGGTGGTCTTCCCGACCCCGCCCTTCTGGTTGGTGACGGCGAGGACGCGTGTCATGATCGCTCGATCAGGATGAGATGCCGTTCGGCGTCGAGGCCGGGAACCGCAAGGGCGTGCGCCTGCTTCACGCGAAAACCTGAGGGAACGCGCTCGATCTCCTCGAACGGATAGACGCCTTTCATCGCGGCAATCACGCCGCCCGGCGCGAGCAGATGCGCGGCCAGGGCGACGAGCTCGGCGATTTCCGCCAGCGCCCGGGAAATGATGCAGTCGAATCGTCTGCCGGGACGCCACGACTCGACCCGCTCGCACACCACCCGGACGTTCTTCAGCTTGAGCTCCGCGACCACCTGCGTGAGAAAGGCGCACTTCTTGTGATTGCTGTCGAGTAGATCGACCTGCATCTCCGGCCTGGCCACGGCGATGGGAATCCCCGGGAATCCTGCTCCGCTCCCTGCATCGAGGAGATGCTTCGCATCCAGATAGGGGACCACCGCGAGAGAATCGAGTAAATGCACACTTACAGCTTTTACCGCGTCACGTATGGAGGTAAGGTTGTGTACCCGATTCCATTTCTCGAGCAGGGCAAGGTGCTGGAGGAGCTGAACTCGGGCCCCATGGCCAAGCCCCAACCCCAGTTCCGCGATCCCGTCTTCGAGCCGCTTCTCGAGTTCGCCCTGCTGGGCTCCCGCCACCATCACGCTCATGCGGCTGATCTTTCCGGCGTCCTTGCGCGGCGCTTCATATGAACGAGCAGCAGCGAGATCGCCGCCGGCGTGATCCCCGACACCCGCGAGGCCTGGCCGATGGTTTCGGGCCGGTGCTGGTTCAATTTCTGCTGCACTTCGATCGACAGACCGCGTACCTCGCGGTAATCGAGATCGCGGGGCAGCGCCAAGCCTTCGTAGCGTTCATGGCGTTCGATTTCCTCGCGCTGGCGCGCGACGTAGCCCTGATACTTGGCCTGGATCTCGACCTGGGCCGCGACCGCGCTATCGACCTCGGGGCCTGCGCTTCCCGCAAGCTCGCCGAGCGAGGCGTAGCCGACCTCGGGGCGCTTGAGCAAATCCATGAGCGAGTATTCTCGCTCGAGGGGCGCGCCGAGAACGCGCGCGGCGACATCGGCGTCCACGGACCTGGGACTCAGCCAAGTCGACTTGAGCCGCTCCTGCTCGCGGTCGATCGCGTCGCGCTTGCGGTTGAAGGCGTCCCAGCGCGCATCGTCGACGACGCCGAGCCGGCGTCCGCTCTCGGTGAGCCGCAGGTCGGCGTTGTCCTCGCGCAGCATCAGGCGGTACTCCGCCCGGCTGGTGAACATCCGATAGGGCTCGGTGACACCACGGGTTACCAAGTCGTCGACGAGCACCCCGATATACGCCTCATCGCGCCTCGGGCACCATGCGGGCTGGTCTTTCACGAGCAGCGAAGCGTTGATGCCGGCCAGTATCCCCTGCGCGGCGGCCTCCTCGTAGCCGGTGGTGCCGTTGATCTGTCCGGCAAAGAACAAACCCGAAATCGATTTCGTCTCCAGCGAGGATTTCAGATTGCGCGGATCGTAGTAATCGTATTCGATGGCGTACCCGGGCCGCAGCAGGTGCGCGTTCTCCAGGCCACGAATGCTCCGCACCAACTCGACCTGAACGTCGAAAGGAAGGCTCGTCGAAATGCCGTTGGGGTAGAACTCGTTGGTGGTGAGCCCTTCGGGCTCCAGAAAGATCTGGTGGCTCTGCTTGCCGGCGAAGCGATGGATCTTGTCTTCGATCGAAGGACAGTAGCGCGGCCCGATTCCTTCGATCACCCCCGTGTACATCGGCGAGCGATCGAGACCGCCGCGGATAATTTCGTGCGTGCGCGGGTTGGTGTGCGTGATCCAGCAGGGCAGCTGCCGCGGATGCATCTCCGGCGCTCCGAGAAATGAGAACACCGGCGTGGGCTCGTCACCCGGCTGCGGCTTCATCACCGAAAAATCGATACTGCGCCCGTCGAGGCGCGGCGGCGTACCGGTCTTGAGGCGTCCCACCGGGAGCTTCAACTCGCGCAGCCGGGCAGCCAGGCTCAACGAAGGTGGATCCCCGGCCCGGCCCGCACGGTAGTTGGACAAGCCGATGTGCACCAGGCCGGACAAGAACGTGCCGGTGGTCAGCACCACCGCGCGAGCGGCAAAGTGAACCCCCAGCTCGGTAACCAGACCGACGACTCGATGGCCCTCCAGGACGAGATCGTCGACAGCTTGCTGGAACAGCGTCAGGTT
>JBGQKK010000158.1:0-6797 GCA_041499545.1 Gammaproteobacteria bacterium | reverse complement strand
CGGAGGAGATCCGCGAGGTCTCGCTGAAGATCTTCGACCGCACTTTCGCCGTGACCTACGCGCTGGAAGTGGTGGCGGTCGTCATCGGCCTGTTCGGGCTGTCCTCCAGCTTCGGCGCTCTGGTGCTCGCGCGCCGGCGCGAGTTCGGCGTGCTGCGCCACATCGGCATGACGCGGCGCCAGATCGGCGCGCTGCTCGCGGGCGAAGGTCTGCTGGTGAGCGGCCTGGGCCTGGCAGTGGGGCTCGCCCTCGGCTGGCTCATCAGCCTGGTGCTCATCAACGTGGTCAATCCCCAGTCGTTCCACTGGGGCATGGAGCTGCACATGCCCTGGCGCCTCCTCACGGAATTCGTAGCGGCGATGCTGGCGATGGCGACGCTCACGGCGATCGCCAGCGGGCGCCATGCGATGAGCGCGGAGGCGATCCGCGCGGTGAAGGAGGACTGGTGAGAGCGGGGTTCCTCGTCCTGCTCGTGCTGTGCCTCCTGCCGCCGCCCGCTCGCGCTGCAGGTGAGTATCCGCAGGTGAAGCCGGGCTCCGCGCTGCAATTTCCCCGCGACACCGGCAGCCACCCCCAGTTCCGCAACGAGTGGTGGTACCTGACCGGCTGGCTGAAGACGGAAGACGGGCGGGAGCTCGGCGTGCAAATCACTTTCTTTCGCAACCGGCCGCTCGTCGCCGAGGACCTGGCCGGCCGCTTCGCGCCCCGGCAGCTGCTGTTCGCTCACGCGGCGCTCGCCGATCCGGGCGCGGGGCGGCTGCTCCACGACCAGCGCGCCGCGCGCGCCGGGTTCGGTCTCGCGGAGGCGCAGGAGGGACGCACCGACGTGGCGATCGAGGACTGGTCTTTGAAGGCCGCCGGCACGGGCTACTCGGCCGAAGTCGCGGCGCGGGACTTTCGCTACAGCCTGCGGTTCGAACCGACCCAAGGCGTGCTGCTCCAGGGCGAGCGCGGCTTCAGTCGCAAGGGGCCGGACGCGGCGCAGGCGAGCTATTACTACAGCCAGCCGCACCTCGCGGTCTCGGGAAGCGTGCGCATCCAAAATGCGGAGCATCGCGTCTCCGGCGAGGCCTGGCTCGATCACGAATGGTCGAGCGCACCGCTCGCCGAAGGAGCGGTCGGCTGGGACTGGATCGGGATCAATCTCGAAGGCGGGGGTGCGCTCATGGCGTTTCGCATCCGCTCGCGCGACGGAGGCAGTTTTTGGGCGGGCGGCAGCGTGAGAAGCCCCGACGGGCGCGTGCGGTCCCTCAAGCCCGCCGAGGTGCGCTTCTCCGTACTGCGGCGCTGGCGCTCGCCGCGGACCGGCGCCGAGTACCCGGTTTCGGTGCGCGTGGAGGCGGGTCCGGTATCCCTCGACATCGAGCCGCTCATGGACGACCAGGAGCTCGATGCGCGCGCCAGCACCGGCACCGTCTACTGGGAAGGCGCGGTCAGGGCGACGCAGGCGGGGAAGCCGGGCGGGCGGGGTTATCTGGAGCTGACGGGATACTGGAAGCCGCTCAAGCTTTAGTACACTTGCGCGTAGCCTTCGTTGCGAAAGCCGATTCGTTTGTCAGCGCAGCCCGAACCCTTCTTCGTCAGCGTCCAGGGCCGCAAGCTCGAAGTCCAGCGGATCGCAGGGTCCGGCAGAGGCGGGCGCACGCTCGTGTTCCTGCACGAGGGCCTCGGGTCGGTGGCGATGTGGCGCGATTTCCCCCTGAAGGCGGCGGCGGCGGCCGGGTGCGCGGCGGTGGTCTACTCGCGCTACGGCTACGGCCGGTCGGACGTGCTGCGCGAAGCCCGCGGCGCGGATTACATGCATCGGGAGGCGCTCGAGGTCCTGCCCGAGCTGCTCGCGCGGCTCGAAGTCCGGGAGCCGGTCCTGGTCGGGCATTCCGACGGCGCATCGATCGCGCTGATCCACACCGCGGCGCGCGATGAGGTCAGCGGGCTCGTGGTCTTGGCGCCGCACGTGTTCGTCGAAGATATCGGCGTGAAGAGCATCGCGGAAGCGAAGACGGTTTTCGAGACGACCGATCTGCCGCAGAAGCTCAGCCGCTACCACGCCGACGCCGCGAAGACCTTCTGGGGCTGGAACGACATCTGGCTGAATCCGGAGTTCCGCAGCTGGAACATCGAGGAGGTCCTGCCGCGCGTGCGCTGTCCGATGCTCGCGATCCAGGGCTTCGACGACGAATACGGGACGATGGCGCAGCTCGAGGCGATCGCGGCGCAGACCGGAGGGCCGATCGAGCTGCTGCGCCTCGCCGATTGCCGCCATTCTCCCCACCGCGACCAGCCCGAGGTCGTGATCGAGGCCATGTCGCGCTTCATCGAACGGCTCGACGAGGGCGCTTGAGCGCCCGGTCGGTCGGCGGGCGAATTTCAGGCACAATACCGCGCAATCCGAATCGCCCTCCGAGGCCACATGACCCGCGATCTCAAGCTCGACATCTTCCCCCATATTTTCCCCCCCGCGTTCTTCGGGCGCGTGAAAGAGATAGCGGGGCAGAGCCCGTCGCTCGCCGCGCAGATCAAGCGCTGGCTGCATATCCCGGTGCTGTGGGACCTCGACGCGCGCCTCGCGATGATGGCGCGTTTTCCCGGCTACAAGCAGATCCTGACGCTGTCGCTGCCTGCGATCGAGTTCCTCGCGCCGCACGACAAGTCGCCCGAGCTCGCGCGCCTGGCGAACGACGGCATGGCCGAGATCGTGGCGAAGCACCCGGACCATTTCCCGGCCTTCGTCGCGTCGCTGCCGATGAACAACATCCCGGAGGCGCTGCGCGAGATGGACCGGGCGATCGGCGAGCTGGGCGCCAAGGGCATCCAGATCTTCACCAACGTCAACGGCCGTCCCCTCGACGAGGAGGAGTTCTACCCGATTTTCGAGCGCATGGTGAACAAGTACGATCTGCCGATCTGGGTGCACCCGACGCGCACCGCGAAGTTCGCCGACTACGCGAGCGAAACCAAGTCGAAGTACGAGATCTACTGGCTGTTCGGCTGGCCCTACGAGACGAGCGTGTTCATGGCGCGCCTCGTGTTCTCGGGGATGCTGGAGAAGCTCCCCAATCTCAAGATCATCACGCACCACCTGGGCGCGATGGCGCCCTTCTTCGACGCGCGCATCGGCTACGGCATGGACCAGCTCGGCACGCGCACTTCGGACGAGGATTACACGGTGATCCTCAAGCGCATGGCGAAGCGCCCGGTCGATTACTTCCGGATGTTCTACGCCGACACCTCGGTGAACGGCTCGAAATCGGCGACGCGCTGCGGCCTGGACTTCTACGGGGCGGACCACGTGCTCTTCGGCACCGACTGTCCCTTCGATCCCGAGGGCGGGCCGCTCTTCATCCGCGAGATCATCAAGACCATCGACGGCCTGAGGTTGAAGGACGACGACCGGCGCAAGGTCTATTTCGGAAATGCGATCCGCATGCTGCGTCTCTCTCTGCCGGCTCCGCCCAAGGCGAAGGCGATGCCTGCGCCGCGCAAGGCGGCGAAGAAGGCGAAGAGGCGCAAATGACCATTCCGCGCGAGCGCGTCGCCTACTCGGCGATCGTCGACCGGCCGAAGCTCAAGCTTCCCGCCGGCAAGCGCATCATCGTCTGGACCATCGTCAACCTCGAAGTCTGGGACATCGCGAAGCCGATGGCGCGGCAGGTGCTGCCGCCGCCCACGGGAGCGTCGCTCCTGCCCGATGTGCCCAACTGGAGCTGGCACGAGTACGGCATGCGCGTCGGCTTCTGGCGCTTCCACGCGCTCTACCGGCGCCTGAAGATCAAGCCGACGCTCGCGATCAACGCGCGCGTCTGCGTCGACTATCCGCGCGTCGCGCAGGCGTGCAAGGACGCGGGCTGGGAATTCATGGGCCACAGTTACGAGCAGGGCCCGATCCACAACGAAAAAGACCAGCCGGGAATGATCAGGCGGTCGCTCGACACCATCGAGAAATTCACCGGCAAGCGCCCCGTCGGCTGGCTAGGCCCGGGGCTCACCGAGACCTACGACACGCCGGAGAACCTGGTCGCGGCCGGTGTCAAGTACATCGGCGACTGGGTCTACGACGACGAGCCGACCGAGATCTCGACCGCGAACGGGCCGCTCGTGACGCTGCCCTATACGGTGGAGTGCAACGACATCCCGATGATGATCGTGCAGCACCACGAGGCGGCGTACTGGACGCAGAAATGCATCGACTGCTTCGAGCGCTTGTACAAGGAGGGCGCCGAGCGGCCGAAGATCATGGCGATCGCCATCCACCCCTATATCAGCGGCCAGCCGTTCCGCATCAAGTACCTCGAGCGCGTGTACCAGGCCATCGCGAAGCACAAGGGCGTCGCGCACTGGAACGGCGAGCAGATCCTCGAGTGGTATACCCGCGCGCGGACCGCGGGCTAGCCGCGACTACTTGGCCGACTCGGGTCCCTTGGGCTCGGGTCCCCTGAACAGGTAGATCACCGCGCTGCGCATCTCGGCATCGGTGAGGTCGGCCAAGCCGCCGCGGGCCGGCATGCCGCCGTGCCCGTGGATCGCGGAGCGAACGGTGTTGTCCAGCCCTTCCTTGAGCCGCGGGATCCAGGCGTCCCGGTCGCCGATCTTCGGCGCGCCGCCCTTGCCGGCCTCGTGGCACTTGATGCACTGCGCTTTCACGATCTCCTCGCCGCTCCGCGGCGCGGACTTGATCCTCTTGTCCACCGGTTCGGCCCACTTGCCGCCGGACTGGTTGACCATGTAGGCGACGGCACGCTTGATTTCGAAGTCGGAAAGGCTCTGATTGCCGCCGTGGGAGGGCATCTTGCGAATGCCTTTGAGGGCGTTATCCGTCAGGCCGGAAAGGCCGCGCGAGGCGCGCTTGCTCCACGCCTGCTTGTCGCCGATCCGCGGCGCGCCCTGCGCGCCCGAGGCGTGGCACTTGGAGCAGACCGCGTCGACCACTTCCTTGCCGCTCAGCTCGGTCGCCTGGGCGCGAACGCCGCTCGGCTCGACCGCCGCGATGAAAGCGAAGATCGCAATCGTGAACAGCGGTCCGGCGTTTCTGCGGGTCGATCGATGCAGCAGGTGAGCGGCTTGGGTCACGATGGGTCGGAGCTCGAAGGGTAATCAGAAGCTATTCTAGACTGCCTGCGTCGCCTTGATCCAGATCAAACTGTGGGCGCGCCTGCCCGCAATCATCGTTCAGCCAGAAACTTGAGCGAGCGCTCCAGGGCGAGCCGCCCAGCCTCGGTGTCCAGGTTGAACTGGTATTCGTGCGGCAGGGCCGGCGCGGTCTCCTCGGAAAAGAACAGGGTGTCGACGCGAACGCCGCGGGCGGAGAGGGCCTGCGCCAGAGCGCGCGACTGCGGCGCCAGAGGATCGCCGTTTCCGACGGAGACGAACGACGGCGGAAAATCCGGGGTCAGATAGTCGATCACCGACGCGGTGGCGAAAAGCGGGTGGGCGCGGAAGTCCTTCCTGCCGAAGTAGGACCAGAGCACGGTGCGCATGAAGCCGCCGAACGGGCCGTCGAAATTTATCCTCCCCAGATCGTATGGCCCGCAATACAGGATCACGCCGCGAAGCTGCGGCCGCTTGATCGAGGGGGCGATGCCGAGAGTGGCGGCGTACGCAGGCACGCTGACGATGTTCGCCACCTGTGCGGCGATGTGCGCGCCGCCCGAGTCCCCGGCCAGGAAAAAACGCGAGGCGTCGACGTGCAGCCGCGCGGCATTGCGCTCCAGGTAGGCGAGCGCGGCGTTCACCTGCACGAGGGGCGTGGGGTAGGTCTTTCCGGGAGCGATCGAATAATCGACGCCGACCACCGTGTAGCCCCTGCCGGCGAGGATCTTCAGATAGTTCGCGATCTGATTCTTGCTTCCCGAAATCCAGCCGCCGCCGTGCACCCAGACGACGGTGGCGAGCGAGCGCCCGCCGCTCGCGGTCTCCGAGGGCGTGAAGACGTCCAGTCGCGCATCGGGATCCGCGTCGTCGTAGCGCTCGCCGAGCTGCGCCGACACGCCGGGCGGCACGTGCCTCGCGAGCGCCTGCGAGCGGAGGTTCGCGTCCTTGTCGAAAGCCGCGCGTATCGCGAGCGCGGACGGCCAGGGGCTGAGCTGGAACGCGGCGTAGCCCGCCAGGGCGAGGATCGCGAGGACGCCGAGCGCCCAGAGAAGGCGTGCCCGCATTGCAGACGTCTACTCGGCGAGCGACTCAGCGGATATTGATTTGACGTTCATCTCGAATAAGGTCGAGCGTGAAGACGTTTTCTTCGCGCGGAGGAACAAGTACGCTCCACCTCAGCCAGAACCCACCAGAGGCGTCGTGCCACGAGAGCTTGCGAGTCTCTCCGGGCGCGAGTGTATAGGTCTGCTGCTGGACGCGCAGCGCATCGATAAATTCTTTCGGAGCGGTGCCGTCGAATCCAGGAGAACGGTATTGGCCAATCCTAACGACGGCAGGAGCATCCAACTGGTTGGTGACACGCACGTCATATTTCTTCACACATGCAACCAAGCTGTAAGTAATGATGGAAGCGGTCAACAGAAGAATTGCGAGGCGCCGCATGTTTAGCCTGAGGCGTAACGTTCGACATGAGCGGCAGACGCAGGCAGGCGAAGCCTGCCGGAGCCTGTCCGCTCGATGGAGGGGTTAGACCGCATTGTCGGGCTCACATGAGCCGAGTGTCCTCAGGTGCGCGATCGAACCGATCGTGCCGGTTGTCGATGAATCTGAGCGGTGCAGCGGCCAACTCATCGGTTGAGACGTTGTCGAACGTGGCAACTGCGAGCGCGTAGAACTTACCACCCATGAACTCGGCGTCGCCCGTTGCG
>JBGQKK010000157.1:0-6818 GCA_041499545.1 Gammaproteobacteria bacterium | reverse complement strand
GCTCGCCGGAGTTGCCCGCGGTGCCCACGATCGCCGAGTCCGGTTACCCGGGATTCGAAGCGAACACCTGGTACGGCCTGCTCGTGCCGGCCGGCACGCCCGCTCCTATCATCGCGCTGATCAACACCGAAGTGAACCGCGTCCTCGCGATGCGCGAGGTGCGCGATCGTCTGGCGAGCGAGGGCGGCGACACGCTGGGCGGCTCGCCCGAGCGCTTCGCCGCGTTCCTCGCGGCCGAGCACGCGAAGTGGGGACGCGTAGTCCGCGAATCCGGAGCCAGGGTCGACTGAATGGCGGGCAGCCTCAGGAAACGCGACTACACGCCGCAGGCGCGCGGCGCGCTCGAGGGTGTGCGCGTGCTCGACCTGTCGCGCCTGGTGGCGGGCAACACGCTCACCCAGATGCTCGCCGATTTCGGCGCCGAGGTGATCAAGGTCGAGCCGCCGGCGGGCGATACCCTGCGCGCCTGGCAGACGAACGGCGTGCCGGTCACCTGGAAGCTCTATTCGCGGAGCAAAAAGAGCCTGTGCCTAGAGCTGCGCCGGCCCGAGGCGATCGAGCTCTTGCTGAAGCTCGTGCCGACCGCGGCGATTTTCATCGAGAGCTTCCGCCCGGGCATCCTGGAAAAGATGGGTCTCGCACCGGAGACGCTCTTCGAGCGCAATCCCAAGCTCGTGGTGGTGCGCATTTCCGGCTGGGGCCAGGACGGCCCTTACAGCCAGCGCCCGGGATTCGGCACGCTCGTCGAGGGCATGTCGGGCTTCGCCTCGATGAACGGCTTCCCCGACCGCGAGCCGGTGCTGCCGCCGATGTATCTCGCCGACAGCGTCGCGGGCCTGCACGGCGCAGCGGCGGCGATGATCGCGCTGCGCGAGGCCGAGCGCGCCGGCGGCGCGGGACAGGTGATTGATCTGCCGCTGCTCGAGCCGCTGTTCAATATCCTGGGCCCGCAGGCGGCCAACCTGCGCCTGACCGGCAAGGTGAAGGCGCGGACCGGGAATCGTTCCACGACCACCGCGCCGCGTAACGCCTACCGGACCAAGGACGGACACTGGGTCTGCCTGTCGGCGTCGATCCAGAAGATGAGCGAGCGCCTGTTCCGCGCGATCGGCCGGCCCGAGCTGATCGTCGATCCGCGCTACGCGACCAACGCGGCGCGCCTTGCGCACGCGGACGAGCTGGACGCCATCATCGGCGCCTTCATCGCCTCGCGCACGCAGGCCGAGAACGTCGCCTACTTCGAAAAGTTCGAGGTCACCATCGGGCCGGTCTACGACATCGCCCAGATCGTCGAGGACCCGCACGTGATCGAGCGCGAGCTGCTCGCCGACTACCCCGACGCCGACATGGGCGCCTTTCCCATGCACCACGTCATCCCGCGGCTGTCGCGCACGCCGGGCGCGATCCGCGCGCCCGCGCCGCGCCTCGGGCAGCACAACCGCGCCCTCCTCGGCGCAATCGGCGTGGGGGAGGCACAGTACGCGAAGCTGCTCGCCTCGGGCGTCGCGAGCGAGGGCGGCTCGACATCCAAAGGAGAAGAACAATGAAGCCCGGGCTTCCCGTGTGGCGCTCGCTGCTCTACGTGCCGGTGAACGTCGAGAAGTACGTCGCCAAGGCGCACGAGCGAGGCGCCGACTGCATCCTGCTCGACCTGGAGGACAGCGTGCCGGCGCACGAGAAAGACAAGGCGCGCAAGCTCGTGCCCGAGGCCGCAAAGCGCGTGCGCCGCGGCGGAGCGGACGTCGCGGTGCGCGTCAACCGCCCCGACTCGATGACGCCGCGCGACCTCGAAGCCGCGGTCGGCCCCGAGGTGAACGCGATCGCAGTGACCAAGGTGGACGACGCGGCGCACCTGCGGCGCCTAGACGAGATCGTGGCGAAGCTCGAGGGGAAGCGCGGCCTGAAGGCCGGCCACACGAAATTCATCGCCATGGTCGAGACGCCGGCGGCGTTCTTCAAGATGCCGGAGATCGCCGCCGCGGTCGAGCGCAACGTGGCGCTGGACATCGGCGGAGAGGACTTCGCGCTCGAGAACGGCATGGAGCCGACCGAGGAGACGCTCCTCATGCCCAAGCAGCAGATGATCTACGCCGCGCGCTCGGCGGGCATCATGCCCCTGGGCTACATCGCGAGCGTCGCGAGTTTCGGCGACATCGAAGCCTTCCGCCGCATGGTGCAGCGCTCGCGCCAGTTCGGCTTCCTGGGCGCGAGCTGCATCCATCCCGCGCAGGTCGCCATCGTCAACGAGCTGTACTCGCCCTCGGCTGCGGAAGTGGCGCACGCGAAGCGCGTCATCGAGGAGAACGCCAAGGCGAAGGCCGCGGGACGCGCGTCGTTTGCGATCGACGGCAAGATGGTCGACGTGCCGGTGGTGGTGCGCGCCGAGCGCCTGCTCGAGCGCCACGCCGCGATACGGGCGCGGGAAGCGGCGATGCGCGCCGCGTCCTGAAGCCATCGCAGGGACAACCAGGAGGAAACCATGAAGCTCTCTCGCACCGCCGGCGTCGTTTCCTGCGCGCTCGCCCTCTCGGGCTGCGCCGGGATGATGGACAACATCGACAAGATCGCCACCGGCGTCGACGCCCGCGTGCCGTCGAATCCGGACACCGTGGTCTGGGGCCATATGCCCGAGGGCCGGGCGCCCGTCGCCAAGATCCGCTCGAAGCAGATCGTGAAGATCGACACGGTCTCGCACCAGGGCCTGATCAACGGGACCGACCCGGTCACGTTCTTCGCCGCCTCGGGCATCGCGGCGCGCGACGTGCTGCCTGACGCGATCGAGATCTACAACAAGCTGCAGCGCCCTAAGGACGCGGGCGTGCACCTGCTCACCGGCCCGATCTACATCGAGGGCGCCGAGCCGGGCGACATGCTGGAGGTGCAAATACTCGATCTCGAGTTCCGCGTGCCTTACGGCGTGAACAACAGCAACAAGGGCACGGGCGTCCTGCCCGAGCTGCACACCAAGCCCTACCCGAAAGTGATCCGGCTCGACTACCTGCGCAAGGTGGCGCTGTTCGCGCCCCGCATCGAGCTGCCGCTGTCTCCCTTCATGGGCATCATGGCGGTGATGCCCCCCGGGGGCCTCGCCAACACGCGGCCGCCCGGCGTCTACGGCGGCAACATGGATTTCGGCCGGCTCATCGTGGGCTCGAGCCTTTATCTTCCCGTGCATCAGCGCGGCGCGCTCTTCTACACCGGGGATGCGCACGCGCTCCAGGGAGACGGCGAGGTCAACGGCACCGCGATCGAGACCTCGCTCACCGCGGTCCTGGGGTTCGTCGTCCACAAGGGCAAGGGCCAGACCATGAAATGGCCGCGCGCGGAGGACAACGACAGCTACTACGTGATGGGGATGGACGCCGATCTCGACGCGGCGCTGAAGCAGGCGGTGGAGGAGACCGTGGCCTTCCTGCAGCGCGAGAAAAAATTGTCGGCCGCGGACGCCTATTCGCTGGCGAGCATCGGGGTGAACTACATCATCGGCGAGGCGGTCGACCAGGTGCAGATGGTGTACGGCGTCATACCGAAGGATATCTTCGTACCGTAGCGGGGCGCGCCCTCAGGTGCGGGTCGTGACGGGCGCGTCATCGGTCGAGGGACCGGATTTCTCGTCGGCGCGCGCGTCCTCCGGCGGCTCCTGCGCCAGCTCGTCCTCGGCCGCGGCGGGCGGCGCCTCCTCGGTGAGGAACCCGCCCGACTGGTGCCGCCACAGCTTCGCGTAGTGGCCGCCCGCGCGCAGCAGCTCGGCGTGCGTGCCCTGCTCGACGATCCTGCCCGCCTCAAGCACGATCAAGCGGTCCATGCGCGCGATGGTCGAGAGACGGTGCGCGATGGCGATCACGGTCTTGCCTTCCATCAAGCCGAGGAGCTGCTCCTGGATCGCGGCCTCGACTTCGCTGTCGAGCGAGGAAGTCGCCTCGTCGAGCACCAGGATCGGCGCGTCCTTCAGGATCACGCGCGCAAGCGCGACGCGCTGGCGCTGGCCGCCGGAGAGCTTCACGCCGCGCTCGCCCACGTGCGCGTCGTATCCCGTCCGACCGTTCCAGTCGCGCAGGCCCACGATGAAGGCGTGCGCCTGCGCCTTCCTCGCCGCCGCCTCGACCTGCGCGTCGCTCGCGCCGGGCCGGCCATACCGGATGTTCGCCGCGATCGAGCGGTGCAGGAGGGAAGTGTCCTGCGTCACCATGCCGATCGCCGCGCGCAGGCTCTCCTGGGTGACCTGCGCGATGTCCTGCCCGTCGATGACGATCCTGCCCTCTTCCGGATCGTGGAAGCGCAGCAGGAGGTTCACGAGCGTCGATTTCCCCGCGCCCGAGCGCCCCACCAGGCCGACGCGCTCGCCCGGCTGGATCGCGAGCTCGAGCCGCTCGATCACGGGCGCAACGTCCTTCCTGCCGTAGCCGAAGCTGAGGTTCTCGAAGCGGATCTCGCCGCGCGAGACTTCCAGCGGCTGCGCGCCCGGCCGGTCCGCGCCCGAGTGCGGCACGGCGATCGAGAGCATGCCTTCCTGCACCGTGCCGACGTTCTCGAAAATGCCGGTCACTTCCCAGCTCACCCAGCCGGCGGCGTTGGCCGTCTGCCAGGCGAGCGGCAGCGCGGTCGCGACCACACCCGCGCTCACCGCGCCCTGGGCCCACAGCGCGATGCCGATCGCCGCCGTGGCGACGAGCAAGAGCGCGTTCATCGCGGTCAGCGCGATCATGAAGCGCGTGATGAGGCCCATGTGCGCGGCGATCGCGCCCTGGTGCTGGTCGATCGCCTCGCGCACGTAGGCGTCCTCGTCGGCGAGCCGCGCGAAGAGCTTCACCGTGAGGATGTTGGTGTAGCTGTCGACCACGCGCGCCATGACCAGCGACCGGAACTCCGAGCTCGTCCGCGCGAGCTCCCGCAGCTTCGGCACGAAGTGGCGCAGGAAGAGAATATAAGCGGCGAACCAGAGGAGCGTCGGCAGTCCCAGGCGCCAGTCGGCCGCGGCCATCAGCGCGTAGGCGCTCGCCCCGTACACGGCGATGTACCAGACCGCGCGGATCGAGGCCATCGTGCTCTCGCGCAGCGCGTTCGCCGTCTGCATCACCCGGTTGGCGATGCGCCCGGCGAAATCGTTCTGGAAGAACGGCCAGCTCTGGCGGATCACGTGCCAGTGGCTCTGCCAGCGGATGAGGCTCGTCGCGCCGGGGATGATCGCGTTCTGGCGGATCGCCATGTCGACGAGAATCGCGAAAGGCCTCGCGATCAGCACCAGCCCTATCATCCCGAAGAGCATCGGCCACTCGCGCGCGAGCGCCGCCTGGCGGTCGGCCGCCTCCATCAGCGACACCAGCTTGCCGATGAAAAGCGGAATCACCGTGTCGAGCAAGGCAACGGCGAGGCTCGCCGCGAACATCGCCGCGTACCAGCCCTTCGACTGGCTCACGAAATGCCAGTAGAAAGCGAGCAGCCCCTGCGGCGGCGCGCCGGGACCGGGCGTGGCCGTGCCGCGGATGGAGGATGGGAAAAGCTTCAAGAGACTATTGTTTACTTCATGGCGCCAGCGAGCAAGTCATCTGTCCGATGCCCCAGGCATTCGTGTTAAGCAAATCGTCTCCGGCGAAGTAGAGCCGCAGGGTCGTCCCGTCGAGGAACGCGCCCGGCGAGCGGATTTCGCGCGCGGTCCAGGCGAAGTCGGTGAGCCTGCGGATGGGCGCCGGGTCCTGGGCCCAGGCGCTGAGCCCGTCGGCGGAATAGGCGTGATGGAGCGCTTCCTGGGTCCAAGTGTTATTGCCGTGGTCGTTGGCGACGTCGACGAAGACGTGCACCTTGCCGTCGATCACTTCGAGTAACCCACCCAGTTCGCACCGCGCGGATATACGGTCTGGTCGGGCTTGAAGGCGATCGCGCGCGGGGGAAACATGGCTGCTGGTCGAAATCGGACCATCGGACAGGCGCGATCTTGCCACAATCGCGGAACGGCACCGGAATGGCTCGGCAGCGGGCGACGCGAGCGGGGCGCCGCTTGCGGGTGAATCGTGGATCGCTAGAAGTCGTGCACCGTGGTGGTATTGGCCGCCACTGAAACCGTCGCGGTGCCGCTGAAGCTGAGCGTGTCGTTGACGGCCGGATCGTCCAGCGCGGCCTGACAGGTGTAGGCGATGGTGTAGCTGCCGGCCTCGAGGAACGCGGCTTTGTACTGGTACGTTCCACTGCCGCTGTCGAGCTTCACGGCGGCGGTGGTCACAGGGTCGGCCGGGGTGCCGTCGATGTCATCGGGGGTGACGCCGCTGCCTGCGAAAACGTACACCGCCGGGGTGCAACCGCCGGGAACGAGCGCGGCATCGACCGTGCCGGCGATGGCGCCGGCCGCGACGTTGTCCGCAAGGCGCAGCGTGGGCCGGAGCAGGTAGTCGCCGGTGCCGGTCAGGTGTACCGACTTGCGCAGATCGAAGTCGATGGTGAAATCGGCGCTGCCCCCGGCCGGCACGCTGAAACCGCGATTGAGCTTGAGACCGGTCTGATCGCCGCTCGGTATCTCGAGCTCGTGCTCCACACCCAGCACGACGATAAAGGAATCGCGCGTGCCCGCCGTATCGACCATCAGCCGGATCCATTCGTAGCGGCCGGCGGTCAGCGCGAAATGGTCCAGTAGGGTCTCGGCCTGGCCGCCGGACAGCGCCAGCAGGTCCAGCTGTTTCGGCGCCACCGGCGTGGTGCAGGCGGCTTCGATCAGGATGGTCTTGGCAGCGTCCGCCGGGTCCTGGCAATAATGAAGCGTCGTGCGCTTGCCGCCGGCGGCCTGGATTTCGAGCCCGCTGAACTGGACGAAGACATGCTCGGCGGAG